>JAISQJ010000126.1 GCA_031274285.1 Treponema sp. | reverse complement strand
TAAAAAAATAGTATTTTTCCTGCCAAAACGGATTGTCCGGCGTTTTTATCTATGAAAGCCGTGCTGTTTACGAAAACCCTCAGGTATTTAACTAATCCCGGCCTCGTTCCGTCGAAGTTTTTATTATTATTTTTAGAATCCGGAATTTCCCATATAATCCCGGATAAATTATTTCTTGCGTTAAAGTTCCGTGTATTGATGAAAAAAAAGCTAAATCTTAAAGATCCCCAAACCTATAACGAAAAATTGCAGTGGCTTAAATTATATGACAGAAGACCTGTATATACAGTCATGTCGGATAAATATGAGGTTAGAAAATATATCGCCCAATCCATAGGTGAAAAATATCTTATACCCCTGTTAGGCGTATGGGATAATGTTGATGAGATCGATTTTGACACGCTGCCTGAACAGTTTGTTCTGAAATGTACGCACGATTCGGGAAGCATTGTTATTTGTCATGATAAAATGTCTTTTGACATTCATAAAACAAAAACAATGTTAAAAAAAAGACTGCGGCGTAACTATTACTATCACGGTCGTGAATGGTGTTATAAAAATATTACGCCGAGAATAATTGCGGAAAAGTATATGGCCGATGAATCTAAAACCTACCTGAAGGATTATAAAATATTCTGTTTTGGCGGACAACCAAATCTCATAGAGGTCGATATTGACAGATTCGCCTGCCATAAAAGAAATTTCTATTCCCCCGGATGGGAATATCAGCCATTGGAAAATGATTGCCCTACCGATCCATGTATTGTGCTTAACAAACCCATCAAATTGGAGCTAATGCTTTCTTTATCAAAATATCTTTCATCCGGATTTCCTCAATTGCGGATAGACTGGTATTCAATTGATGATGCTATCTATTTTGGAGAATTTACTCTTTATGACGGGAATGGTTTCAATTCGTATAAACCCCTGGAATGGGACATGAAATTGGGGGGCATGGTATATTTACCCCCCTGCACCAGGTTAGCTTAAATGTATAACCTATTACTTGTGGCCAATGATATTTATTTTCGCCTGTTATATATCTCTTTAAGTTCTCTTTGTGCGGCCTGCGATCTAAAAAAAATCAAAACCATATTTATCGCGGATTTAGGCTTAAGTTCCGGCAATATTAGCGCGCTTTCCGGCCTAAGTGATAAAATCGCCCTTCTACCCCCGGAATCCACGGTTACAAGCTCGAATACAATTCATTCAAAAGAATGGGTCAACGCGGTAAGAGAGAAGACCCGGATACTCAGCCGCATAGTAAAATACGGCAATGTTCCGGTAGTCATGATCGACAGCGACACAATCATCATGGAAGATTTTTCCGATTTGATCAATACCAATTATGATATTCAGCTATGCCGGAGAAGCAAGCCCTTCCTCCGTCCCGACGGACTGAGCATGGATTATATCGCATCATTTGTTGCGGTAAATACCTCCAATGCCCTTGCTTTTATTCATAAATGGATTGACCGGATGGATGAACGCATTGCCCTCAACCTGCCGCCTCCCCATGAAACCCCGGCCATGGTTGAAACCCTGGCGCTGGAAAAATCGCTTAAAATAGGTTATCTTGAAGATAAAATAGTAAGCTGTGAAAATAGTTATATTCCGCGTACTACTAAAATTGTCCACGCCAAGGGCCGTACAACCCATGATAAAATATCAATATACAGATTTACGAATATAAAAAGGCTGCCTTATAAAAAGATAATCAATCTGGTTGACCGCGGTGAAAGAATTCCGTTTACTCTTGTTTTTTTTCTAAAAAAAATAATAAGCATATATGATATAAAAAAATCAATAAAGAAAATAATTAAGGCTCTTCTTAAATCAAGACCATGAAATATGTCTATGTCCTTGTAAGCGGTGATACTGACTTTTTTTATGAGCAATGTTACCTTTCGCTTGCTTCATTAAGGATTTACAATCCCACGGCGGAAGTTATACTATTGGTTGATACGGAAACAAAGGCCGGATTATCAGGCCGCCGTTCGGGATGTGAAAAACTTGCATCGAGTATTATAACTGTTTCTTCCCCCAATGGATTGACACGGAAAGAAACTTCCCGGTTTATAAAAACTTCCATGCGCCGGTATATCGAAGGGAACTTTCTCTATATCGACTGCGATACCGTCATTTGCGGCAGCCTTGATTGCGATTTTCCTGAAAATATAATAATCGGCGCCATCCCCGATTGCCACGTACCACTAAGGGAACATCATTACTACCGGCAATTTGTTGATGAGAATTTGCGGCTTGGCTTTGATTTTATACTAACCTGCAGCAATTATTACAACGGCGGTATTATCTACTGCAAAGACACGCCGGAATCACATAGCTTTTTTGAAAAATGGCATGCTCTATGGAATATATGCAGGAAAGAGGGGAATTCCCAGGACATGCCTTCGTTTAACCGTGCAAACTATGAATTGCATAATATGATTTCGGAAATTGGCGGCGAATGGAACTGCCAAATATCCAATAACGGACTTCCATTTTTACATAGGGCAAAAATAATTCATTACTTTGCCACTTCCCTGGTCTACATAACATCCCCCCTGCTCCTTGCTTCAGAACCGGCCCTGCTGGCCATAAGGAACACGGGGGACATTCCTTCCTGGCTGTATCAAAAACTCCATGATGCAAAATCTGCCTTCGAGCCGCGATCTAGGATCATAGCGGATAAGGATGTCCTGGAGCTTCTTGACGGTTCCATTTTTTCCATGCTCCGGCGCCTCAAAAAAGGGCATAAAAGCCTTTTTAATACCCTGGAGTCCATGGCCTATCGTCTTATTTCTTTGCTAAAGAAGACAAAATTTTGAAAACTGTTATCATGGCCGGCGGTAAGGGAAAACGAATTGCCCAAATCGCGGATAATATTCCAAAACCCATGATTCCCTTTTTCAATAAACCTATTCTTGAATATCAGTTGGATTGCCTAAAACGTTACGGCCTTACCGATATTATTATGGTAACAGGCCATCTAGGGGCTGTAATAAAAGATCATTTTCTGGACGGACACAAATTCGGATGTGTTATAGATTATTTTCATGAAGAAGAACCCCTGGGTACCGCAGGCGCCTTGTCCCTTCTTCTCCCCTCATTAAGTGAAGATTTTATTTTAGTAAACGGGGATATTATTTTCGATTTTAATTTTGAACGGTTTATTAAATTTCACAGGGATAGAAATGCCGATGCCACTATTGCTGTCCATCCAAATAGCCATCCATTCGACAGCGCCATTATTGTACCTGATTACTCTGGCCGCATTGTTACATGGCTCAATAAGGAGGATCCCCGCCGCTACTATAAGAATTTAGTCAATTCGGGAATACATTTACTGAACAAAAACCTGCTCAAGCTTTACCGGCAAAACACTCCTTACAACCCCGGTAAAGTGGACCTTGACCGGGATATTCTTAAGCCCCTGGTTGCATCAGGCCGTATCTATGCCTACAAGACTCCTGAGTATATTAAGGATATGGGAACGCCTGAAAGATACAACCAGGTTAAGACGGATATTGAGTCGGGGCTGGTAAAGGCAAAAAATCTCTCCCTTCCCCAAAGGGCCGTATTTCTTGATCGGGACGGGACATTAAACGTAATGAACGGCTTTATCAAAAAAAGTGAAGACCTGGAATTACTTCCCGGTACGGCAGAAGCGGTGAAGGGTATTAATAATTCCGGCTATCTTGCGATTGTCATCACCAATCAGCCGGTAATTGCCCGTGGGGAGGTCAGCCTGGGAGATTTAGAAGAAATTCATAATAAACTGGAAACCGATCTGGGCTTGTCGGGGGCCTACCTGGACGATATTTTTTTCTGTCCTCACCATCCGGATAAAGGTTTCCCCGGTGAAAGGCCGGAATACAAGATTGACTGCTCTTGCCGTAAGCCAAAGCCGGGCTTGATTTTTCAGGCAGCGGAGAAATACAATATTGACCTGTCGCAGTCTTACATGGTAGGAGATAATCTAAGGGACGTTCAAGCAGCCATTGCCGCCGGCTGCCGCCCGGTACTATTAAGCCATACGTGCCGCAATCAAATCAAAGGTATTGACGGATATAATATGGATATATATCAAAATCTGATGGAATTCTTTGTTAATAAATTCAACAAACCATGACCATCGCCATTGACTGCAGGCACATAGATTCTAGCGGGGTCGGCGTTTACCTTCGCGGCTGCTTGCCTTATTTTCTTTCATCGCCCAATACCTTTTTTTTAATCGGTTCTTCTCAAAAAATAAAACCTCATACCGCCGATTATACTAATTTTAGTATTATTGATTGCCCGATAAGGCCTTTTTCCGTTAAAGAATTGCTTTTCTTCCCCTCCCGCATACGAAGGGCCATAAACCATTCGGATCTTTACTACAGCCCGTTCTTTAATGTTCCATCCTTCATTGCGGTTCCCGTCTTTACCACCATCCACGACATCGTTTTTCCCGATATGCCGGAATTGACATCCCCCTTGGGTTTGCTTGTCCGTATGTTTTTTTACAAACGAGCCTATAGACGCTCAAAAATTGTTTTTACCGTTTCTAATTTTTCCAAGTCCCGGATTGAATATCATCTTGGTACTAAAAAGCCGGTTATCGTAACGTATGACGCCCTGCTGCCCTATTTACGGGAATCGGCAATACGGCCTAAAAAGACCAAAACCATTCTATTTGTCGGCAACATAAAAAAACACAAAGACCTTTCAACACTGATGGAAGCCTTTTTTAATGCCCGCGGGGAAGGACTAACGCATAAACTGGTCATCGTGGGAAACAAGGATAACTTCCGCAGCTTTGACGGGGCTGCAGACGCTAAAATAAAAGAATCCGGTGGAAATGCCGTTGAATTTACCGGATTTATTACCGACGGGGAGCTTAGGAATCTGCTTGCCGGGGCCGCCCTTCTGGTACAGCCCAGTCTTTACGAGGGGTTCGGCATTCCGCCGCTGGAGGCGATGGCCCTTGGCACCAGGGTACTAATTTCCGATATTCCTGTTTTTAAGGAGATATACGCCGGATTCCCGGTTACCTATTTCCGCGCCGCCGACGCGGCCGACTTAAAAGAAAAGATGCTTAAGCTCCTTAATATGGGAAATTACCAGCCGCTGATTTTGCCGGATCACCTGCTTAATAAATACACTTTTAATAAAACGGCCTCGGTTATTATACATGCTTTTGCCGGAGAGAGCGGGATAAAACCATGAAAGTTGCCATTGTTCATTATTGGCTTACCGGCATGCGGGGCGGGGAAAAAGTGCTGGAGGCGCTGCTGGAATTGTATCCCCAGGCGGATATTTACACCCATGTATACAATCCCGCGGCGGTTTCGCCCATTATCAGGGATCGCCGGGTATATTGTTCCTACATCAACACTCTGCCCTTTGCAAAAAAAATGTATCAGTTTTACATGCCCCTTATGCCTAATGCCCTTATGGATTTTAACCTTCAGGGATATGACCTGGTTATCTCCAGCGAGTCAGGTCCGGCAAAGGGGGTTGTGCCGAACCCCGATGCCTACCATATCTGCTATTGCCACAGTCCTATGCGCTACCTCTGGGACATGTATCATGAATATTTCAGAAATACCAGCCCTCTGATCAAATTTTTTATGCGGCGTCTTATTCCGGGACTGCGGCTGTGGGATGTAAGTTCCGCCAATATGGTGGATCGTTTTATCGCCAATTCCCGCTATGTGGCAAAACGGATCGCCCGTGTTTATAACCGCGGCGCGGAGATAGTATACCCCCCCGTATCCATTGAACGTTTCCTTTCAGTTCCGCGCCGGACCGGGGATTTTTATCTCTTCTTTGGCCAGCTTGCCGGTTACAAACGGGCGGATATCGCCATTGAAGCCTGCATTGCCAGCGGCCGCAGGCTCCTGGTGGCCGGATCGGGGATCAGGAAAAAAGAACTCCGCCGGTACCGGAAAACATCCCTGGTGAAGTTTCTGGGGAAAATTGACGACGAGGAGCTTGTTTCCCTTTTCTCCCGCGCCAGGGCTTTGCTTTTTCCCGGCATAGAAGATTTCGGCATAGTCCCCGTGGAGGCCAACGCCGCGGGCTGCCCGGTAATCGCCTTCCGGCAGGGGGGCGCTCTGGATACCGTAAAGGAGGGGGTCACCGGAATCTTCTTTGACGAACAGAATCCCGCCGCATTGATTGGCGCTATGGACAAATTCGAAGAAATCGAACTATCTTTTTCCGGACGGGAGGCTTTCTCGGAGCATGTCAGACAGTTCTCCCGGGAATCCTTTAAGAAACGGATAACTGGTATCATAAATGAAAGAATAAGGGTATAATAGGGTCATGGACATCAGGGAATTTGAAAACTGGTACTCCCGCCGTTACAATCGGACCAGTTCGGCCTTCATCTCAACTGCCCTTGTACTTTCCGATCTATTTGGAATCATGCTGTCCTTCGGGACCAGCTTTTTTCTGGTCAACCTGTATGATATTTCCGCTATCAACTTCAAATCCTTTGTCACCTATTGGCCTTATCTGCCGGTTTTTATCATTTTCTTCCAGGCAAACGGCCTCTATCCGGGGATTGCCCTTGCCCCGTCGGAGGAACTGCGCCACTTTACCGTCAGCTCCGTGCTGGCCCACGGGGGGATCATCTTTTCCCGGTATATTGAAGATCAGGAATTTGACGCCATATCGATTGCCTTTATTATTAGTTTTCTCTGTTCCCCCGTGATCCTTATCCTTATGCGTGAAATGATGTTCAACATCTTAAGCTGGACCAAGCTTGGAAAAATCCCGGCGGTTATTTACGGCAGCGGCCCAACCGGACATCTTGTCATAGACAGGCTTTTAGACAGCAGGCGGATCGGCTATACGCCGGTTCTCATTCTTGATAATAAGCCGGAGGAAAGGGCGGTGTTTGATGATGCTTACCGGGGGGTTCCCGTCATTCACGATACTTCGATAGGTCCCGAAATAGTCAGCCGGTTCAGGATACGCATGGCCTTTGTCGCCATGCCGGAGCTTTCCGGCGATGATTTATCCCATCTCCTTAATTATTCGGTTTCCGCCTTCCGGTATTCCGTTTTTATTCCGACCTTCTTTAATGTTACTAATATCTGGATGTCGGTACGGGATTTTGACGGTGTTCTTGGCCTTGTAACCAGTCATAAACTCAAGATGTCCTGGAACCTCGCCATGAAGCGGTTTATGGATTTATCTTTCGTGATTATCGGCGGAATGGTCATTCTTCCCCTGCTGCTCCTCATCGCCCTCTTGGTAAAACTGAGTTCGCCGGGACCGGTTCTCTACGGCCATCAAAGACTGGGGAGAAACCGCCGGTATTTTATTGCCTATAAGTTCCGATCCATGGTCAACAATTCCCAGGAGGTGCTAAAAAACCTGCTTAATGAGACTCCGGAACTGCGCAGGGAGTGGGAATCTAATCACAAGTTAAAGAATGACCCCCGGATAACGGCTATCGGAAAATTCCTGCGGCGCACCAGTTTTGACGAATTTCCCCAGCTTATCAATATCCTTAAAGGCGATATGAGCCTGGTCGGTCCCAGGCCCGTAGTCGAGGCGGAAGTGGAAAAGTACGGAAAAAACTTCGATTACATTTTCTCCGTTAAGCCCGGCCTCACCGGCTTATGGCAGGTATCGGGCCGCTCGGATACAGACTATACCGATAGGATAGCCTTTGATACCTATTACCTTCAAAGCTGGTCGGTATGGCTGGATCTGTGGGTGTTACTAAAGACCATAGGCGTTGTTATAAAAGGGAAAGGAGCCTATTGATGAGGAAAAGGTCTTTTTCTTTTTTTTGTGCGATCTTTGTTTCTTCTGTTGTCTATTTATTTCCCCAAAACAGCGCGGATGGGCTGGCCCAATCCTCCCTGCGCTCTATCGATGAAATATTCCCCGCCCTGGATGCGGAGGTAAGGGCAAAAGCCTTTTCTTCTGAAGGATATTTCGCTTCCTACCGTAACAACCCCCAAACCCTGGAAGCCTCGGGTATCGATCCCCGGTTTCGATCCGGCATCGGCCGCCTTAAGCCTTCGGTGGTAGCGGAAAGTCTCGCGGTCATACCCTACCCCTCCGGACCCATGGCCCCGGTCGATATTTACAACGGGCTTCGCCATATCAGCGCCCTGGGGGGACGCTTATACCACTCGGAAACCCGCAAAGCTGATATACCCCTTTTTGAAGAATCCACCCGCCTGGAAAATTCCAGGAGAACATCGGTAAAGGAAGACCCGCCCCCCCTGAGCAGCCTGCCCGGCTCGGAAACCATTTATATCAGGGTAAAGGACGCCAACTTTAGCTATTCCTATTATCAGGTGGAAGTTAAGAAGGAGGAGCGCGGTTTTACCTACAGCCTGTCAAATAACCGGGATCTGAGCTATATCTTTTTTCCGGTAATTAAAGCCGGATGTTTCGTTGCCCAGTTTTATTTTGAGCCTGTCAAAGAGGGAGTCCTGATCTACAACATAAGCGGCGCCGAAGTTTCCGATTTTGTTGCCTCAAAGATAGATATACCCTCCGCCATCCAAAAAAGGCTGGAGGTGATTCTCGGCTGGGCTATTGACGGGGTCAGCGGCCGCCTTTGAAGGGAGGGCTGACCCTGTGTTTTGGTTAAAGCGGCTGAAGGGAGTCGAACCCTCGTCTCCAGCTTGGAAGGCTGGGGTAATAGCCGTTATACGACAGCCGCATTAACCCATACTAGCCAAAACTAGTGCAAAAAGTCAACTCCGCATCACACCGCACCTTACGCCTTAACCCCGCAGGGTCCTGGCCCCCCCTACCGCTCCCGAATCCGGTAAACCCCCGCCGACTCCGCCACCATCTGATCCTTCTCCAGCGACACTATCACCCGGTACAGATCCACGTCACTTTCTATTCCGCTGCGCCTCTGCAGCTCCATCATCCCCGCGGGACCTTCCTGGGCCAGGACCCGCAGTACCGCCCCCCGGTACTGACGGAAAGAGCCTTCAAAGGGGCTCTGGCGGGTATAGTGGGCGCTGCGGCGGTTCGGGTTGGGGATAAGCTTTTTTAGGGCGAACCCGTAGTCCATAAGGGCCCAGTACCAGGTACGGGGATCTTTATGATCAAGGGCGGCACGGAGGACGGGGAACAGTTCCTTGTCCCGTACCCCCTCCTTATCCTTAAAGAAAAAGTGCAGTACTGCGGCGCGGATATTAGTCTCAATAAAAACCGTAGGAATATTATAGGCAAAGCAGGGGACCGCATGGGCGGTATAGGGGCCGACGCCGGAAAGCTGCTCCAGATCGATATGATTTTTCGGCACTTCCCCGCCGTGATCCTTCACGATTCTGCGGGCGCAGTCCTTTAGGTTGTAGCAGCGGCGGTTGTAGCCCAAGCCGCTCCAGGCCTTCAATACATCTTCCATCGAAGCCTCGTGAAGAAGTCTGGCGCTGGGCCACTTCTCCATCCATTGGTTCCAGTAATCAATAACCCGGTCGGTCTGGGTCTGCTGGAGCATGAATTCCGAAACCAATATCCCCCAGGGATTGGTATTCGTCCGCCATGGAAAACTCCGTTTTTCCTTTTCATAATTGGAGTAAACCGCTTCCCGAAAGGCCGTGATCTTCGCGTCCGGAATTTCAGTGTTCATTTCTTGTCCTGTCATTTCCTTTCCCACGCTCCTTTTGTTTTGACGGCGTCGATTATGAGGCCGGCTATGTTATCAGGATCAAGGTTATCCGTATCGATTACCAAATCCGCAAAGCTGTAATTGTCGTTATCGATCCGGTAGATCCGCAGGTAACGCTCCCGGTCCTGGAGGTCGCGGCGGGCGGTAAAGGCGGCCACTTCTTCCGCTTTCCCCCCTTCCCGCATCATGATGCGCCGGACCCGGATTTCGGGGGCGGCCCGGAGATAGACCTTCAAATCCGCCTCCGGCAGCATCCAGATGGCAAGGCGGGAGCCTAAGACGCAGCCCCCCTCCTCTCTGGCAAGGGCCACCTGGCGGCTGTCCACTTCCCTATCCCAGGAATCGTCCCCGGCGGCCTTTTCCAGCACTTCACCGAGGGAGATTTGGCGCTCCTTCGCCAGGGTTCTGAAGGTAAAATTGATAAACCGCAGCCCCAGTTTTTCCGCCACCAGCCGGCTTACCGTTGTATTCCCACAGCCGCTTTTCCCCGAAATTGCGATCTTGAAGGTTTCCCGCCGCTTATCCTTATCGTTCATACCTTATCCTACTCCACATTCCTAAGCTGTTCCCTGACATTCTCCAGGGCGTTTTTCATGTCCACCACCGCACGGCTCACCTCGATCTGGGGTGTCTTTGATCCGATGGTATTTATTTCCCGGTTTATCTCCTGGCATAAAAAATCAAGTTTTTTTCCGGGACTGGGGTTCCGTTCCGTCTCCGCCCGAAATTCGGCCAGGTGGGACCGGAGCCGGGATATTTCTTCGGCAATGGTATACTTCATTAACAGAACCGCCGTTTCAGCCAGAATACGGTTCTCGTCGATCTTGTCTCCCAGAAGTTCTTTAAAGCGGCTGTGCAGATTTTCTTTTATTGCGGCCTCCGCTTCGCCGGCATGATCGTTTACCTGTTCCAGGGAAACCTCGATGGCGGCGATCTGAGAAAGAATATGTTCCCGGGTGTGCTGCCCTTCCCGCAGCCGTTCCGCATCGAATATTTCCAGCGCGCCGGCGAGCAGCGGTTCAAGGTGTTCCCAGTAACGATCTTCATCCCGGGGCCGCTCAATTTCCAGCACGCCCTCCAGGCCGATGATGGTGCCGATATCCGGTTTTTCATTGATCTGCAGGATTTTGGCCAGTGATTTTACCGCCTCCCCGTATGCCGCGGCGGCCCCATGATTCACCGTCACCGCGAAGGGGGCATTTGGTTCCCGGCAGCGAACTATCACCTCGACCTTCCCCCGGACGCAGGTTCCCGCCACCAATCTCCGTATCCGCTGTTCCAGGGGAGATAAATAGGGGGGAAGGGAGGTGTTTATCTCAAGAAAACGGTTGTTATAGCCCCGCAGTTCCACCGAAAGACTGTAGTTATTTTTCTGTTGTTCCCGGTACGCATAACCTGTCATGCTCTTCATCGATCCTTCCCTACCCTTCTTTTCCGCGATAGTAATTGAAAAGCTCCTGGCCCAGGGGCCAGTTATCACCGGCTCCCAGGGTAAGGAAAAGATCCCCCGGCTTTAAGATTCCCTTTAGAATCTCCGCCGCTTCCAGGGGTTCTTCGGTATAATACACCCCGTCCCTTTTTTCCCTGGTCTTTTCAAAGAGAGTCCGGCCGTTAACACCTCCGCTGTACCGCTCCCGGGCCGATGCGTATATCCTGTGGAGGAATACCATATCCGCCGCCCCCAGGGACGAGGCGAATTCATCCAGCAAAGAGGCGGTCCTGGTATAGGTGTGGGACATGAAACTTACGATGATCCTTCTTTGGGGATAAAAATCCCTTAGGCCCTTCAGGGTTGCTTCGATGGCCGTGGGATGATGGCCGTAATCGTCCATAAAGAGGATGCCGCCTCCTTCCCCCAGGATCTCGGAACGCCGTTTGGAACCGGAAAATTCCTCCAGGGACCCCCTGACCCTTTCCCGCTTTTCCCCGGTCCAGCCGCTGCCCGGCGTCCCGTCACCGAATTCCAGGGCAATCAGGGAGGAGGTAAGGGCCAGGGCCGCGGCGGCGTTCAGGGCCTGGTGCCGGCCGGGGATACGCAGCGTTAGTACCAAAGGAAAACCCACCAGCCTTATCTCCGCCCGTTCTCTCTTTATTTCGTATGAGAGGATCCGGTAATCCCCCGGCGCGGTAAAACCGTAGGGCGTCAGGCGGATATTCCGGTTCCCGCTTAATAACGCCACTTCCCGGGCCCCCGGATCGTCGGCGCAGTAGATAAGCTCCCCGTCCTCCGGCAGGAGCGCGCAGTATTCCAAAAAAGCATCTCTAATCGATTCGTAGGTCGGGTAGTAATCCTGATGATCGCTTTCCACCGCGGTAAGAATGATTCTGCGGGGGCGGAAGGACAGAAAATGCCGGCGGTACTCGCAGGTTTCGGCCACAAAATACCGGTTCCCCAGGTTCAGGGTTGAACGGTCCTTAAAACCCTTAACCGCGCTCCCCACCAGGATCTGGGCCGACAGTCCGGCGCCCCGGATAAGATGGCCGGCCATGGCGGTGGTGGTGGTTTTACCGTGAACCCCCGCAACACCGGAGGAATCAAATTCCCTGGAATAGAGCCCCAGGGCATCGGTGTATTTTATGATAGGGAGGCCGCGGCGCCGGGCCTCCGCCATTTCGGGATTGGTTTCAAACGAATAGGCCGCCGAATAGATAACCAGATCAATATCGTCCCGGATATGATCGGGAGAAAAATTTTCGTAATAGGGTATGCCCAGGCTTTGAAGAATGGCATCGGTATAAAAAACGGCCGGTCCGTCGGAACCGGAAACCCGGCGCCCCGTGGTGAACATCAATTCCGCCAGGGCGCACATGCCCGTTCCCTTGATACCGATAAAGTAGACCGATGAACCGGGAGCGGCGCATAATTTGTCCATGATGAATCATACTCCAAGCCTTTCCCCTTTTGCAACATCTCTCGTTGTTCTAAAATAGCCTATGTTTTCTTCTTCTTCCGATGTGTTTGCCTGGATTGCCCGGTTTATCAGCATGGGGCGGGGGCAGAGCTATAAGAGTTTCCGCCTGGATCGTATGAGGGTGCTGTGCCGTCTTTCCGGTAATCCCGAACAGGCGGCCCCGGTTATTCATGTGGCGGGGTCCAAGGGAAAGGGTTCGGTGACAGGGATGATCGCCGCTATCCTGGAGGCTTCGGGCTATAAGACCGCCCGTTATACGTCCCCGGACGTAATGGAAAAACGGGAACGGATTACCATGGGAAACCGTTTTTTCGATGAATCGGTCTATGTCCAGGCCGGTGAGGAACTGGCGGAAACGGTGGGGAAACTGAGCGGCCTTACGGGGCCCGATGGACGCCTCTTTGATCCGGGCCGGGACGAGGGGGAGGAGGTCACGTTTTTTGAGCTGATGACCGTCTATTTTTTTCTCTGCGCCAGGATTGCCCGCTGCGATGCCATGGCGGTGGAAACCGGCATGGGGGGCCGCCTGGACGCCACCAACATTGTAAAACCCCTGGCCGCGGTTATCACCCTTATCGAACTGGAACACACCGAATATTTGGGAACTACCCTGGCCGCCGTGGCCGGGGAAAAGGCGGGGATCGTCAAGGCCCGTGTCCCCCTGATCCTTGCCGCCCAGGAGGACGAGGCCCTGGAAGTTTTCCGGGCGGAAACGCGGGCCCAGGACGCGCCCCTGCTGTATTTTCCCGAACATGCGGAATTAAGCGCCATACGTTTAAGCAAGGCGGGTACCTCATTCCGCCTGCGTCTGCAGGAAGGCCGGCAGGAACTGCCGCTTTCGATCAAGATTCCGGGGGAAGTGCAGGCAATGAACGCGGGGCTTGCGGTTCTGGCTGCGGAGCGGGCGTTTCCCCGGATAAATGCGGCGGCCATAAGGGAGGGGTTGGAAAACTTCAGCCTCCCCGCCAGGTTTGAACAGATTCTGGCGGACCCGGAACTGGTGATCGACGGCGCCCATACGCCTAAAAGTATGGAGCAATGCTGCAGGACCTTTATATCCCTCTACGGTGAAGGGGGAACCCTTATTTTCGGCTGCGCCGAGGGGAAAAATGCGGCGGCCATGGCGGATATTCTGGCCCCCCGCTTTTCCCGCATTATCATTACCGCCCCCGGTACATTTAAAAAGAGCAGCCCCGCGGATCTTTACCGGATTTTTAGTAAAAAAATAAAGCGGGAAACAGCATTACTGCTCATCCCGGACACGGCGGCGGCCATCGATCACGCCCTGGACCCTACGCGCGGGCCCGTTCTGGGAACCGGTTCCTTCTACCTGGCCGCGGAGATTCGCAGGTACGTCCTTAACCGCAGGGGATGATGACTTGGCGCCCATATGCTGTGGATCAAGTTTAGGCCAAATCAGGCAGGGAGGGCAGTCGGCAGTCCCTAGGTTCCCCCGCCGCCGGATCGATAAAACGGAGGGCCTGGGCCCGCAGCGCGATGGGACACGGCTCCCCCCCGTCCTGCGAGGCCGGATGATCCAGCGAAGCCGGATGATTTCGGGAACGCGGGTCTCCCCCGCCGTAAAGGGCGTCGTGGAGGATCGGGAAACCTATCCATGCCAGGTGGCAGCGGATCTGGTGGCGGAAACCCCGGCAGATCCGCAGGGTAAAAAGGCGCATCGGAATTTCCGGCGGAAATTCCGTCAGAGATTCCACCGGGGCTTCCCCTTCCCCCTGGGCCCGAACAATACGTCCGGAAGGGCCGTCCAGGTCCCTAAAGGCGATTAGCTCCGTCCGGTAGACCCGGCCGGCGGCCTCCCCTCCCGCCTGGAGCACCGGCCTGACGGCCCGCCTCCCCGGTCCCCAGGGACGGAAAAAACTTTCGATGAGGCCGGTCGGACCGTCCCCGGCGCCGTCTCTGTCTTGGGGCGGGGGAGGAAAACCGGGCAGTGCCGTGGAGCCGGACGGGGTCTTCAGGCTAAGGGCGCCGTATTCCTTGGAGATCTTTCCATCCTCCTGCTGAGCCCGCAGGGATTCAAGGGCCCCCTGAGTCTTGGCAACGAGGATCAGCCCTTCGGTTTCAAAGTCCAGGCGGTGCAGGAGCCCCCCTTCTATGGCCTTACGCCCCCGCGGGACCAGAACGGCGGGGCAGCGTTCGGCATACCAGTCCAGCAGGGTGTCCCGGTCGTTTTTCCGGTCCAGGGGGGCGGAAAACATCAGGGGCGGTTTGTAGAGCACCGCGTAGGATTCGGTTTCATCGACGACGCGGGGGCTGTCCCCCAGGGGCCGGTATGCCGTCATGATTTCGGCCCCCTCCGGCCCGGCCCCAGGAGGGGCCGGAAGCGATCCGGCAGGGGAGCCTTAAAGACCCGGCGCCCCGGTTCCCCCGGCAGGGCCAGGCTCAGGCTTTTCGCGTGGAGCATCAGGGTCGCTGTGGGAAACAGGGGGTCCCTTGAACCGTAGATAGGGTCCCCCAGCACCGGGTGCCCCAGATGGGCCATCTGGACCCTGAGCTGATGGGTACGCCCGGTATGGGGGCGGAGCAGCACCAGAGAATGGGTATTCCAGGATCGGATGAGCCTGAAGGAGGTGACCGCCGCCTTTCCCTTTTCCCCGACGGTAAAACGCCTGCGGTCCCGCCTATCCCGGCAGAGCGTCGTTTCGATCCGACCGGAGGGCTCCGGCAATACGCCCCGGAGGATGGCGGCATAGCGTTTTCCCACCCTTCTGGCCTTAAATTCCCCGGACAGGAAGGCGAGGGTCTCCTCGTCCCAGGCGCAGATCATGACCCCGGAGGTATCCTTGTCCAGCCGGTGCACGATCCACGGCCGGCGGGGAGCGCCGGGAAGCGCCGGCAGGGCTCCGGCCGGCGTTCCCTGCAGCCTATAGAGGAGGGCGTTAACCAAGGTTCCCGAATGATTCCCCGCTCCCGGATGGACCACCATGCCCTGGGCCTTGTCAATGACTATCACCCGGGAATCTTCGTACAGCACCGTGAGGGGGAGGTCCTGGGCCGTGAGATCCAGGCTTTCCGCCTCCTCCCAGCACAGTTCCAGCCGGTCGCCGGCCTTGAGAATCCTGGAGCGCTTAACCTGTTTGCCGTTTACCAGGGCGGTCATGGAACGGGACTTTACCTGGGACCGGGAGAGAAGGCCCAAATACTCGGCCACATACCGGTCAAGCCGCAGCGCCGGGCCCTCCACGGTTCCGGAAAAAGCGGGCATCAGGGTTCCCCCTCCGGGGCCTCCTCCTCCGAAGCTTCCTCCTCCGGTTCATCCTCCACGATGGGGCGGCGGATAATATAAACTTCCCCGCCGTTGCCCTGCCGCTCAATCCGCTTCCGCTCCTTGTTCCGCTTAACCTGCACGATGGTGAAATCAATGGCCGCGATGGCTACCGAGGCCGCGGCCGCGATAAGCAGGGTCTTTTCCCGCTCTTCCCGTGACATTTCTATGGCTCCGGGACCCTTAAAGGGCCAGGGGGCGTACTTTTCATTACGGTTGTGTTGAAAGTAGCGGATGGAATCCATGGTAAAGGTTGAAACGAATATGGTGAAGGGGAAACTGCCGAAGGCCACAATCTCCCCCCGCCTGAGGTCCTGGGCCCAGAGGGGGAATTCCGACGAAGATTGGGTATCGGGAAGGATGTTAGGGGCCACGATTTGGGTGGAGCCCCCGGTCTGGGCGAAAACGGAAAATTCCCCGGCAAGGACCAGCAGGAAAAGGGCCTTTCCTTTCATAGCCGCCGCTCTCCAAAGAGGGCCGTACCGATGCGCAGCAGGGTGGAGCCTTCCTCAACGGCGATCTCAAAGTCCCCGGACATACCCATGGAAAGGCAGGACCAGTCCGCCTGGGGGAATCGGGAAACCAGGGCTCCCTGGGCATGGAGGAGGGCGCGGAAGGATGCGCGGATTTCCCCCTCGCCGACCCCAAGGGGGGCCATGGTCATGAGCCCCGCCGGCGGCAGGGCCGGAATGGCGAGGAGCTTTTCCGCGGCCCGGAAGAGGCTTTCCTCGCCGGGGAAACCGGATTTTGAAGCCTCCCCGGTGTGGAGTTCCAGCAGTACCCTAAGGGGTCCTGCGGTGTGTTTTGCCAGTTCATCGATAATTTCCTCCCGGTCAATCGACTGGACGCAGTCAAAAAGCCGGACCGCCAGTTTCGCCTTGTTCCGCTGCAGGGTTCCAATCAGGTGGACTTCGCAGGGTCCGGGGAATGGGCGGAGGGGGACCGAATCCGGTCCGGGGGGAGGAAATTTTTCCGCCGCCTCCTGGACCCGGTTTTCCCCGAACAGCCGGATGCCCGCTTTCCAGGCCTCGGCGATTTTAGCGGGGCTTTGGAATTTGGAAACCGCCATGAGCCGGATTCCCTCCCGTTTTCTTCCCGCCCGGTTACAGGCCTTTTGTATCCGTTCCTCGATTGATTCCAGAGCCTCCGCAATTGACACCTTATCCCCCTGCTTCCGGCGGCCCGTTACCGGCGCGGCAGATTCCCAGGCCGTGAAGCTGTCGGGCCAGATCCCGAAACTGGGAAACGTCTAAATTTTCGGGACGCTCCTCCGGCCTAATTCCGCAGCCCTCCAGGGCCGCCAGAGCCAAATCTTTGGGCGCCGCGCCCTTTACCATACCACAAGACGCCACAAAAGCGCATAGGGAATTCTTAACGGTTTTACGGCGGCTGGAAAAGAGCCTCCGCACCAGGGGATACAGCAGGGGGGGCCCGGCCGGGACAAGCCCTTCCCGGAGATCCAGCCTGAGGCCCAGGGATTGAATCCGGGGAGGGGGATAAAAGGCCCCGCTCCCCATGGTCATGAGGGGTTTCACCGTATAGAGTCCGCCGACAAGCACCGAAAAGGAAGAATAATCCGCCTGCCCCGGCCGGGCAAGCATCCGCAAGCCCACCTCCCTTTGCACGGTTACCACGAGGCGCGTGAAAAGCCGGTTCCCCTCGATGAGGTCCCCCAGGAGAACGGCGGCGATGTTGTAGGGCAAGTTCCCCAGGAGATAGGGGGCCGGCGCTTCCGCCTTCCAGGTTTTCAGCACGTCGCCGGGGACCAGGGAAAAATTCGGATGATCCCCGAAGGCCTCCCCCAGATACGCGGTAAACCCCGGATCGATCTCGAAGCCCTTTACCAGGGCCCCCGCGGCCAGAAGCTCCCTTGTCATGGCCCCCAGGCCGGAACCGACCTCCCAGACCCCGTCTCCCGGCGAAAGCTCCAGCGCGGCGATGAGTCTGGTGCGGAAACCCGGATGTATCAGGAAATTTTGTCCCAGCCTTTTCCTCATGCCAAGGCCCCGGCCCTCAAGAAAGGACCGCAGGGCCGTGGGGGAATCGTAGTTAAGGCTTTCTTTCATCGGTTAAATACGGGCGGGCCGCGATCAGGGCAGGGGCGGGACCCGGCTGAGCCTAAGCCGACGCCGCTCCGCAAAGATGCCAATCAGGACCGCACAGAGGAGCGAAAGAATCAGTACCCAGAGGGCCGGGCCGGGCATCCCGGTTTCAAAGACAATCCCCGGTATGCCGGCGGATAAGGCCACCAGTTTTTCCACCCCCTGGTAAAGCAGGGAAAGGGCCAGCCCTACCGGCCGCGCCAGGAGGGGAAAGGCTAAGTCAAGGGCCAGGTAGCCCAGGGAGAGCACCATAAACAGGCTGGTCAGCGGTACTATTACCAAGCCGGTAAGGATGCCCGCGGGCTGCAGCATACCGAAACTGGCGGCGCTTACGGAAGCCGTGGCGATAAAGGCCCCCAGGGATGCGGAAAGGGGTTCCAGCAGGCTGGGGGGAATCTTTCCCCTGAGCAGGCTGGCTACCCCCAGGCCGGTACGGAGGATCCCCCAGAGGGCCAGGTAGGAAAGGATGAAGGAGATGGAGATTCCCGAATCCGGCTGCCGGATGATCTGGATAAGAAAGGCCAGGTTAAGCAGGGAGGCGGGATTCCTGGCCAGGGAGCAGAAAATAGCCAGGGCTCCCAGGAGGTACATGATGGCCGCCCGGTCCAGGGAAGGCTGGGAGCCGATGAGGAATACATAGGCCAGGATGAACAGGGCCCCGAGAACGGCTGCCGCCCGGGGACCCAGGCCGCGCTTAAAGATAAGGGCGATGAGGGCGGAAAAGATCGCCAGGTGCATCCCCGACAGGGCAAGGACATGGGAGATTCCCGCGTCCCGGTAGGAACGGGCAAAGCCGGAATCCAGGTTGTCCCGAACCCCCAAAAGCAGGGCCAGGGAGAGGCTTCCCCAGGATGCGTTATCCGGCCGGCTGAACCGGGAAACCAGGTTTCGCCGCAGGCCGGTTCTGAACTGTTCCAGGGGCGGCGCCGGGGAAATGATGTGGACCGCCGAGGCCCGGAACATGACTCCGGACCGGGACGGTATAAAGCTTCCTTCCAGGTACACCCGGCTTTTTCTGCCGAATTCCTTCAAATCCTCCAGCCGGCCGCCGGGAAAAATAACCGTCACCCTTCCCCGGGCGGAACTCCTTAGCCCGCCGGCCGAGCCCCAGGCCCGGTCAAGGTCGAGGGCGGCCAGGCCGTTTCCCCCGGAGAGGGTCCGGGGATCGTCCATCACCAGCCCTTCCAGGCCGGTGATCTGTTCCATGGGCAAGCCCAGGCTTAACCTGGCGGGAATCCCGATCCCGGTACCGGCGCCCAGCGCAAGACCGGCGGCGCACGAGAGGCCGAGAAGGCGGAGGTGGCGGTACGGGCGCCCCGGCAGCGCAAAGGGGGCCAGACTAAGAAAAAAAGCCCAGAGCAGTACCGCGGCCGCGATGAAGAGCCAGGCTCGGGGGAAAAGCAGACGGGAATTGAGAAGATAGGCCCCGTAATAGGAAAGAACCGCCCCCAAGGTGAGGGCGGAGAGGGGAAAGACACGATTCAGATTTACCATTTTAGCTTATTCAAGGCCTCCCTGGCTGCGGCCTTAACCCGCTCGGGGTAATCCAAATAGGCAACGTAGTGAAGGTTATCAAAGGCAATTTTATCTTCCATGCCGCCCAGGGCCCCAATCACCCCCAGGACCAGGGCTTCGTCATTTTCGCTAAAGGTCCCCTCTTTTTTTGCCCGTTCAAACTGGGAGTTCAGATAGCCCAACTGCAGGGAGAGGGCTTGGGCGGCGTCGGCGCTGCCCAGGACCGAAAGGCAGCCTATCACCTCCAGAAGCCGGTCCCGCTCCCGGTTTGTCTTATTCTCCTGATACGCTCCCTGGACCCGGTAAAAATACTGCAGTACCGTGGTATCGGCGCCGGCCCATTTAAGCTCCGTCAGGGTCTTAACCGCAAGGGTACAAAGGGCCGTCAGGGCGGAGCCGTACTCGGTGGAAAGGTTCTCCTCGTCCATACCGATTTCCAGGGCGGTCTGGGCAAAGGCGCCCTTCTCCGGGCCGCTCATACGGGAACTTGAAACCGCCGCCCGGAAGACCGCCAGCTTTTCCGAGGGCGGATTCTTCCTCAATACTTCCGTGAAATTCCCCTTGAGGTCGCCGGGAAGGCTTTCCAGGGCAATAACGGCCTGGGCCCCCACCGACTCAGGATACCCGGCGGTGATGGCGGCAAAAAGAACGGGAAAAGAACTCTCCTCCCCCAGGGCGCCCAGGGCGTTTATACAGGCGGAAACCGTGGGGATGTCCACATCCATGCCCGAGCGGTACAGGCTGTTCTGATTCGCCAAAAACTGATTGAGGTTCTCCGCCACCTGGATATTCCCCTTCCCAAGTACCGCCAGGGCGTCAAGGGCGGCGATCCTGGCCTGGGAATCCCGGAAATTGGTAAAGATACCCCAGAGGGTAGCGATGCTTTGAACATGGGCGCTGTGAAGCGCCCCCCGGGCCGCTACAACCGTCAGGTTGAGCAGGTCCGGGTCCCCCCGCAGAATCTCCGCGTTTTGCAGGGAAAAATTGAGGGCGTACTCGTAAAGCTGGCCTATGAATTCCGAAGCCCGGTCATCGGTGGCCGCGTCCAGCAGGACCCCGGTCTTGGTGGAAAGGCTGGCCCGCATGAAATTCCGCTGGTAGGAATAGAGAATGGAATCTTGGGCGTTGAGGGACAGGGAAAGGAGAAACAGCGGGATGACCATAAATATAAGCGGGAATTTCACAGGATACCTCCCTCCGGCGGGAACGGGATAAGGGGCGGCTCATCGTTCAAGGCTGGCCCCAGGGAGACCGGGGCCCCTTCAGCGCCCGCGGCCAAGGGAAGCCCCTCCTCCGCCTGGTCCTGGGGGGCGGGGGGCACGAAGGCCGGCTCAAGGGCCGCTTGGGGAACAACGGCGTTGGATATGCGGTAGGGCAGATCTTCCTCGTTATCCTCCTGCATACCGAAAATTTCACCCAGGATCTTGTTCTGTGCATAGCGCGGCAGAGGATCGGCTTCCACATGGAGCAGGGAACGCTGAACCGCCTCTTTGAAATCCACCGAGCGGACCGTACCGCTCATGCAGATGGGGGTACCGCTAAGGGCAAACTGGACCTTGATCCGCATGCCCGCCGCGGCCTGGCCGCCGATGATCACCGCGCAGCCCGTATCGGACAGGTCCTCCATAAAGCACTTGGCCCCGGGAACGGTTTCGATCTTCCCCGATTCCTCCCCCGGCCCCAGGAGGTACAGGTAAGCCGGTTTGTGCATCTTTATCCTGATAGACTTCCGTTTCTGGGTCCGGTAGAGGGATTCCGAATGGGCAAGCTTAAGCGAGGAGATCCCCTTGGCAAAAACTTCGTCGAAGGCCTCCGTATCGAAGACATAGCCGGCGTCATCTTCCCGCCAAAAATAGACCGACAGCTTGGTGCCAATCCAGGAGATATTGGAACTGACCTTGTCGTTCACCGGACGGGAGATGGTAATGTTTTGGGGGGAGTTTCTAATCACCTGGGACCGGAAGACTCCGGCGCCGGGCACCAGAATCCGCAGATTCTGGCCCTCGCTGATCTGCCGGGAATTGTTGATACCGTTCTTGATCCCCGGTTTTTCCATTTCGATCTTTTTGCGGTACTCGTAGAGTCTGGAGAGGAAATCCTGATCTCCCATATCCTCCTCTCCCGCACCCTTCTTTTGCGCCCTGACCAGGGCGCGGATACACTGATCCAGCTGATTCCGGGACCAAAACAGGGAGGAAGGTTCCTCCAGGTTACACCTGGTTGCCAGTTTCCGCAGTAATTCAATCTCCCTAAGGGAAAAACCGGCGTCGGTACCCTTGGCAAAAAACTGAACCCAGGACCCCTGGGGACCGGATTTTTGGGAATAATAGATAAGCACGGCACAAACTCCGCAAACGATAACGAAGACAAGAAGCGCCATATACTATTCCTTCCCTACAGGATTATACTATCGACTATAGCCTGTCCCATGCGGAGTGTCAAAAGGAATGCCCCTGTCCCCTTCGGCCCGTGAAGGGGGGCCGCCGAAAGCCCCCCGTCCGGCCCTTTTTCTGGAACCCCTGCTCCTGTATTGCGTGCTGTTTCTCCCCGGCGCCCTGCGCCGCGAAGTCCCCGCGGAACCGGCGGTATTTTCCGTGAACCGCGAGCTTATCCGTATCGCCGCCTACAACCTGCCTGCCCTGGGCCTGCTCTGGTACCTGTGGCGAAGGACCAGGCCAAGCCCGGCGCCGGCCCTGGGGGACCTTTTTGCCTTTCTTTGGGCCTTCCCCGCCCTGATCCTCACCAGTTTCTGCGTCTCCGCGGCCGCTGCCTTCTTTCCCGGCCTTCCCCAGGGTTTTAGGGTCCAGGGTCCCAGCGGCATCCCGGCCCTGGCCGTCATGTTTTTTTCCTGCCTCAGTACCGGCTACCTTGAGGAAGGCTATTTTAGGTACTATCTGGGGAAAAAATTCGAGGAACTGGGCCTGGGGCCCTGGACATTCACAGCGGTTTCCACGGCCCTCTTTGCCCTGTGCCATCTGTACGAGGGGCCCTGGGGGACCATGAATTCCCTGCTGGCGGCCCTGATCCTGGCCCTGATCTACACCCGTTTCCGCAGCCTCCACGGCCTGGCCCTGGCCCACGGGCTCTACAATGTAGTGGTATACCTGGTCAGCCTTGGGACGCCCTAGCAGAGCCTGTCAAAGCGCGAAGCGCAACAAACTCCTAGTAGCGGGCCCGTCGGCCCCGCTGGCCGCTCAGTTCCAGGTAGGCCTGTTCCGCCAGGCCGAATCCCGCGTTCCGGGTAAAGTCCTTGGCGTACTCGTCCCAGAGCATGTCCTCGTAAAACTTACCCGCCAGCCCCTCGTCAATGAGGCCGGTTTTCTGAATCGTACTCCGCATCCCCGTGAGGAGGTTTTTTACCAGAAAGGTCTCCAGTTCCTGACATTGCTCATAGAGCTTGCTGGTCTTATCAACCAGAGGTTTTCCGGGCCCCAGGACCGGGGTCAGGGCTTCCGTCGGTGTTTCCGTCGGTGCTTTACCGTCCGTTTCCCCTCCGGTCCGCTCCAGGTAATCGGCAAAGGAAGGCTCCGGCCGGCCGCGGACCGCCGGCAGGTTTTCTACACCGTAGCGGTTCTGTTCAAGGTACTGGGCCCCGATCGCTCCGATATCCATCATTCCCCCTTACTACCGTTTCAAGGTAGTGGCGGTACCCAGCATGTTGTCGCTGG
The DNA here is from genome assembly GCA_031274285.1 of Treponema sp. GTDB lineage: Bacteria > Spirochaetota > Spirochaetia > Treponematales > Breznakiellaceae > JAISFT01. The sequence goes on along the minus strand of JAISQJ010000126.1, from coordinate 15,017 downwards.
TCTGAATAGTCCGGGAATTAAACTCGTAGGCCCGCTGGGCCACGATGAGATCCACCATCTCCCGAACCACCGATACATTGGACATTTCCAGGAACTTATGTTCAATGCTGCCCATCCCCTCGTAACCGGGACGCCCGGCAATGGGCTGGCCGGAGGCGTTGCTCACCTTGAACAGGTTTTCCCCCACCGCGGTAAGACCCACGGGATTGGGGAAACGGTAGAGTTCCAACTGCCCCACGTTTACCGGTTCGTTTTCGTCAATTTGGGGGACGATAACCGAAACCCGGCCGTCCTTGGTGATAGTGATCTTCTCCGGCATGAAACCTTCGGGCATGACAATGTCGGGGAGCACCCAGTAGCCGTTGCTGGTCACCAGCCGCCCGTCCTCGTCAATTTTGAAGGCCCCGTCCCGGGTGTAGGCTAAACTGCCGTCGTACATCTGGATTCGGAAAAAACCTTCCCCGTTGATGGCCATGTCGGACACGTTCTCCGTGCCCTGCAGGGGCCCCTGGCTGAACATCCGCTGGGTGGCGGCAAGCTTGACCCCGTGGCCCATCTGGATACCCACGGGGACCACGGTATCCTCCGTGGCGGGGGTGCCGGCAACCTTTACGGTCTGGTAGAGGAGGTCCTCGAAATCGGCCCGTACCTTCTTATAACCCCAGGTATTCACGTTCGCCAGGTTGTTGGAAATCGTGTCAATGTTGGCCTGCTGGCCGATCATTCCGGCGGCGCCGGTCCATAAGCTTCTGACCATGTTGCTCCCCTTTTTTAGCCGTTAAACCGGAGTACCTGGTTGATAAGGGTCCCCAGCATGGTGTCTCCGGACTGTATGGTTTTTTGATTCGCCTCGTAGGCCCGGTTCACCTCGATCATCCGCACCATCTCCGCCACGGGCTCCACGTTGGAAGCCTCCGTAAAGCCCTGGACCACCCGGGGCCGGCGATCTTCTTCCAGGATCATGCCGGGGCCGGAATCGTCGGTGTCCCGGTAGAGGCTGGAACCCTGTTTCTTGAGGTAGCGTTCCTTTTCAAAGTCCACAATCTTAAGACTGTCCAGCAGGGCGGTTTCATCCCAGGTGTTGTTTTCCCGGGAGATCAGCAGGTTCGGATCATCCGCATATGCCGCATTGATCCAAACCCGGCCCTCCTTGTCCACCTGGAAATTGTTGGCCTTCACCCTGATGGGGCCCCGTTCCCCCAGCACCGGGTAGCCTTCCTTGGTTTCCAGGAAGCCTTCCTTCCCCAACTGGAAGGAACCGTTCCGGGTGTAGCGTTCCCCCCAGGGGGTAGCCACGGCGAAGAAACCCTTTCCGTCCAGCGCGAGATCAAAATCGCTCTGGGTTTCCTTTAGGGCCCCCTGCTCAAAGGCGGTGTACAGTTCGTTCAGTTCCACCCCGGTGCCCAGTTTCCCCATGATGGGGGCCGCATCCGCGGAACCGAAGGGGTGGCGGTAGACCCCGTCGTCATCGGTGCGCCGCAGGAGCAGCTCCGGAAAGGCCTTAAAGGCCGCCAGATCCCGCTTGTATCCGTCGGTATCGATATTGGCAAGGTTATTTGCCACCGCGTCCAGCCGCCATTGCTGGGCCCTCATGCCGCTGGCCCCGGTATACCACCCTCTAATCATACTTCTATTGTCGGAATCCCCGGGAAAAGGCTTAGGAGCGGCGGGGCAATTCTAAAGCCGGAATTACGAATTTAACCGGGCAGGCTTAGCGGGGTACCCAATGGGCGCTGATGGAGGAAACCATGGGACCAATCCGGAATCTCCCTTGACAACAGGATAGCGACAGGTTATAGTCAGACTAGTCAGACCATTAAGCAGTGAGGTAAGGAACATGGAAGCACGGGTAAGGAACACCAAATGGCAGCTACAGGAGGCTAAGGCCATGTTAAGCGAGGTGGTAAAATCCGCCGCCAAGGAGCCCCAGATCATCACGGTACGGGGGGAGGAAAAGGCGGTTGTCCTTTCCATGGATGAGTACAAGAAGCTCCGTAAGCCGGAAAAGCCAAGTCTGTATGAATTTTTCCAGAATTCTCCCCTGCGCGGCGTTGAACTGGAATTACCGGAGCGCCGGATCGAACCGATGCGGGATCTCAACCTGTGAAATATCTTTTGGATACGAATGTCGCGTCGGAACTTTGGAAGGGGAATTGCGCTACCCAGGTCAGAACTTTTGTGGATAGCCGTGACCAAAGGGCGTTTTTTATAAGCGTTGTAAGCATCGGGGAAATTGCCTTTGGAGTGGAGCGGCTTCCTCCGGGAAAGAAAAAAACCGAATTGGGTTATTTTCTTAATATCCAAATACCGGAATGGTTCGAGGACCGTGTCATTCCGGTAGACGACGCGGCAATGCGGGAATGGGGCAGGATGTGCGTGAAGGCCGGGAGAACCCTCCCTACCCTGGATTCGCTCATCGCCGCCGCCGCCCTGGCCCGTAACTTTACCCTGGTTACCCGGAACACCAGGGACTTTGAAGACATTGAAGGGCTGCTCCTCCTTAACCCCTGGGAAGAGGACTAAGAATCCGCCGGGGTTCGTCCTTCCCGGGGTCTTTCACCGCGGAACGGCCTTTACCGTATCAGCATGGCATCCCCGTAACTAAAGAAGCGGTAGCCCTCCCGAATCGCCTGGCCGTAGCTTTCCAGGATAAAATCCCGGCCCGCAAAGGCCGATACCAGCATGAGCAGGGTGGAGCCGGGGGTGTGGAAGTTGGTGAAGATCTGGTCCGCCACCTTGAAGCGGTAACCGGGGTAGATGAACAGGGCGGTACTCCCCTCCCCCCGCCGTAACCGCAGGGGCTCCGATCCGGCGGAGAGGCAGGCGGATTCCAGGGTCCGGACGCTGGTGGTCCCCACGGCCACAATATTCCTGCCCTCCTCCCTGGCCTTCTCAATCCGGGAGGCGGCTTCCCCGCTGATCGTATAGGACTCCCGGTGCATCAGGTGATCCTCGATGTTTTCCGTCCGCACGGGGAGGAAGGTCCCCAGGCCCACGTGGAGGGTAATAAAAGCGGTTTCAATCCCCGCGTCTTCAAGGGATTTAAGTAATTCCCGGCTAAAGTGGAGCCCCGCGGTGGGGGCCGCGGTGGAACCTGTTTCCGCCGCGTAAACGGTCTGGTAGCGTTCGCCGTCAAGCTTACGGTCTTCCCGCTTGATGTAGGGGGGCAGGGGGATATGGCCGTGAAGGTCCAGCCAGTCATCGTCTACGGGCCGGTCAAAGCGGAGGACCTTGAATTCCCCCTCCTCCCCGGCGATCTCCGCCTCTCTGCCGCCGGCTTTGCCGTCGGCGGTGCCGCCGTTTTCGCCGCCGGCAAAAACATAGCGGCTCCCAACCCTCCGGCGCCGGGCCCGCCGAACCATGGCCTTCCAGAGGGTTCCGTCGCCGTACTGTTTCTCCAGCAGGAGAAATTCCACCCCGGCGCCGGTGTCCAGGGCCCGGCCGGAAAGCCGGGCCCTGCGGACCCGGGAGTTATTGAAGACCAGGAGGGAACCCCTTTCCAAAAGGGCGGGGAGTTCCCCCACCATGCGGTGTTCCCGGCTGCCCTTTGAACGGTCCAGGACCATGAGCCGGGAACGGCCCCGCTCCGCCTCGGGGTACTGGGCGATACGATCTTCGGGAAGGTCAAAGTAAAAGTCGGAAAGTTTCGCCACGGTTAAAACAGGGAACCCTTTTCCCCCTGCTTCACCGCGCTTTCGAGGCCCAGGTGCCCGTAGGCCAGGGGAGTAGCCATCCGGCCCCGGGGAGTCCGGTGCAGGAGCCCGACCTGGATCAGGTAGGGCTCGTAGTAATCTTCCAGGGTGTCCGTGGATTCGCCGATGCTGATGGCCAGGGTTTCCGCCCCCACCGGCCCGCCGGCGTAACGTTCGATAATGATCCGCAAAATCTCCCGGTCATAGCGTTCCAGCCCCAGGGCGTCAATTTCCAGACGTTTAAGCCCCTCTTCCACCACCGTCCGGGTAATAACGGCCTCCCCCTGGTACTGGGCAAAGTCCCGCATCCGCCGGAGCAGCCGGTTGAGCACCCGGGGGGTGCCCCTGGCGGAGCGGGCCAGGAGCGCGGCCGCGCCGGCGTCGATCCCGATGCCCAGTATTCCCGCGGACCGCCGCACGATGGCCTCCATGTCTTCCGTTTCGTAAAAAGAAAAACGGCAGGTAATGCCGAAGCGGCTGATCAGGGGGCTGGAAACATTCCCCGCCTTGGTGGTGGCCCCCACCAGGGTAAAGGGCTGGAGGGGTATCTGCAGGGTCCGGGCGCCGGGCCCCTGGCCGATGACGCAGTCTATCTTGTAATCCTCCATGGCGATGTAAAGCATTTCCTCAATGACGGGCTTGAGCCGGTGAATCTCGTCGATAAAGAAAACCCCGTTCCGTTCCAGATTGGTAAGTATCCCGATGATATCCTTGGGCTTGTCCAGGGCCGGGGCCGAGGTTTGAACAAATTCGGCCCCCAGTTCATTGGCCACTATCTGGGCCAGGGTAGTCTTTCCCAGACCCGGGGGGCCGGTGAGGAAGAGGTGATCCAGGTTTTCCCCCCGCTCCCGGGCCGCGGCGATAAAGACCGTAAGGTTTTCCTTGGTACCCTTTTGACCCAGGAATTCCCCCAGGCTTTGGGGACGGAGGCTGGTATCATCTTCGTTGGGGATTTTCTCCGGCCCCAGGTACTGCTCGGGGGGTATCTTCTTCTCTTTAGCCACGGCCTAGCCCTGGGCGCCTGACAGATAGGCAATAGCCCGCTTGAGGAGCAGGCTCTCCCCGTCAGCCCCGCTTGGGGGTTTTAGTTCCGCCGCTGCCCTGCCCAGGGCTTCCGCCGCAGCCCGCCTGTCGTAACCCATACCCGCCAGGGCTTCCGCCAAATCCCCGTAGGGCCCGGCGCCGGCCTCCGTTTTAGCCAGCTTCCCCTTGAGGGCAAGGATCATCTTCTGGGCGGTCTTTTTCCCCAGCCCCGGCACCCTTTCAAGCCGGTCCAGGTCTCCGGCCTCCAGCGCGGCCTCCAGTTCTTCCTGGCCTATGCCGCCCATGATCTTAAGGGCCCCCTTGGGACCGATCCCCTCAACCTTGAGGAGTTCCAGGAAGGTGGCCCGCCGCGCCGCACTGGAAAAGCCGTAGAGCTTCATCTGGTCTTCCCGGTGGTAGAGCCAGGTAAAAACCCTGCCTTCCTCTCCCGTGGGGGGCAAATCCGTTTGATCGATAAGGGGTACCGCCAGGTCCCACTCCAGGCCTCCGGTAAGCAGCCTGAGCCCTTCGCCGTTTTTTCCGGTAATTAAGCCCCTGATACTGTTAAACACGGAACCCCCTTCACAGCCGGGCGGCGCAGATAGCCATGGCCAGGGCGTCGGCCGCATGAACGGGCCGGGGAATTTTCTCCAGCTTCAGGATAACTTTGACCATCATCTGAATCTGCTTCTTATCCGCCGTGGTCTGACCCACCACCCCCTGCTTCACGGCGATGGGCCTGAATTCCCTGACCTCTATGCCGAACCGGGCCAGGGTCATCAAGACAACTCCCCGGGCTTCCGCCACGGGGATGGCGCTAGAGACGTTCCTGCCAAAGTAAAGGGTTTCGATGGCGGACAGGTCCGGCTTCCACTCCTCCAGAACCGCAGCAAATTCCCGGTGGATAAGGAGAAGCCGTTCCTCCTGGGGCATGGAGGATTCGGTATTGAAACATCCGTGGCACAGGTAACGGATCGCATTACCCTTCCGCTCCACCATACCCCAGCCGGTGGAGGCAAGGCCGGGGTCCACCCCGATAATACGGCGGCCCCCCTTCGATAAACCGGCGCCCCCCAGGGCCCGGCTATCCGCAGAAGGGGAAAGATCCTCCCCTTCCGGCCCGGGCTTACTCTGTTTCAAAACCTTCGGGAATCTCTATATTCGAATAGACATTCTGTACATCGTCGTTATCTTCCAAACGCTCGATAAGCTTTACCGCCTTGGCGGTCCCCTCGTTGTCCAGGGCAATCTCCGATTCCGCCACCATGCTTACCTCGGCGCTCATGGTTTCAAAATTTTTGGCGTTCAGGACTTCAAGGACCGCCTCAAAATCCTCCGGGGCGGTGGTTACCTCGATGATCCCGTCGGAGAGGGACACGTCCTCGGCCCCCCCGTCGATGGCGGCCTCCATCACCTGATCCTCGGTGTACTTTTCCCCGTCCAGGGTGATGATCCCCTGGCGCTTGAAAAGCCGGGCCACGGAACCGGCGGTGGCAAGCTGCCCCCCCGCCCTGGTAAGGATGTTCCGCACATCCGCGGCGGCCCGGTTTTTGTTATCGGTAAGCACTTCGATCAGCACCGCCACTCCGCCGGGGGCATAGGCTTCGTAGGTGAGTTCCTCGTAGTTAACCCCTTCCAACTCGCCGGTCCCCTTCTTGATCGCCCGGTCGATGTTGTCCTTGGGCATGTTGGCGCCCCTGGCCTTGAGGACCGCGGTCCTGAGCCGGGGATTCCCCTCAATGCTGCCCCCGCCCATCCTGGCGGCGATGGAAATTTCCTTGATCAGCTTGGTGAACATCTGGCCGCGCTTTGCGTCCGCCGCGCCCTTTGCGTGTTTGATAGTCGCCCATTTACTGTGGCCCGACATATAAAAGCTCCTTGTACATGGCCCTCATGGAAAGCCGGATTGAATCAACGTATCAGCGATACTAGCATAAAAACGGCGGGATTGGGAAGCGGAACCCGCCCCCCGGCCCCAACGCTGTCAATGGGTTTTGCCGGGGGCGGGAAGGGTTCGGGGCTTAGAATTTCCCCTTCTGGATGGCCTTTTCGATGGAATCCTGAACCAGGTGATTGTACCATTCATAGTTAAAGGGCTGCTTGGTCCGAACCGTGGGCTTGATGAGGAGTTCAAGCTGGTCATGGCAGGGCTCGCAGATATCCCGGTGGGCCATGTGGAAGTAGTTCCGGGCCGGAACTGGCTGCTGGATGATCTTTCCGCAGACATCACAGGTAAGGGTCTTCATATCTCGCTCCTTGTTGATATTCCTGCTTACCGCGTTTGGCCGCCCGGTTTGGGACGAAATCAAACGCTTATGTTATATTTTAATTCTAAATTTTCGATCTGTCGAGGGGGGCTTTGGGCCGCCTTCTTCAGCCGTTCCGGGGGGGCGCTCTGAATCGGGGGATTATTACCGTGGGAACCAGGGAATTCGGCCCTCAGCGTGTGCTGGTCATCGCCGAGCTGGGTACCGGCCACGGGGGGGACCCGGTGAAGGCCCGGGAACTCTGCGACGCGGCGGCGGAGGCCGGGGCGGACTGTATCAAATTCCAAATAGTCTACGCCGATGAGATTCTCCACCCCAAGACCGGGGAACTGAGTCTGCCGGGGGGCAAGGTCCGGCTCTACGACCGTTTTAAGGACCTGGAAACGGCGCCGTCCTTTTTCCGGGACCTTAAGGATTATGTAGAAAGCCGGGGGCTCATCTTCCTCTGTACCCCCTTTGGGAAAAAAAGCCTGGCGGAACTGGCGGCCCTTAACCCCGAGCTGGTAAAAATCGCCTCCCCGGAGCTTAACTATACGGCCCTGCTGGGGGAAATAGCCCGCCGGGGAAAGGCCACGGGAGAAGGCCCCGCCGGGGAACGCCGGAGGGGCCTCCCGGTCCTCCTTTCCAGCGGGGTCTCCAGGCTGGCCGATATTGAGGAGGCCCTGGAGATCCTCGGCGGGGTCCCGGTCTGCCTGCTCCACTGCGTCACCGCCTATCCCGCGCCGGAAACGGATTACAACCTGCGGGTCCTGGACAGCCTGGCCCGGGTCTTCGGCGTTCCCGTGGGCTTAAGCGATCACAGCCTGGACCCGGAACTGGTCCCCGCCCTGGGGACCGCCCTGGGGGCGGCGGTTATTGAAAAGCACTTCTGCCTTTCCCGGGACGATCCCGGCCTGGACGACCCCATCGCCCTGCCGCCGCCGGACTTTGCCCGGATGGTACGGGCGGTACGGGGGGCCCAGGAAAGGACCCCGGAAGAGACCATCGCCGCCTATGCGGAGGAACGGGGGGAAGCCCTGGTAGAGGCCGTCCTGGGGGACGGGGTTAAGCGCCTTGCCCCCTCGGAACGGGCAAATTACGAGCGGACCAACCGTTCCCTCCACGCCTTACACGACATCGAGCAGGGGGACCCTATTGGTGAGGGCGATTTTGCCGTACTGCGGACCGAAAAGGTCCTCCGCCCCGGCCTCCCCCCCCGCTGGGCGGCAGGGATCGCCGGGAGGAGGGCCCGGAACTTTATCCCCGCCGGGGAGGGCATCCGCTTCGAGGACGTTTAGCCCCCCGGGCGTCATCATTGCCAAGGCCGGCGGATTCCGGCAAGAATACGGCATGGCCTCAATCATCGAACCCCGGGTCCTCAAGGGTTTCCGGGATTTTCTCCCCCCCCAGGAAATTGCCCGGCGATCCCTTATCGAAAAAATTGAGGGGTCCTTCCGCTCCTACGGCTTTGTCCCTATCGACACCCCGGCGCTGGAATACGCCGAGATTCTGCTGGGCAAGGGCGGGGGTGATACGGAAAAGCAGATCTACCGTTTTAAGGATAAGGGGGACCGGGATGTGGCCCTGCGTTTTGATTTAACGGTCCCCTTTGCCCGCTTTATCGCCCAATACAAGCAGGAACTGGGCCTCCCCTTCCGGCGTTACCATATCGCCAAGGTCTGGCGGGGGGAAAACACCCAGCGGGGCCGGTACCGGGAATTTACCCAGTGCGATGTTGACATTGTGGGGAGCGAAAGCGCAGCCGCGGATTTTGAGATCCTCCTGGTGATGCGGAACACCTTTAAGGCCCTGGGCCTTGAGGTGAGTATCCACCTGAACCACCGGGGGCTTTTTAATAAATTCCTCACCCGGATTGGCGCGGCGGAAAAATCCGTAGAGATTCTGCGGACCGTGGATAAACTGGCCAAAATCGGCGAGGAGGAAACCCGGCGGCTGCTGGCGGAAATAACCGGGGAGGACGGGGCGGCGCGGATATTGCAATTTATAAACTGCCGGGGAACTTACGGGGAAGTCCTTAAAACGATGACGGAACTTTCCGGCGGCCCCTCCCCCGAGTCCGGGCGGCTTGAGATTCTGCGTTCCTATATGGCGGACACGGGGACCGGGGACTCCTTTGTCCTGGATCCCGCTATCACCCGGGGCCTGGATTACTATACCGGGATTGTCTATGAAACCTTCCTCAACGACGATCCCTCTATCGGCTCGGTCTGCTCCGGGGGCCGCTACGACAACCTGGCGGGGCTCTACTCCAAAGACCCGGTGAGCGGGGTAGGCGCCTCCATCGGCCTGGACCGGCTGGCCGCGGCCCTTGAAGACCTGGGGAAACCGGGGGAGCGCCCTTCCTATACCGTCCTGGCTGTCGCCGCCGGGGGGGAGGAGGAGGCCGGCCGCCGCCAGGCCCTGGCGGAACAGTTCCGCGCCCGGGGAATCCCCTGCGAGGTGCTGCTTGAGACCGGGGGGCGCGGGGGCGGGGCATCCGCCGACGGTAAGACCGACAGCAAAGCCGACGGCAAAGCCCTGGTCCGCCAGTTTATCCAGGCCGAAAAAAAGGGGATCCCCTGGGTCCTTATGCCCCCGCAGGCCCCCGGAGGGACTCTGACCCTGCGGGATATCGGGGCCCGGCAAAACCGGGAGGGCTTAAGTCTCCAGGATGTGATAGAAATAGTGGGGGGCGGGGCAAAAGGGCAGATGCGGCGCCCCTACGACTTGCCCTGAAAAACCGTATCCGTATCCAGGCAGAGCTGCTGCGCCGCCTTTCTTCCGCTTAGGGCGGCCATGGGGAATCCCCCCGGCGGCCTGAGCCGCTGGCCCGCAAAGTACAGATTCCGTATACCCGCGGCTTTAACCGGATACGTCCTCAGGGGCCCCTTCCCCATGATCGACATAAAGGAACCCCGGTAGGAGTGGAGGTAACGCTCGTAGGTAAGGGGGGTGGCCACGTCCCAGACCGCGATTTTATCCCTGATCTGGGGCCATTTTTTCCCCAGGGCCTCGATAAAGTTTTCCGCCAGGCGCTGCTTTTCCTCCCGGTAGGTCCCCGCCTCCCGGCGCCGCTTCCAAAAATCGTAGGTATCCCCGGCTAGGATGGAGGTGACCGCGGTGCAGCCCTGGGGGGCGTAGCCCTCGTAGCCCGCGTAATTGTTGATGTCCAGGGTCGTCTTTTCAAGTCCCCCGCAGGTAAGGTGAATATCCGAAGTAAATACCACCCGTCCCGGCTGGCCGGACAGATCCGTTTCCAGCCCCAGGCTTATGAAGGTGCAGATCATGGGCTTCGTATCCCGGCGCATCTTTTCCGCCCAGGGTTCCCGTATGGGCTCGTCAAAAAGCGTATCAAGGGCGGCCAGGGTATCCTGGGTCACCATCACCGCGTCCGCGGCAATTTCCGCCCCGCGGACCCTAAGGCCCGCCGCCTTTCCCTCCCTGACCGTAACCTTATCCACGGGGCTGTCGAATTGTATTACACCGCCCAGGGCTTCAAACTTATCCGCCATGCGCCGGGCCATAGCCAGGGCGCCGCCCCGGGGGAAGCCGCCGTCTCCGGCGGCCAGGGTCCCCAGGGTGAATACCATGCCCAGGGCGCCGCTTTCGCCCCTCATGATGTTCCCCATCATCTGCCGCAGCAGGGGGTTTTTGAAACGCTCCGCATAGTCCCCAATGGTCCGGTAGGCCCAAAAGGGGAGCCGGGGAAGGACGCGGGCCATCTTGAGCAGGGTAACAAGGGGGACCTTCGCTTTTTCCTTAACCCTGAGCCCCGCAAGGTCCCCGATCGGTATGTCCAGGGCCCCGAATATCCTGATATCCGCAGCAAGCCTATCGATTTCCCGCCGGTCCTCCGGCGCCAGATCAACAAGATGCCGCCTGAGTTTTTCCGCATCCCGGTAGAGCAAGGCCTGCCGGCCCTGGTAGTCAACTACGCAGAAGGGGTCCCGGTTATACACCGGGGTATCCTCGTCCAGGGCGCCAATACTGCGCCAGAGTTTATACAGGGAGGTTCCGGGGGACGAGCCGGTGAGCCAGTGCATACCCCCCTCAAAGAAATACCCCTTTCTGCGCCAGCCGGTGGAGGCGCCCCCCGGCGCGGAGTGGGACTCGTAGATCGTTACCTCAAAACCGCTTTGCAGGGCGTAGATCCCCGCGCTCATCCCCGCGATGCCGGCCCCGACAATGCTGACGGTCACGCCGGAATCGCCGCTACCGCTTCTACCTCTACCAGCACATTCCGGGGAAGGGCCTTAACCGCCACGGTGGAGCGGGCCGGTTTCCCGGTAAAATACTTCGCGTACACCTCGTTAAAGGCGGCAAAGTTCGCCATGTCCGATAAAAAACAGGTGGTCTTCAGGACCAGGGAAAAACCGGAGCCCCCCGCCTCCAGCACGGCCCCCAGGTTGACCATAACCTGTTCGGTCTGCTCCGCAATCGTGGTCCCCGTCACTTCCCCGGTGTCCGGGGAAAGGAGTATCTGGCCCGAGGTAAAGAGGAATCCCCCCGCGCTTATGGCCTGGGAATAGGGACCTATGGCCGCCGGGGCCTTATCGGTCTGAATCGTCTTCATGTTACACTCCTTAGTACAAAAAATGGCTGCTCTTCAGCTCCCCCTGGCGGGCGCCGCAGCCCCGATTACCACGTTTCCACGGCCTTCTGAAAGGCCGGACCGCTGGCCCTGATGATCGCCTCGTCCACGCAGTAGGCCAGGCGGAACCAGCCCGGCTTACCGAAACCCGAACCGGGGACTCCCAGGATAAGGTACTGTTTAAGGTGTTCCGCGAAGGCCCGGTCATCTACCGGGGCGGCGGCCGCTTCCCCGGCGGCCGAATTCCCAGTTGCCGCTTCCCCGGCCCGCCGGGGCGGCACCCGGCAAAACAGGTAAAAGGCCCCCTCCGGTTTAGCGTAGCTTATGCCCGCCTCATCCAGAATGGTGGTCAAGGCGTCCCGGCGGCGGGCGTAGACCGCCACATCCACCTTGGCAAAGGTAAGTTCCGCCACAATCCGCTGCATCAGGGCCGGAGCATTGACAAAACCCAGTACCCGGGTCGAATAGATCAGGGCGTTCACCAGATTCTCCTTGTCAGACACCGCCGGTCCCACCGCCACATAACCGATTCGCTCCCCGGGGAGGGAGAGGCTTTTTGAATAGGAGCTTACCACGATAGACTCGTCGTAGGCGGAAAGAACGGGGGGAACCGCCGCACCGTCGTAACAGATCTCCCGGTAGGGCTCGTCGGAGATAAGGTAGGGCCGCCGCCCGGTTTCGGTCAGGAGTTTCCCCAGGGCCGCTATATCCCCGGCCGGGTACACCCGGCCGCTGGGGTTGTGGGGGGAGTTGATCAGCACCGCCTTGGTCCGGGGGGAAAGGGCGGCTTTAATGGCCGGCAGGTCCAGACTGAAATCCGCGGCGGAGTCCACCTCCACCAGCTTACCCCCATGGTTAGCTACATAGGGACGGTACTCCATAAAGTAGGGCCGCGAAACAATCACCTCGTCGCCGGGGTCCAGGATCGACTTAAAGACAACGTTTAAGCCCCCCGCGGCGCCGACCGCCATGACCACATGGGAGCCGTCAATCTCCACCCCCTGCTCCCGCGAAGCCTTGGCCGCCAGGGCCTCCCGCACCTCGGGAAAACCCGCGTTAGGCATATACCCGTGGGACCCCTTGCGGTCCTCCCGGGCCAGTTTAAGCAAGACCCGGTGAAAGGCCGGGGGCGGCTCAATATCGGGATTACCCAGGGAAAAATCAAAAACCTTAGCGGCCCCGTGTTCTTTCTTTAAGCGGTTCCCCTCCTCAAACATTTTACGGATCATGGACTGGGAACCCAGAGCCTCTTTAATCGCCAACGCAACCGGCATAACTACTCCTGCGCCTGCGCCAAAACGCAAACTTCGGACTTCAATATATCAGATGAAATGTGCTATAGTAAGCCGTAATCGGAGATACCCATGGAAAACCACAAAGCCGGCCCTATCCCCTCTTTGGCGGAATGTTTAAGGGCTGCGGACCAAACCAAGGAACTTTTGATCAACCGGGGCTGTTACGCCGGCATCCCCTCGCTGCTGGAAAAGTATTACCAGGCCGGGGGAGTCTACCTTATCTCCGATGAAAACACCTGGGAGGCGGCGGGCAGGAAGGTCAGGGAAATTCTGGAGGGGGCGGGCATCGCCGTCCGGGGAGAAATCCGTTTCCCCGCCGCGCCCCGTCTCCATGCCGAATACTACCACGTCACGGCCATCAAGGAAAAACTCTCCGCCCTGCCAAATCTGGACGAAACCGTCCCCCTTGCCATCGGCGCGGGCACGGTGAACGATCTGGTAAAAAGGGCCTCCTCCGAGCTGGGGCGGACCTACCTCTGCGTTCCCACCGCCTCCAGCGTGGACGGCTATACCGCCTACGGCGCGGCGATCCTCTACGACGGATATAAACAAACCATGCCCTGCACCGCCCCCCTTGCCTTGGCCGCGGAGCCGGAGACCCTGGCCGGGGCCCCCTCCTACCTTTCCTCATCGGGTTTCGGGGATCTGGCCAGTAAAATTATCGCCGGCTGTGACTGGATTCTCTGCGATCTGGTGGGGCCCCAGGGGGCGCCGGTGGCGGAGCCGATCAGGGAAGATGTTTGGAACATGACCCAGCCGGGGCTTTTGGATTACCTGAACCGCTCGATCCCCGCGGCCCGGGGGGATAGCGACGCGGTCATAGCCCTTTTCGAGGCCCTGGCGATCACAGGTTTTTCCATGCAGGCCCTCAAGAGTTCCCGACCGGTCTCAGGCAGTGAACACCTCTTTAGCCATGTCTGGGAGATGGACGATCTTTCGATAGACGGGGTCCCCGTAACCCACGGTCACAAGGTTACTATCGGTACCCTGGCGGCCACCGCCTACTACGAGCTTTTTTTCGCGGACCCCGCCGCCCCCCCCTCCCCGCCCAAGGGCTTCACCCGGCCCACCCCTTCTTTGCGGATGGTCGAGGTCTCGTCGGCCTTTAAGGGAAGCCGGGCCCATGACCTGGTGGTAAAGACCGCCCTGGAAAAACTGGTCGACAACGCCGCGGCGGACCGGATTAACCAGGCCGTCCGGGACCACTACAAAGAACTGCGGGAAAAGGTTCTTGCCCGGCTGCTCCCCTATGCCAAGCTCAAGGAAATGCTGGGAAAGGCGGGCTGCCCGCTTAAGCCGGAGATCATCGGCCTTTCCCGGAGCCAGGCCATCGCCACCGCCCGCCGGGCCCAGATGATGCGGAACAAATACTGCCTGCTGGATCTTTCCTGGGACCTGGGGCTTATGGAGGGCATCCTTTCCCGGCTGGAAGATTCCCCGGAGTATTTGCGCTGATTTTTTTTTGGGGGGGGCGGTCTTAGCGCCCCCCTATGAAGGACGACAAAATGGCAGCCCCTCCGACAGCAGGCGAACAGCCCAAAGAAGAAAGCATATGTATACGCTACGCGGAAACCACCGATTACCCCTGGCTCAAAGAACACGACCAGCACCTTACCGCTGAAATTTTAAGGGGAAAAATAAAAAACAAGGAAATATACCTTGTCCAGAAAGTTAACTTCTCCGTCACCAACCAACAAACACTAGGCTACCTGCGCTACAATTTATTTTGGGATGAAATCCCCTTTATGAATAAAATATACCTGCTTGAAGCGTATAGAAACAGGGGAATTGGGCAAAGGTTGATCGACTATTGGGAAAACAGCATGAAGCTGAAGGGCCACAAAACGGTACTCACCTCAACCCTGTCAAACGAGGGGGCTCAGCATTTCTACAGAAAAATGGGGTATACGGAAATCGGCGGCTTTAAATATTTAGACGAAGCCTTTGAAATAATTTTTTTCAAAGCGATAGATTGACCGCTAAAAAAGGCAAGGCGCCGCCTGAGGGGACAAGAGCCCGGCAAGCGGCCGTACCCTTCGCAAACAATCATGACCATATTGCCTTACCATGCCGGTTTGTTTTCAAATATTTGTTCGTATTCTTTTCTCGATACAACCGTATCCCAGCCGCCGACTTTTTCTCCTTCGTGTTTGTCGATTCCGGTGTAGAC
>JAISQJ010000018.1 GCA_031274285.1 Treponema sp. | reverse complement strand
GGGGCGTGTTTGTTGTCTTTGGCCTCAATAATAGCCACGGGGATATGGGGCTTATGGTACAGGATGATGTCGGCCCGCTTCCGCTCGCCCCGGGCGGTTGCGGAAACTCCGTTTCCGAAGTTCCCCTTTACAAGGATCCGGCCATCGGTAAAAAAGACTTCCTCCCGAACCTGGGCTTCCATGTCCCAGCCCGCCTTGACCACCGCCGGAAGAATAAACTGGCTGATTATGTCCCGTTCGGACAATGTTTTTTTGTCTGTCATCTCGTTAGTGACCTTTGTATTCGTATTTCAGGGCCTTTTAGGCAGGATACCACGGGAGGGCTGTGTGGACAAGACGGGGGAAGGATTCGACCTTCCCTGTCTTGATACCCTGTTCCTGGTATTTCCCTTTTCGTGGAAGGGGACCTTGATTCAGTATACCGGAAGGCTCAACCGGACATAGCATCTATCCTAAAATTCTGGTACCCTATGAATAATGGAGGAACGCATGGAAAAGATTTTACAGGGAAATAGGATAAGCCTGGGGACCTGTTATTATCCCGAGCACTGGGATGAAAATCTTTGGAAAGATGATCTGGCGCGGATGAAGAAGAACGGCATCGAAGCGGTCAGGATTGCCGAGTTTGCCTGGAATAAATTCGAACCTGCCGAGGGGAACTACAGCTTTGATTTTTTCGACGGGTTCCTGGAGGCCGCGATAGAGGCGGATATGAGCGTCATTTTCTGTACCCCCACCGCCACGCCCCCGGCCTGGCTTACCCATCAGTACCCAGAGGTCCTCAACGCCCGCATAGACGGAACTCTGCTCCGGCACGGCGCCCGGCGGCATTACAACTACAATTCCCCCATCTACCGGCGCTTTACCCAGGGGCTTGTGGAGAGAATCGCCTCCCATTACGGACCCCACCCCGCCGTCATCGGCTGGCAGATCGATAATGAGATTAACTGCGAGACCGATGAATTTTATTCTGACAGTGATACTGCCGCCTTTCGGGAATTCCTCAAGGATAAGTACACCACCCTGGATGCGCTGAACGCCGCCTGGGGCACCTCTTTCTGGAATCAAACCTATACCTCCTGGGCCGAGGTCTATGTGCCGCGGCCCACCATCAGCGATTCGGTGAATCCCCACGAGGTATTGGACTACATCCGCTTTGTGTCCGGCAGCGCCCGAAGTTTCGTGAAACTGCAGAGCGATATTATCCGTAACTATAAAAAACCAGGCGATTTTATCACCACCAACGGAATCTTTTCCAATCTGGACAATCACCGCATGACCGCCGAGAGTCTCGATTTTATCACCTACGATTCCTATCCTAATTTCGCCTTTTCCCTGGGCAGCGATCCCGAACATTCGGCGGATCTCAACGATCGAAAATGGAGCCGGAACCTTGCCGAGGTGAGATCTATTTCCCCTGTCTTCGGAATCATGGAACAGCAATCCGGGGCAAACGGTTGGAATACCCGCATGGAGGCCCCTGCGCCCCGGCCGGGGCAGATGACTCTCTGGACCATGCAGAGCATTGCCCACGGCGCTGATTATGTAAGTTTCTTCCGCTGGCGGACCTGCTGTATGGGTACGGAAATTTATTGGCACGGCATCCTCGATTACTCAAACCGGGATAACCGGCGGCTGGCGGAACTGCATGATATTTATCAGAAAACCCGGGCAATCTCCGTCTTGGCGGGTTCCTGCTACCAGGCCGCCTTCGCGGTGCTTAGGGATTATGATAACATCTGGGACGCCAAGCTGGATGTCTGGCACCGGAGGGTAGAAAAAGAAAGCGAATCCGGCATCTTCCGGGCGGCCCAGCTTAGCCATACTCCGATGGATTATCTCTATCTTACCGCAGAAGTCTCCCTTGAAACGTTAAAAAAATATCCGGTGCTCTTTTATCCCCATCCGGTAATTCTGACCGAAGATCGGGCGGCCCTGCTGGAATCCTATGTGGAATCCGGCGGGACCCTGGTGCTGGGATGCCGTACCGGCTACAAGGATATAAACGGCAAATGTCCCATGGTAAAGCTGCCGGGACTGCTGCAGAAGCTTTCCGGCGCCGATGTGGTGGATTATACTTTTGTCGCCCCCGACGAGGGAATTATTACCGTTGAATGGGACGGAGAGGAATTTGACGCCCCGGTATTTAACGATGTTCTTGAGCCCCTGGGTAAGGCTGAAATCCTGGGGACCTACCGGAAAAGCTATTATGCGGGAAAGGCGGCCCTGCTTTGCAATGCATACGGCAGGGGGAAGGTTTATTATTTCGGCGGCGCCTTCAGCCTGCGGGGAGCATCGGTCTTTCTCAAAAAACTCAAGCTAGCCGAACCCCACGCCCATGTCATTGAGGCGCCACAGGATTGTGAGATTGCCCTGCGGATCAAGGGAGATGAAAAATACTACTTTGTTCTGAATTATAGCAAAGAAGCGGTGAGCATTACCCTTAAAAAAGAACTGCGGGATCTCTACAGCGGCAAGACCGCCGCAGGGAAGCTTGAACTGCCCCCCTACGGCACGGCGGTATATGGCGTGGGGCTGTAGGCGGGCTCAAAAAAAATGCCCGGCCGCTGGGCCAGGCAGTCAGATTGGGTGAACAGGCCAAGAAGCTTATTCGGCGTTCCGGGGGATCTTCTGAATATCCACATCCCTTCCCTGAAGGTACTCTTCTGCGGAAGGGGGAATTCTATCATCGGTATAAACCTTTGCCACCCTATCGGTGTGTACCAGCCCCACAACGCCGGGCTTCTTAAAGGTCTCCGACTCGGTAAGCACGATAATGTCCTTTACCTGGCTGGCGAGGCTCTGGATAGTTTCCGCCCGCAGGTGGTCCTTTCCGGTAAAGCCGAAGCTTTCGGAAAAACCATCCACGCCGATAAAGAATTTATCACAAAAGAAAACCTCCGCACATTTGCTGGTCATGGGCCCTACGGTAACCTGGTCGTCTTTTTCAAAATATCCGCCCAGAAGGATGATCTTGCCGTTGGGAGCATGGCGGATATGATTGGTAATAAACACCGAATTGGTAACAATGGTCACATCCTTTCTGGTGTTAACCAGTTCCTCCGCAAGCAGGGCGCAGATAGAGTCGGATTCGATAAATACCGTCTCCCCCTCCTGTACGGTCTCCGCGGCCCGCAGGGCAATCCGCTTTTTTACATCGTAGTTGTAGGCCATGCATTTACTCACATCACTGTATAAATCGATACATGCGTATCCGTGCTCCCGCCGGATAAGCCCCCTCCTTTCCAAGTTGTCCAGGTCCTTGCGGATTGTCACCTGTGAAACCAAAAGCATTTCCGCAAGGGCAGCGACTTCAATCTTTATATCCCTGGTCAGGGCCTCAAGAATTCTGCTGTGCCGGTTTGTCATGATTCTCCTCTCGTGAAAAAAATAAAAATTAGTAGCGCTACCTTTGCGGTCTCCGATTAAACACCCGGCGGCAACGCCGCCGGTTATCTTGGCGTTTTTTTCGGTCCCTCGGTTATAAAATACAATTTTTACCAAAATAGTCAAGAAAAACTTTTTTTTATAAGTATGCTTCTTCTGGGGGAAACCGGGGGCGCTTTTGGGCAAAACCGGGCAAAAATGACAAAATTTGCGGAAAACAGCCTGAAAACGGCCTATTTTGTTTCTACCTGCCGGTACACGGGGGGTGCAAAGACCGGGAATCCCTCCCCCGGGCCATGACAGCAGGGGGAATCCTTGTACAGGGACCGGCGAAGGTATATAATTCCGCAAAGGTCAATTTGGCCAGTCCTTTAATAGTCCAAGGGGCTTTATATGGGAAAGTTTTCCTTTGTTTTTCGCGGCAAATTCATGACCCTGTTTCTTGTGTTCCTCATGTCCCTCTGCGGCCTTTACGGGCAGAATAATTCCGAAAGAAGACCCGTCGACGATATGATATTCAAAGTGATCGTATACGGTCCCAGCGATGAAATTTTTATTTGGTGGGGACACGCCGCTTTGATTGTGGAAAATATCCGGTGGCACTATTCACGGGTCTTTGACTGGGGAATATTTTCATATCCGGGGGAAAGTTTTTTATGGGATTTTCTTCATAACCGGATTAGCTACAAATGTACGGTTGATGCCATGGACCTGGAGATGTACATTGATGAGGATCGGGATATTACCCTTTATACCCTGGATCTTGAGGCCGAACAGAAGGAACTGATCCTTGCATACGCGGAAAATAATGTGCTTCCTGAAAACTGTTATTATAACTACCACGAATTCCGCGATAATTGTTCTACCCGGATTAGGGATATTGTGGATATGGGGACGCGGGGCCAGTTAAAAGAAACCTTTGCCAACACTCCCGCCCGCTACACCCTGCGGCAGCATATCAGGCGCTTTACCTGGTTTAGGCCCTTCGAGGACTGGGTGCTTGATTTTCTTATGGGCCAGGACCTGGACGAGGGCGTTACGGTGTGGGATGAGATGTTTTTGCCCATAGAGGTTGGACGCAATATCACGGATTTTAAATACGCCGATGCTTCCGGGGCCGAGCGCCGCCTGGTTTCTTCTGTAGAAATACTCAACGTCTCAAAGAAGCGCCAGCCAATCCTGAACCTTCCCCTGCGGAGGTGGCCCGGGGATTTGATGCTGGGGATGATAACCGCCCTGATTCTGGCGGGCATCAACGCCCTGCGCCAAAGACGGCCCCTGGCGGGGAGAATCCTCTGGGCCGCGGCGCAGGTATGCCTGGGCCTTGCCCTGGGGGCCGTCGGCTGTGTGCTGACCTTTGGACTGTTCTTTCTGGGCTACGATTATATCCGGCAAAATATCAATATCCTGTTTATCAATCCCCTGCTTTTAGCTGCGGCGCCGCTGGGTATTCTGGTAATGGTCAACAGGAAGGGCCGCTTTAATCCGGCAGTATGCCTGCGGGTAATCTGGATCTGTGTATTTGTCATGGCCCTCCTTACCCTGGGCATAAAAGCGCTGCCCCCATTTTTTCAGCAAAACCAGCCGGTCCACGCCTTTATCCTTCCCATAGCCGGCCTGTTAAGCTGCATCAAGGAAGACGGCCGCTATGGGTTCATCAAATAACGCAGGGAAACACGGCGCCGCGAGCGGGCCTACAGTTCCAGGTCCCGGGACTCCACCTTTTTGAGTACATACGCGGCAAAATCCGCGGCCGTCATGGGGGGCAGTTGTTCCGCGGGGCGGGGCGTCCCGTCCCGCAACTTCGCGTCCCGGAAGCGGACGGAGACGGTCCCCTCGTCCGCTTCCCGCTGGCCCACCACCAGCATGTAGGGGATCTTCCGGTTCTGGCAGTCCCGGATCTTCGCGTTAAGCCGGCCGTCGGAAAGTTCGGCGCTGACCCGGAGATCCCGGGCCTTTAGTTCCGCGGCGACCTTTTCCGCGTAGCCGTTAAAGGTTTCCGCCACGGGGATGACGGCGATCTGTTCCGGGGCGATCCACACCGGGAAGGCGCCGCCAAAGTGCTCGATAAGGACGCCAAAAAACCGCTCCAGGCTGCCCAGCAGGGCCCGGTGGACCATGTAGGGCCGTTTTTGCTTGCCGTCGGCGTCCACAAAGGTCATATCAAAACGCTCCGGCTCGTTAAAGTCGAACTGGATGGTGGTCATCTGCCATTCCCGGCCCAGGGCGTCTTTGATCTTCAAATCGATCTTGGGGCCGTAAAACGCGCCGCCCCCTTCGTCAATTTCGTAATCCAGCCCCTCAGCGGTAACGGCCTTGCGGAGGCTTTCCAGGGCCTGGTCCCAGCGGGCTTCTTCCCCCACGGACTCCGCAGGCTTGGTGGCCAGGTAGGCCTTGATGTCCTTAAAGCCAAAGACCTGCCAAATCCACAGGCTAAAGCGCAGGACCTCCCGGATTTCCCCCTCGATTTGATCGGGGGTGCAGAAGATGTGGGCGTCATCCTGGGTAAAGCCCCGGACCCGCAAAAGACCGTGGAGGACCCCGCTTCGCTCATACCGGTAGACCGTCCCCAATTCCGCCCAGCGCAGGGGCAGGTCCCGGTAACTGCGGCCCTTGTTTTTGTAGATCATGATATGAAAGGGGCAGTTCATGGGCTTGATGATGTAGTCCTGCTCATCGATCTGCATGGGGCTGTACATATTCCCCTTGTAAAAGCCCAGGTGCCCGGAGGTTTCCCAGAGCCAGCTTTTCCCGATGTGGGGGGTGTAGAGAATCTCATAGCCGTTGCGGTAATGCTCTTTGCGCCAAAAATCCTCAATGGCCACCCGCATACGGCCCCCGTTGGGATGCCAGTAGATAAGCCCCGCCCCGGCCTCCTCGTGGATGGAGTAGAGGTCCATATCCTTCCCCACCCGCCGGTGGTCCCGCTTCTCCACCTCCTCAAGAAAGGCCAGGTAGGCTTTCAGGTCCTTGGGATTTTCCCAGGCGGTACCGTAGATCCGGGTGAGCATGGGCGATTTCTCGTCGCCCCGCCAGTAGGCCCCGGCGATGTTCATCAGCTTGAAGGCCGCGGAGTTGATCTCCCGGGTGTTTCGCACATGGGGGCCCCGGCACAGATCGGCCCAGAGGGTCTTGCCTGAAGGGTCCCGGTTTTCGTAAACCGTGATGATTTCCCCGGCGGGAAGATCCTTGATAAGCTCGGTCTTAAATTCCTCGGCGGCAAAGCGCCGCAGGGCCTCCTCCCGGCTTAGTTCCACCCTGACAAAGTCCTGCCGGCCATCGATGATGGCTTTCATCTCCCCCTCGATGACGGGAAGATCCTCGGCGGTAAGAGGCGATTTACCGTCGGCGGTTTTGGGAAAGAGGAAATCGTAATAAAAACCGTTTTCGATTGAAGGGCCAATGGCGGCCTTGGTTCCCGGAAAAAGCCGGGTAACCGCCTGGGCCATGATATGACTGACGGAATGGCGGATAAGATCCAAACGATCCTTCGTTTGAAGCTCACCGGGGGATTTACCGCTGCTCTGCGGATTTGAATCGGACATGGGGAGTACCTCTTGGGCCCTTAGGCATTACTGGTTAGGCTTTTCGTAAAAGTTAAGCGGAATTACCGGGGGAGGTCAAGGCATCTATCCAAGGTGGAATCCTAAAGCTAGTTCAGGTATAGTACAAGGAGGAGGGTACCCGGATGGGAGATATACAAGA
>JAISQJ010000060.1 GCA_031274285.1 Treponema sp. | reverse complement strand
CCTGATGATATCCGTTTTCTTTATGACGATACTACGGTAAAACACCGCAAAGAACATATTGAAAACAGTAACGGCGGATCCTGTTTTGTAAAATGGACGGACCTGACGCCTCCATCAGCCTTGCGGACCTATCCCCTGTATGACGGCGATCTCTTTGATCTGGGAGGCCGATCTGTTGAGGTCATCCATGTTCCGGGACATAGCCTGGGGAGTCTTGTTTTTTTGGAGCGGGCCCAACGGATTGTCTTTAGCGGAGACTGCTGTAATTCTCATACCCTCCTCTATCTGGACGGTTCCACCAGCATACCGGATTATAAAAAGGGATTAGAACACTTTAAAGAATGGCAAAAGGAATTTGATCAGCTTTGGGGCGGCCATGGTAACGATCCCCTGCCTCCCCGGGTAATAGATGAGGCCCTTCTCTTGTGCAATAAGATACTGGAAGGGAGCGATGACGCCGAAGAAGGAGGGTTTTACCGGGTGCCCTTTTATTTTGCCCGGAGAAAAAACAAGGATGACGGCCTTATTGCCAATATCGGCTACCGTAAGGACTGGATCCTCAAGGTGCCGCCTTATCGCATGGCGCCGCTGCCACCAAAGGACGAATTAGGATGTTGAATAAGATTTTTAATGAATTGGGAATACCCCAGGTAACCTTGGGAAATGATGGAAGGGAGGTAAATATTCAGGAGAAATGGCGACTGCGGCGGGAGGAAATCCTGGACCTGCTGAAACGGGAAATGTACGGTGATACGCCATCGCCCTGTCCTGTAGAAGGAAAAGTGTTGAAGGATGACCCGAACGCCTACAGCGCCAAGGCGGTGGAACGGAGCGTTGAAATTCGGTTGGACACTCCGGGAGGGGTTTTTGCTTTTCCGGTAACCCTGGTTATACCCAGAACCCAGCCCCCACGAGGGATCTTTGTTAATATCGCTTTTATGATCACCTCGGTGGATGGCGCGCGATATTGCCCTTCATGTCCTATCGAGGAGATCATTGATGCGGGTTTTGCTTTAGCTATTTTTGATTATCTCAGTGTGGCCAGCGATGACGGAAACCCTGGTAATGGAATAGCCCCCTTCTTTCCCCACCTCCCTGGCTCAGGTTGGGGGAGACTCGGGATGTGGGCCTATGGGATGAGCCGGGTCGCCGATTATCTTAAAACCTTGAAGGAGTTACAATCCCTACCCTTCGCGGCTATCGGATTTTCCCGGCTGGGAAAAACTGTCCTCTGGTGCGGTGCCCAGGATGAACGTTTTGATTTTGTGATGCCCTTTGGTTCCAGTACCGCCGGGCTTGCCTTTACCCGCAAAAACTCCAAACAATCCATGGAAGAACTACAGTTTCACCATGGGCATTGGTTTTGCGAAAATTTTCGCAAATACAACCATAACGAGGCGGCTATGCCCTTTGATCAGCATTTTGTGGTGGCGGTGTGCGCACCCCGGCGTCTGCTTACCGCTATCGCGGAGGAGGACGAGTGGATCGATGTGGAAAAGGAATTCTTGAGCTGCAAAGCCGCTTCGGTGGCATATAGGATCGCCGGCGGCAAGGGATTCATAGCACCCGATGTTTTTCCCCATGCGCCTGCGGCATTTATGGAAGGGGATATCGCCATGCACCTGCGGCACGGTACCCATTTCTTCAGTCGCAACGATTGGCAGGCCGGAATACGCTATATTGATTCTTATTTGGAAACGGCCGCAGTTGGTTCGGCATGACCGAAGAGCAGCTTGAGGGGATCGTCTACCCAACGTACCCGCATCACATTTTATCTTTTTAATAGTTCCATTAATTCATTGTTGATATATAGTATCTCTTTCCCTATTTGTATATGAACTTAAATACAAAATGGGTATGTCTAAATAACCTTTCAATAAAAGGTACAGTATATTTAATATCCGCCCGGTGCGTCCATTGCCGTCATAAGAGGGATGTATCGTTTCAAATTGATAATGCAATACCGCCATTTTCCATAAACTGCTTTCATCATCATTTAAGTATTCACATAAATTATTGAGCAAATATAGATGTCCGTTTTTTGTTATTTTTTATCCATAACACTTTGTGGGTATGTTGCATAACTGATGTTTAAGGGGACGATCAACGGTGGTGCGCGGCGGCTCATTCATCCGCGGGGTAGGGCCAAAGCCTCCCGTCGGGGCCCCGGAGGAGGTATACCTTCCCGCCCCTTTCCTGCCGTTCCCCGGCAATGGTGTCTTCCCGGAGGTCGACCTTCCCGCCCCCGCCGGGAAGGTCCACGGCGTAGACCGGGAGCCCTGCCGGG
The DNA here is from genome assembly GCA_031274285.1 of Treponema sp. Taxonomy (GTDB): domain Bacteria; phylum Spirochaetota; class Spirochaetia; order Treponematales; family Breznakiellaceae; genus JAISFT01. Next base: position 1,528 of record JAISQJ010000060.1, on the reverse strand, counting down.
AGCCCCGGGCCGTCTTTCCCGGCGGACCCCCGGGGACCTCCGGGGGTCAAGCGGGCGGAAAGGTCCCGGTAGAGGGCAAGGCCCTGCTTCAGGGGGAGGCGGAAGTGGGCCGTCCCCGGGGCAAGGTCCGGCTGGAACAGATAATAGGGTTTGAGCCCTAATTCCAGGCAGCCCCGGAAAAGTTCCTCCAGGGTTTCGGGGTTATCGTTGATCCCCCGGAGGAGTACGGTCTGGACCAGGACCGGAATGCCCCCGTCAAGGCAGGCTTTGAGGCCCAGCCGGACCGGATCGGCCAGCTCCCGGGGGTGGTTCAGGTGGATGGCCATCCGCAGGGGCCGGTATTGGCGGAGAATGTCGATAAGGCCGGAACCGAGCCGGGCCGGGTTGGTGACCGGCGCTCTGGTGCAGAGCCGGAGGCCGATGCCGGGCCGCGCCTCCCGGAGTTTGCGGAAAAGCCCTGCCAGCTTTTCATCCGCGGCGGTCAGGGGGTCTCCCCCGGAAACGAGGATCTCCCGGATTTCAGGATGGGTTTTCAGGTAGCCCAAAACAGGGCCCAGCTCGGCGCCGCCGATAAAGCCCTGGGGCGAAGCAAGCCATACCCTGCGGAAACAGTGGCGGCAGTAGCCCGCGCAGGAGCCTCCCGCCAGGAGCAGGGCCCGGTCCCGGTACTGATGGACCAGCCGGGGAACGGCCCGGTGGCGGGCTTCCCCCAGGGGATCATCCAGGGCGAAAGGGTCCGGAAGGGATTCCCGGGGGTCCGGGAAAAACTGCCTTCTGATGGGGTCGGTTTTTTCAGGTCCCGCCAGGGAGGCATAGAAGGGGCTTACCCCAAAGGGGAGCAGCCCTCGTCCGCGCATGGCGGCGATGTAGGCCGCTTCGCCGGGGCTCACCGAAGCGGCTAAAACCGGGGGCAGGGTCTCGATGGAACAGATAAGGTTGTCCGCGGCTATGACTCCGGCTCCGACATTAACAAGGCCATAACCTTGGCGTCCCCCAGGATGTTTTCGACAAGGGCGTATTCGTTGGGCTGGTGGGCGGTGTCTTCCATGCGGCTCCAAACTACCGAATGGATACCGGCGTTGCGGAGATAGGAGCCCACGGTCCCGCCGCCGATGCCGATGGGCCGGGTTTCCACCCCGTAGATCGCCCGGACGGCCTTTGCGAGGAGCCCGACCAGGGGGCTGTCCGGTGGGGTCGCCTTTGATTCGACCTTTTGGGGGAGGGTATAGTCGATGGTCACCCCGTGTCTGGCCTCCGTTTCGGCCTTGATCCGGTCGATTTCGGCGAGAACCAGATCGGCCGGGTAACGGGGGAGGATACGCATGTCCATGCAGAACACGTCTTCACCGGGGATGGTGTTTATGTTGGGAACGTTGGCCTCTTTTTTAGTAGGTTGAAAGGTGGAATAATCGGGTTCAAAGAGGGGGTCCCTCTCGGCGAATTTTTCCGAAAGGCCGTAGTGGAGCCGTACCGCCAGATCCGCCCCGGCAAGGTGGGCGTTGGCCCCCTGATCGGGCCGGGAACCGTG
>JAISQJ010000182.1 GCA_031274285.1 Treponema sp. | reverse complement strand
GAAACAGCCGGCAAGGTTTTCGAGCTCCTGGCCCCCTTCGCCGGTTACGGCTTCAACAAGTGCCACGCCGCGGCCTACTCGGTGCTGGCCTACCAGACCGCCTACCTCAAGGCAAATTTCCCCGCGGAATTTATGGCCGCCAACCTTTCCAACGAGATCCACAGTACCGATAAGGACAAGCTTTCCGAGTGCATCGACGAGGCGAAGAAGATGGGGCTTGCCATCGATCCGCCGGACATAAACCGCTCGGATAAACTCTTTTCCGTGGTGGGGGGCCGCATCATCTACGGTTTTTTGGGGATCAAGGGTCTGGGGGACGGTCCGGCCGATGAGATCGTGAAATGCCGCAGAGACGGCCCCTACCGGGACTTTATGGATTTTCTTAACCGCATCGATATTAAGGCGGTGGGCAAGAAAACCGTGGAACTGTTGATCCAGACCGGAGCCTTTGACACCATGGGGCAGAGCCGGGAGACCCTGCTGGGGAACCTGGAAAAGGCGGTGGACTATGCCCAGAGCGTCAAGGACGAAGCCAAGTACGGACAGTCCAGCCTCTTTGGGGATACGGAAGAAAAGCTTTACCCCGATTTTGCCTTTGAACCCTTTCCCGATAAAAGCCGGGAAGAAAAGCTGCGGATCGAAAAGGAGCTGACCGGCTTCTACCTTTCCGGCCATCCCATGGACGGCTGCCGGAGGGCCTGGGAAACCTATGTGAAGCTGGACCTGGGAAACCTGGAGGGGACCTCTCCGGGGCCCTGTGTGCTGATTGGAATTCTCAAGAACCTGAAGCCGATCACCAGCAAGGGCGGTAAGTCCATGGCCTTTGCCACCCTGGCGGATTTCCGGGGGGAACTGGACCTGGTCTTTTTTGAGGAAACCTGGATGCAGCACCGGGACTCGCTGGCGGACAGCGATATTATCGCCCTCAAGGGAAAGCTGGACACCAAGAGGGGGAAGCCGGCCCTCCAGGTGGAGGCGGTGCTGACGGGGGAAAAGCTGAAGATACCCGAACTGCTGGAAGGTTTCTGCGCCCAGCCCCTGGACAAGTACCGGGAAACCTGGGAGCATCTGGTCAAGCTGGACCTGGGGAATATTAAAAACGCCCGGGAGGATGAATACACCCTGGTGGGGCTTATTACAAGCCTGCGGATTATCAAGGATAAAAACGATAAAACCATGGCCTTTGGATCCCTGCGGGATTTCCGGGGGGACCTGGACCTGGTCTTTTTTGCAAAAACCTGGGAAACTTGCCAGAAAAAAATTGTCGAGGGAAAACCCGCAGCCCTGAAGGGGCGGCTGGATACATCACGAGAAAAGCCCGGTTTTAAGGTGAGTTCGGTTCTGGACCTGGAACGGCTTGGAAAAAAGGTGGAAAAGATGGCGGAACGGGACAGGAAACCGGAGGATCGCGGGGCCGGCCCGGCTTGGGCGGCTAACACGGCTTCTGCAGGCAGCGGGGCTTTGGCGGGCCCGGCGCAGGCTTGGGCGGCTAACACGGCGGCGGATACGGGCAGAGCTTTAGCCGGCCCGGCGCAGGCTGGAGTCCCGGCCGCCAACGCGGCCCCTGCGGGCGGCGGCGCGGCGGGAGAAGCCCGGCAAGAAGCGCCCCGCTGGCGGGAACTGCATATCCGGCTGGACAGCGGCGCCGCCCGGCGGGACGAGGACCTCCTTCCCCTGCGGGACGAACTTATGGAGAACCCCGGCCCCTGCCAGGTCTTTATCCATGTTCCCCTGCCGGAGGGAGCGCAGGGGGGGGAGACGGTGATCCGTACCGCAAGCCAGATCGGCACAGACGCCGCCACCGCTTCCATTGATGCCCTAAGACACTGTCTAGGGGTAGCCGAGGTTTGGGGGGCATAGATGCGCTTTATCATGAATCTGTTGGGGAACCTGGCGGGACTCTACATGCTGCTTATCTTTATCCGGGTCATGCTCAGTTGGTTCAACGGCCCTTCCCTGGGCCGGCCCGTGGAGCTCCTGGGCCAAATAACCGATCCCTACCTGAACTGGTGGCGGCGTTTCCCCATTTTGCGGACCAGCTTTATCGATCTATCCCCCGTCGCCGGCCTGGCGGCCCTCTCCATGGTACAGACCCTCTGCGGCATGGCGGCCAAAGCGGGCCGCATTACCATAGGAATACTGTTGGCCATCGTCCTGCAGGCGGCCTGGGCCGTCCTCTCTTTTGGTTTAGGTTTCTTTGTTATCGTGCTGCTCCTGCGGCTCTTTGCCTACCTTACCAGCCAAAACACCTATTCCACCTTCTGGCGGATCATCGATTCCATAGCCCAGCCGGTACTGTACCGGATTACCCAGATCTTTTTCCGCCGCCGGATCATCAACTACCTGGCGGGGATACTCCTTTCCACCGGGATTCTCGCGGCCCTCTGGATTGGGGGCCGTCTCCTGGTCCGGTTCCTTTCAAACGTATTACTGCAACTGCCCTTTTAGGAAGGGGAAAGCCTGTCCAAGGCAAATGATTCGTCCCCTTTACAAAACTTTTAATACTCTGCTATACTACTTCTGCTTGCTGGGTGTTTCACCTCGTATCTTTTTTGGGGAGTAGGTACCGGATGTCGGCAGTTCTTAAAATACCCCCCTCCCCCCGCACATCTCTGACCGTTTTGGTATTCCCTGCGGCCTATCCGATCTTCCCTTATCAGATAACTCCGCTAAATTTATTTTTTGCCATAGTTTCCTCCAGGGCAAGCTTGGGATCGCCGTTTTCCCGGCAAAGGGGGGCGCCTAGATAACACGAATGCGGTGAGGAATAGTACATTAGGAGCTGTGCAGCTCCTTAGCTTAAATTAAGGAGAAATTTATGAAAAAGGCTGTAATAATAACGGCAATATCAGCGGCCGCCGTTGCGGTAATACTGATAGTTCTCTTCGCTGTGATCCCCTTTACCTCGTCAAAGAAAGCGGAGGCAAGACTGGGTGAGGCTCTCTCCGGGGTGGGTATTCCCGAAGATATGTGGAATACCAAACGGGTGTACTATACCCCGGTTTTTGGGCATTTGGTCGTTGAGAAGCTTGAAATTGGCGGCATCCTCGAAGCCAATAAAATCACCGTGACGATAAAAACTAACAGCGAGGATGTTTTCGCAGGGTCTATAGATGCCCAGGGGGTGTCATTTTCAGCAAACGGCAGCGGTATTATCGTCGAAAGCCTCTCGGTAAAAGATTTTTCCGTGGATACGGCGATGTTCGGCAGCAACCCGCTTGAATCCGTCAAAAAACTTGGAAAGGTTAGCGTGAGCGGGGCGGCATTCGAGCAGGGCGGACAGACCTATCTCACGCTTGGGGAATTCAATGCCGATGTCGGTTACTCAGAGGGGAAAATTTCCCTTCCCGCCTCAGTAATACTGAAAAAACTGACGGCGGATGTGCGGCTGTTTAATTCGCTTCCCGCTTTACGTCCGGAGTATCGAATATCAACACTCGAACTTAAAAATTCTTTTTCCGGCGGCGCCTACAAAACCGATCTTACCATCGACGTGGACGATCTTTTTGCGGTAAAAACTGCTCTTGGCATTTCTTTTCCACTGGAAATCAATGGAATAGCCGATCTTACCTCGATCGATTATGGGGAAGATGTAAGACTGGATTCCCTTACGCTTACCTATACGGATAAGTCGTTTTTGGAACATATTTTTGAGCTTGCCGGACTCCCCGGCGGCAGAGAGTATGCGGCAGAGTTGCTAAATGAATCTATTATAATGATTGCAAAACTTGGCAATATTGACGCGGAGAGGTTTGCCAGTGAATCGGCTGGGTTTTTTAATAAACCCGGCAAACTTGAACTAAAAACAAACCTCGAATCGCCTGTGAGTTTTAAAGATATAAGCCGAAACCCCTTTGCGGCAAACGTAAGTCTCGCCATAAACGGAGGGAAGCCTTTCACAACCGGCGGATATTAGCGGCCAGGGAAGCATGCTAAAAATTGTAATTGGCCGAAGGTGCATATTTTCGGCCAAGTTGATATTTGACAATTTAGGTGAAGGGTTACGGTAAAAATACGGCCTACCGGCAGCGTATTTTTATAAAAATTGAGTTTATTCCAAGACATCAGTTTTTCGGCAAATGTATCATTAACGGTTTCTTAAGGAAGCATAGCTCCCTTATCAGAGGGTCGGCGGCACCTCAAAGCAATGCCGCTAAAAATAACTTGCAGGAGAAACATATGGAATCAAAATTTTCAGGAAAAGTTCTACCAATTTTCCTCTTCTCTATTTGGGCGCCCATTCTTTTGATAATTACTCTTGGTTTAGCAACGCCTTTTGTTGTATGTACCGTCATAAGATGGATTTGTAGTAACTCCAGCATTGGTGGAAAAAACTACACATTCAAAGGAACCGCCGGCGGGTTGTTTGGACGATGGATTTTGTGATACATCTTGACCATTATCACCTTGGGTATTTACGGGTTTTGGTCTACCAGAAATCAGATCAGATGGATTGTTGAAAACATAGAAATGGTTAATTAAGTTTGTTAGAAAAACTGATGTTTTGGAATATTCTCAATGACGAACCCAGCCGCACATTCAAGATAACGAATGTGGTAAAGCCACGTGGCTTTGCCACGGAAGGAGGTTTTTCATTATGAAAAATACAAAAAAGTGGAACATATCGTTCCTGGCGGGTATATCGGCAACAGCTCTGGCATTCGGATTGATTCTGGCGGGATGCGTCGGCCTCGCAACCGGAGGCCCAGCCGGAGGAGGCGGTATGGCTGGCCCCGCGGCGGAGCAGTTGGCCTCTGACCTCAACGCCGTCAAAGGGGGGAGCGCAAAGGCGAGCGGCGGCACGGTTACACTCTCGGGCGAAATATGGCTCGAAACAGACCTCACCGTACCTGCGGGCGTTACCCTTGACCTGATGGCAGACGGCGCGGCGCTCGGACTAAAGGACGGCGCGGTCTTGACCGTGAACGGTACGGTGAACGCCGCAGGCCACGGGGACCACGGCGGCGGCTGGGTTGACGGCGGCCTCCGCATTGACGACGGCGCAACGGCCATCAACGGGAGCGGGACCATCCGCCTCGCGGATAAGGGACGGCTGCTCAGCGTCTGGGGCGGGAACGGCAGGAAACTCACCCTTGAGGGTGTTACGCTGGTTGGACTGGCGGACAACGACCAGTCATTGGTAAGTATCGGCGGCGGCAGTATGTTAGTCATGAAAAGCGGCGCAATTACGGGCAACACCCACACCGACAGTAACATCAGCAGCGGCGGTGGCGTGGAGATCTACGAAGACGGCGCGTTCACCATGGAAGGCGGCGAGATTTCCGGTAACACCGCAAAAGGCAGCCATGGCGCCAACGGAGGCGGTGTGCAGGTATGGAGCGGAACCTTCACCATGTCAGGCGGCACGATTTCCGGCAACGCTGCCGATGGAGGCGGCTTTTCCAACGCCGGCGGCGTGAATGTCGGTGAAAACGCAACCTTCACCATGTCAGGCGGTACGGTTTCTGACAACCGTGCGGAAGGCGGCGGCGGCGTGGCCGTGACGCGGAACAGCACGTTTACCATGTCAGGCGGCGCAATTTCGGGTAATACTGCAGCAGGATCCGGCGGCGGTGTGAGGATATTCAACGGCGATAATAAAGGCGGAGGCACGTTCACCATGGAAGGCGGCGCAATTTCAGGCAATACCGCAAAATACGGCGGCGGTGTGTCCGTCAGTGAATCCACCTTCACACTAAAGGGCGGCAGGATACAGGGCGGAGAGGACAGCGACGGCTTCACCAAAAACACCGTCTACGGAGACGACGGCGGCTGGTGGTGTATGGCGCTGGATGTATATAAAGGCACGGCCAAGTGGGGCACGGGCGGCGCCTACACCCAAGGCCCGGTCAGCTATGATCCGGGCGGCGACAGGGACGGCGGCAGTAACATTGTAACCTTGGATGATAATGGCTCAGGCGGCGTATCCGGCACGCTGATTGCGATACCCGCAAAGTAACCAGCCGCAAAAACTATGCCGCCTGCGTTCAAGCGGGCGGCCTTTTTACATGTCCAAATTGTGGATCATCGGAATTTATTTAGAATTTTTGGGGACTTAAGTTTTTACAACTATTCATCCCCCCGTTAGGGGGAGCCCCGCCAGGGGGGTAGCCCGCAACGAAGTGCGGGCGGAGGGGGGCCGGAGAGCGGAGGTTTAGCTGCGGGGCGGCTGTCGTGGTAAGAGGCCCCCCTTTCGGGTTATGCTGGCGCTGTTATGTTTCTACGGGAACTTAAAGAGCCGGTAAGCCGCATCAGGGGAGCCGGGCCGGAGACGGCTGCGCTTCTATCCAGGCTGGGGATCGTTACGGCGGCGGACCTGCTCTGCCATTACCCCCGGGATTGGGAGGATCGGAGCCGTCCGGTGCCCCTCTCTCAATTCGTCAAGGCCCAAGTTTGTACGACGGTCACGGTGATCGCCCACGAGTGGATCGGTTTTGGCAGGATGCGGACCCTGAAGGTCCGGGTGGAGGATGAAAGCGCCCAGGCGGTATTGGTCTGTTGGAACCGTCCCTTCCTGGAAAAGCAGTTGGCCCTGGGGAAGCGCTGCCGGCTTTGGGGCCGCTTCCAGTACAAGTACGGGGAGATTCAATCCAGCTCCTTTGATATTTCCGCAGTCTCGGCGGAGGAACAGGGCATCCTCCCGGTGTACCCCCTGTCCGCGGGGCTTAGCCAGACCGTGCTGCGCCGCCTGGTAAGCCGGGCCCTGGATACCTGGGGTTCCTCGATTGAGGAGGAGCTTCCCCGGTTTATCATCGAAAAGGAAGGACTCCTCCCCCGGCCCCTGGCGCTTAGGGGCATCCACTTCCCCGCCACCATGGAGGAACTGGACCAGGCCAAGCGGACTCTTATCTATGGGGAGTTGTTCTACCTGGAGATCCTGGTGGGCCGGCGGGCCATGGAGCGGCGGAACGTCAGGCGGGGCGCGGTTCCCCGGGCCGCGGGGCCGGAGCCGTCCTTGAGTCCCCTGCAGGGGCGGCTCCTGGAGCGGCTCCCCTTTAGCCTGACCGCCGGCCAGCGGGAAGCTGTGGCGGAGATCAACCGGGACATGGCAGGCCCCTTTCCCATGGCCCGGCTCCTGCAGGGGGATGTGGGTTCCGGTAAAACCCTGGTGTCCTTTCTGGCGGCCCTGGCCGCGGTGGACGGCATGGGGGGGCTTCCGCCGGGTCAGGCGGCGATCATGGCGCCCACGGAACTGCTGGCCCGGCAGCACGCGGAGAACGCGGCCCGGCTCCTTGAGCCCCTGGGTCTGAGGCTTAGTTTTCTTACGGGCAACCTTAAGGCCGCGGGACGCAAGGAACTGCTCAAGGCCCTGGCCCAGGGGGAGATCGACATGGTCCTGGGGACCCACGCCCTCTTTTCCCAGGATGTGAACTACGCCAACCTGCGGCTGGTGGTGGTGGATGAACAGCACCGCTTTGGGGTTATCCAGCGTTCCCTTATCATGGCCAAGGGCCATTCCTCCGCGGGGGCCCAGGGGACCCCCGATCTGCTGATGATGAGCGCCACCCCCATCCCCCGGACCTTGGCCCTGACGGTTTTTGGGGACTTGGATGTGTCGGTTATCCGGGACCTGCCCCCGGGCCGCAAGCCCATCAGGACCCACCTGGCAAGGCAGTCCAACGAGGGGCGGGTCTACGATTTTGTGGGGAAGGAGCTGGCGGCCGGCCGCCAGGCTTACTTTGTCTATCCCCTTATTGAGGCTGCAGGGAGCCGGACCGCGGATCTCAAAGACGCCCAATCCATGGCCGCCCGGCTGGCGGAGGAGGTTTTTCCCCGGTACCCCGTGGCCCTGGTCCACTCCCGGATCAACGAGGAGGAGAAACAGGAGATCATGGAAAAATTCCGCCGGGGGGAGATTCGCATCCTGGCGGCCACCAGCGTGGTGGAGGTGGGGGTGGATGTGGCCAACGCATCCTGCATGGTGGTGGAACACGCCGAGCGTTTCGGCCTTTCCGCCCTGCACCAGCTCCGGGGCCGGGTCGGCCGGGGTCCTGAACAGTCTTATTGTTTTCTTGTTTACTCCGATGAACTTACCGAAGACGGCAAGACCCGGCTTAAGGTTATGCTGGAACACAGCGACGGCTTTGTCATTGCCGAAGAGGATTTGAAACTCCGGGGGCCGGGACAGATCGCGGGGCTTGAGCAGTCGGGCTACCTCTCCCTGGGCCTGGCGGACCCCGTGCGGGACGCGGAGGCCCTGGCCCGGATTAGACAAGAGGCTTTTGCCATCCTGGAAAAGGACCCTGCCCTCCTCTCCCCGGAGAACCGTCTGATCGCCGAGGTGCTGGAAAAAGCCTCCCCCTTTGGGACCCTGGGGCTCTAAGGCGGGCGGTAACTTACCCGGCGGGGAGCTTGTTTTACTACCATAATGGTTAAAGGCGGAATTTCCCTAACTTTAGTAATACTGCTGTGTTCCTGCGCGGCCAGGGGCGGCGCAGGCGCCGATTACGAAACCCAGGCCCTGCGAAGGGGTTCCATCATGAAAACGGTTTCCTCCTCGGGCACCCTTAAACCAATCGCCACGGTGAATGTCCTTTCCCAAATTTCCGGGAAGGTGGAGCAGGTGCTGGTGGATTACAACGATGAAGTAAAAAAGGGGGATGTGCTGGCGATCCTCAACACCGAAACCCGCCGCCTCCAGCGGGACCAGCTTTTGGCCCAGGTAAAGAAGGCCCGCTCCGCCTATGAACTCCAGGAAATAAATTACCAAAACCAGGAGAAGCTGGCGGAGCGGAATTTAATAAGCCAGTACGAATTGCGGCAAAACAGGAATCAATTGGAATCCCAGGCCGCGGATCTGGCCATTGCGGAGGCCAATCTCAAGGTGGCCGAAACAGAGATCAACCAATACGCCTTTATTACTTCCCCGATAGACGGCACGGTGCTGACCCGCAGTATCAGTGAGGGGGAGACCGTGGTGGAGGGGGCTTCCGCCAATTCCACAGCGATCTTTGTCATTGCGGAAAACCTGCGGGAAATGCAGATAGAATCCTGGGTGGGGGAACTGGACATCGGTTCCATTCGGGAGGGGCAGGAGGTCCGCTTTACCCTGGAGGCCCTGCCGGGGCGGAACTTTGGCGGCGCGGTTACCAGCAAGCGGCTCTCCCCGTCCACCCAGGACGGAGTGGTCTCCTACAACGTTATTGTGGCCGTTGATAACGCGGACCTGTCCCTGCTGCCGGGGATGACCTGCAATGTGGAGTTCATCGAAGACTCCAGGGAGAACGTGCTGCTGATCTCCAACGCCGCGCTGCGCTACATCCCTTCCTCCCTTTCGGCCGCCCAGGCTGAGGAGATCGTCGCGGCCAAGCGGGGGGCCGCCCTGGAAAGGATGGGGCTTCCCCCGGCGCCGGAAGCCCAGGGCGGCGCCGGGGGCGCGGAGGCCCAGGGCGCCGGCCAGCGCTCAGGGGCCCAAGGCGCCGGCCAGGGCAGGAGCCAGGGCGCCGGCCAGCGCACGGGAGGCGCCGGGCGGATCGGCGGCCCCGGAGGCATCCTGACGGGACCGGGAGGTCCCGGAGGTCCTCCGGGGGCCATGCGTCCCGGGGCGTCCCCTCCCCAGGGGTCCCAGCTTAAACCCCTGTGGTTCAAAACCGGGGAGGGCAAATTTGACTGTATCATGACCCTGCCGGGCATAAGCAACGGTTCGGTGACCGAGGTCTCCTCCCCGGACTTGACCGGGGAAATCATCGCCTCCACCCAGTTCATCGTCCGCGAAAGGGTCAAATGACGGCAGAAGGCCGCCCCGTGATCATGCTGTCGGGGATAACCCGGCGCTACCGGACGGGGGACAGGGCCGGGAGTGGAGGCCGGGAAGAAAACACCGCCGTGAACGCCCTGCGGGGGGTGGATCTGAACGTGGATCAGGGGGAATTCATCGCCATCATGGGTCCCTCGGGATCGGGCAAGTCAACCCTGATGAACATCATCGGCTGCCTGGATGCCCCCAGTTCGGGGAGCTACATCCTGGACGGGCTGGAGACCACCACCTCAAAGGCCGATGCGTTCGCGGAGATTCGGAACCGCAAAATCGGCTTTGTGTTCCAGTCCTTCAACCTGCTGCCCCGGACCAGCGCCATAGAAAACGTGGAACTGCCGCTCCTCTACCGGCGGCGGGGGAAGCGCAGGGAAATGCGGGACCGGGCGGATGCCGCCCTGGCCGCGGTGGGCCTGGGGGACCGGGCCTTCCACAAGCCCAACCAGCTTTCCGGCGGCCAGCAGCAGCGGGTGGCCATTGCCAGGGCCCTGGTTACAGACCCCGCCTTTATCCTGGCCGACGAACCAACCGGCAATCTGGACAGCGCCATGACGGTGGAGATCATGGAACTGTTCCGCGGTCTCAACCGGGCCGGAAAAACCATCCTGCTGGTAACCCACGAAAGGGAGGTGGGGGAGCGGGCAAAGCGGATCATCACCCTTAGGGACGGCCTCATCGTCGAGGACACCAAGACTCTTCTTGGCGAAACGGAGGAACCGTGAAACCCCTCTACCTGCTGCAGAACTGTTTCCGTTCGATTCTACGGAACAAGATGCGCAGCCTCTTAACCTCCTTAGGGATCATCATCGGGGTGGCCTCGGTGGTGGTTATGACCGCCATCGGGCAGGGGGCCCAGGACGAAATTGAGTCCCGCATTTCCTCCATGGGAACGAATCTGCTGGAGATCATGCCGCAGCGGATGATTTATAGAAGCGGGGAAATTATCACCGGCGTCCCCCGGCCCCGCAGGATCACAGTTAAGGACCGGGATAAGATTGTATCGGAGAATTCCTACGCGGCCCTGGTTTCCGCCCTGGTACAGCGAAGCTTTACCTGCACCGGGCCGGAGGGCAGCTCTTCCCTGCAGGTCATGGGGGTAGAGGAGGCCTACCTCGGGATCCGAAACTGGAAAATCGCCGGGGGCGCCATGTTCGGGGAGGAGGAGAACGCCGAGCGCCAGCGGGTGGCGGTGCTGGGGGCCGCCGCCGCGGAATCCCTTTTCGGCGGCGCCGGGGAAGCCCTGGGTCAGACCATGCGCATCGGTAAGGCCGCGTGGATCGTCGTGGGGGTTCTGGAGGAGTACGGCAGCGCCTGGGCCATGGCTAATGTGGACGAGGTGGTGCTGATCCCCTACAGGACCTTCCTTACCCGCCTTGCCCCTTCGGCGAATCTATCGTCCATCGTGCTGAGTGTGGTGGACCAGTCCTACATGGATGCGGCGCAGCGGGAAATAGAGGCTATCATGCGGGAATCCCACCAGCTTCCCGATTATGCCTCGGCGGACTTTAGCGTCATGAACAGCAGCAGCCTGATAGAAATGGCCGGGGAAACGTCCCGCAACCTGACGATTCTCCTGGCCGCCATTGCGGGGGTATCCCTTTTGGTGGGGGGAATCGGTATCATGAACATTATGCTTGTTTCGGTGACCGAGCGTACCAGGGAGATCGGCATACGCATGGCGGTGGGGGCACGGAAGCGGGATATCCTGTTCCAGTTCCTCGCGGAGGCTTGTATCCTGAGTATCTGCGGCGGACTCCTGGGGGTCGCCCTTTCATACATCGCCTGCAGGGTGCTTAGAATCTTTGCCATTCCCACCAGTATCTCGTTCTTTATCGTCCTGGCGGCCGCGGGATTTTCCCTCATTGTGGGAATCGTCTTTGGCTTCTATCCGGCAAAGAAGGCGGCCCGCCTGTATCCCATTGAGGCGCTGCGCTATGAATAATAAAAAAATAGTAACACTATTGTTGATGTGCCTGGGCGCCGTAAATTTACCGGCCTTAAATTTGGAAGACGCGCGCCGGGCCGCCGTGCGGTCCTCCCCGGTCTTAAGAAAACTCGATCTGTCAAAACAGAACCAAGCCCTGGCCAGGATGGCCGTTTTTTTTAAATACCTCCCCTCCCTCAGCGCCTCGGTCTCCGCCTCCTACCCCGTGCTGGAGAGCCCCGCCGGCCAGGGCCAGAGCCTGGATAAACTGAACGCTGCGGCCCGGTTTTCAATCTCGGAACGTGTCAGTATTTTTGACGGCGGAAAATCCCGGACCGAAAGGTCAAACCTGGCCCTGGACGATTCATCCCTGGATGCGGATACCCAGGCCAAATTCCTCGCCCTTATCGAAGACGCCGACAGCCGGTATTTTGCCTGCCTGGAAGCCGAAGCCGCGGTAAAGACCGCGGAACTGCAGGTGGAACTCAGTTCCCTGGCCCTGGAAACCGCGGAAATACGGCGGGCCGGGGGCATCCTTTCCCCCAGCGATTATTTTCTCGCCCTGGCGGATAAATCCGCGGCCGACAGTTCCCATGCCGCCGCCCTAACCGGCCTTGCCCTGGCACGGCGAAGGCTTGAACAGCTTACCGGCCTCAGCGATACCGGCGATCTGAGCCCCGTCGATTTTGAAAATTACGAGGAACTGCTCAACAGGATCTCCCAATGGACCATGGAAGAAATTGTAAGCCGCTGCGAAAAAATAAGGGAGAACCTTGCTTCCCGCAGCCCTTCCCTGCGCTCCGCCTACATAACCCTTAGGCGGGCGGAAAATACCTATGCCCTTTCGCGGAGCGCCTTTCTGCCCAGTCTGGATCTCTCCCTGTCCTTTGACCTGGGCTACAATTTTACCGGCAGGTCCTCCAGCGATCCCTTGAGCTACGGCGCTTCCGTCACCCTGGGGGGAACCATTCCATTGGATTATTGGGTCCTGGAGAATGCCCTGAGGCGGCAGAAAAACACCCTGGAAAGCTCCCGCATCGATTACGAAGATGCCCTGGCGGCCTTTGATATTGAACTGCAGTCCGCCCTCTTTACCCTGGCCGGAAACAGCCGGGCCCTTATGGCAAGCCGTCGGCAGGCCGAATACTCGGCCCTGCTCCTGGAGCAGCAACAGGAACTCTTCCGCCTTTCGGGAACCTCCATGGCCTCGTTCCTGGACGCCGCGGCCCGGTCCCTGTCCGGCGAAACGGCAAAAACCAAGGCGGAATTCTCCTTTCTCCGCAGCCTTTCCGCCATAAAAACCCTGGGAGCCTTTGACGATGGCGAAGTCCTGGCCCTGCTTCTGGAGTGAGGCTCTCCCTATAGCACTGTTACTTCGAATTCACAGAAGTCGCTGCCGTTGGCGCAGCATTTTGTTTCCCGCACCTGTACAGGCCTTCCCAGAGGGGTCTCAAAGGAACCCGCCGCGGTACCGGCCTCGTAACAACAGATATTAAGCCCTATGTTGGGAAGGCCATAACAATCGGCACATTCATAATTCCGGTAAACAGCGTAATCTTCCGCCGCTGTAACAATTTCCTGGCGGGCATAGTTATGATCCAGCGCGAAATGCAGGTTACTTTGCATAATTTCCGGGAGAGTCCTGCCGGTAAGGAAGGGCGCGATAAATTTTTCGCCGATAAGCCGACCCACCTGATATCCAATTTCCAGCATTTCCGGGAAAAGTAAAAAGGATAGGGTCTGCCGATCCCGCATGTAAAGAATCTGCATCTCATTCGGAAGATTTGGCCGTATCCACTCTCCTCTTTCCAGCATGGCGTAGTGATCCAGAATCCGCCTAACCAGTTCAGGATGATCATTGACGATCTGCCGCATGCCCTCGTACACAGGACCTTCGATACGAATATCCTTTAGCTTTTCCCGGGCCCCATCCAGTCCCTTCTTTTCCATCAATCCCCCCTGCTATTCCTCGCTGCGATCAAAGTGCCGGCCGCTGAAGGCCGGACCCTTCCGCCTGTTTTTTACCAAGAGCAGTACCACTATGGTCAGTATATAGGGCAGCATCTGGATAAGCTGGGAGGGGGCGATATGCTGAATCCTGAACTGCAGGCCCTGGGCCAGGCCGAAAAGCAGGCTGCCCCCAAGGGCGCCAAGGGGCGTCCATCCGCCGAAGATGGTCACCGCCATGGCAATATAACCCCGCCCCGCCACCATATCCCTGGCAAAAAGACCGATGTCCCCTATGGAAAGATACGCCCCGCCCATGCCGGCGATGGCTCCGCATAGAAGTACGCAGAAATACTGAATTCCCGCCACCCTGACGCCCACGGAATCGGCGACATAGGGATTCTCCCCCACTACCCGGATACGGAGACCCAGAACCGTTTTATTAAAAAGTATCCACAAAAGCAGGCAGATGAGGAGGAGTACATAGAGAAAGGGGGAATAGCCGCTTATCATTCGGCCCAGCACAGGCAGGTCCCCTATCAGGGGAATATTAACGGTCCCCAAAGAAGCAACCGCATCCGACTTGCCGGAGTTGCCCCAGATGCTGGCAAGCCAAAGGGTGGTAAGCCCCGAGGCCAAAAGGTTGATGCCAAGGCCGCTGATGATGTGGCCCGTGTGGAAGCGGATGGTAAGTACCCCGTGGATCAGGGCAAAAAACATGCCGAAGAGGATTGAAAAAAGAAGCCCCACCCAGGGGTTTCCGCTGAGGTACGAACCCAGGACCCCGCCGAAGCTGCCGGCGAGCATCATCCCTTCCACGCCTATGTTGATAATTCCGCCCTTTTCGCAGACCGTACAGGCCAGGGCGCCATAGGTGATGGGGATTGCGATACGAACCATGCCGGCAAAAAGGGCAAAAAAGGCGGGGGCCATATTAACCATGAGGTTTTTTCCCTCCCTTTGGCAGAATCGGAAGACCCTTGAGGGCGATCAGGATCCCCGGGGTCGCCACAAAAATTATCACCAGGGCCTGCATGACCACCACAAAATCCTTGGGTATCCTGGTGGTACGGTCCATAATCTGAGCCCCGGATCGCAGGGCGCCGTACAGGATGGCAGCGGCAAAAACACCGGCGGGATTATTCTGCCCCAATACGGCAATGGCAAGGCCGTCATAACCGTATCCGGGGGAAAACCCCTTAATAAAGTATTTATGCACCCCCAGAATTTCCACCGCCCCCGCAAGGCCCGCCAGCGCGCCGGAAATAATCATGACCGCCAAAAACCGCCGACCGATGTCTATCCCCGCGGTGCGCGCCGCGTTTAGGTTACTTCCCATGGCCCGTACCTCAAAACCAAAGGGGCTGTATTTTAACAGCAGATGGATCAGCAGCACTGCCGCCAAGGCCGCGAGAAAACCAAGGGTAAAGCGGCTGTGGGGATACAGGGCGGGCAGCATGGCGGCTTCGTTAACATTGGGGGTTTTTACTACCATTCCCGGAGCCTTGACCCACCAGGTGACGATATAGTCGGTCAAAAAAATAGCAATGTAATTCAACATGATGGTAAGGACCACCTCGTTAGCCTGGGTCTTATTTTTCAGGTAGCCCGCCAGTCCCGCCCACAGGCCGCCCCCCAGCATACCGGCCCCCAGGCATAGGGGGATCATCAAAAACGGCGGCAGGGAAGGGACAAAAATACCGGCCAGGGAGGCGGTCATGGCGCCGATATACAACTGGCCCTCACAACCGATATTGATAACCCCGCCGGTCATGGCAACGGCCACGGCGATCCCGCAGAGTATAAGCGGAGTGGCGATCCCCAGGGTGTCGGCAATTTGATCGGCGCTGCCAAAGGCCCCTTGAAACATGGACAGGTAGGCGCTCAGGGGGTTATAGCCGGAAATAAAGAGGAGCAAACCGCCGATCAGCAGGGCCAGGGCCAGGGAACCAAGGGAGATAAACAGCTTACCCGCAAAGGATCGCTCCACAACGCTACCCATCCCCGCGGGCGGCCGCTTTTGCGCCGGTCCCCAACCCCGTCATCAGCATGGCAAGACGGCGCTCATCAAAATCCTCCGCCGGGCCCAGGGCCGCCACCGCCCCTTCGTAGAGCACCGCTATGGTATCCGACAGGCTTAAGAGTTCGTCTATTTCGGTGGAAACCAGCAGTATCGCCTTGCCGGCGTCCCGCATTTCAAGCAGTTTCCCGTGGATATACTCCACCGCCCCAATATCCACCCCCCGGGTGGGCTGGGCCGCGACGATAATGCCGGGATTCTGGGAAAGAGTCCGGGCGATAACCAGTTTCTGCTGATTTCCCCCGGAAAGGGAAGATGCGGGATAAGAAACATCGGCGGCCCTGATATCAAATTCCGCGGCCATTTTTTCAGCGTATTCCCGGATAACTTCCCACCGGAGCAGACCCCGGTGAATAAACTGCGGCCGCCGGTGGTAACCCAGCGCCATATTCCCGGCGATAGAAAAATTCCGTATCAGGGCGCTGCGGACCCGGTCTTCCGGTATATGGGCAATCCCCCTATCTATCATGCCGCGGGGAGAGGCCTTTTCCACAGTCTTCCCCTTTACCTTGATATTTCCGCTTACGGGGCAGCGGAGACCGGTCACCGCCTCCACCAATTCGGTCTGGCCGTTGCCTTCCACGCCGCAGATTCCCAGAATTTCGGCGCTCCGTACCTTGAGGCTTAGATTCCGCAATTTGACGGTTTTCCCCACGGCCACGGTGATATTTTCCAGTTCCAGATAAGGTTCGGCGTTTTCCGGTATCTTCCTGGAAGCATGCCGTTCCATCGTGGAAACCTTGTGCCCGACCATCAGTTCCGCCAGACGGCCGGAACTGGTTTCCGCCGTCGGCTGCGTACTCATCCGTTTTCCCCGGCAGAGTACCGTAACCTTGTCCGATACGGCCATCACCTCCTTGAGTTTATGGGTGATGATAATAATAGTTTTCCCCGCCTCCTTGAGTTTCCGTAACACGGAAAAAAGCTCCTGCACTTCAAGGGAGGTAAGGACCGCGGTGGGTTCATCAAGAATGATGATCTCGCTGCGGCGGTACAATGCCTTAATAATCTCCACCCGCTGCTTCTCGCCGATGGAAATATTACCCACCAGGGATTCAGGATTGACGGTAAGGGAAAACTGTTCGGACAAGGCGGCAATGTCCCTGGCGGCCCGCTTGAAATCGTGGAAGATAAATTTGCGGGGCTCATAACCCAGTACAATATTTTCGGAAACGGAAAGGCTGTCCACCAGCATAAAGTGCTGGTGGACCATACTGATGCTTAAATCAACGGCATCCCTGGGGCTGCGGATCCGCACCGGTAAGCCATTTACCGTGATGGAACCGGAGTCGGCCCGGATCATTCCATAAAGGATCCGCATCAGGGTTGTTTTGCCCGCCCCGTTTTCCCCCAGCAGGGCGTGGATCTCACCCTTTTCAAAAAGGAAGTCGATGTTGTCGTTTGCCGCTGCGGGGCCATACCGCTTGGTAATGCCCCGCATTTCAACATAACTCACCAGGCTTTAGTTTAGGGCCGAGGGAACAATTATCTTTCCGCTGATAATATCCTGCTTTGCCTGTTCGGCCTGATTTATAATATTTTGGGGCGTGATCACCTTGGCCCCTTCCACCGTATACCCAACAACCCCTTCTTTAAGGCCGGGAACAGCGCGGCCGCCCTTAAACTCCCCCTTAACCATTTTTTCAATTTCATTGAACACCGCATTATCAACCCGGCGTATCGATGAAAGAAAAATATGATCCGGATCAAGGGGAATCTGATTCACATCGGCGCCTATGGCCAGTTTATTAACATCTGCGGCGGCGGAAAAAACTCCCAGCCCCGATCCGCCGGCGGCGGCATAAACAATATCGGCCCCCGAGTTGTACAGGGACATGGCCAATTCCTTGCCGGTGTTGGCATCATTCCAGGCCCCCACATACCGGATATCAACCTGGATATTCGGATTAACCGACAGAGCCCCGGCGCGGTAACCGGCAATAAAACTGTTGATCAGCGGAATATCCATGCCGCCTACCACACCGATCCGGCCGGTCTTGCTGGTCAGGGCGGCGATGATGCCGATAAGGTAAGTCTTTTCATTAT
Organism: Treponema sp.; assembly: GCA_031274285.1. Classification (GTDB taxonomy): domain Bacteria; phylum Spirochaetota; class Spirochaetia; order Treponematales; family Breznakiellaceae; genus JAISFT01. Next base: position 14,650 of record JAISQJ010000182.1, on the reverse strand, counting down.
CGCGGAAGGAGATACTGGCCACGCTGGGGGTTTCATTGGCTTCGCCGTCGATAAGGACGAATTGCTGGGAGGGGAATTCGGCGGCCACCACGTTTATCGCGTCGGCCTGGTCAAAACCAATCCCCACAATCAGATCATACTCCCGGGACCGGGCAAAAAACCGGTGGTGCCCCTCAAATTCGGCGATTTCCTTGGGCTCCACGTACTGAAACTCGATCCCCAGCTCCGCCTGGGCCCGCCGCAGTCCCGTCATGCCGTCGTCATTAAAACTTTTGTCCCCAAGACCCCCAAGGCCAAAAATGACGGCAACCTTTTTGGCGCCGGAAGCGGCGGCGGCCTCCCGGTTTCCCCTGCCGTAAACGGAAAACAGGGCCGCCGACAAAAGTGCCGCCAACAACAATCCTACACGCATCCTTTTCATACCACACCTCCTTGATCTATAAACCAACCCCTTAAGGGATCGATAATACCAAAAGAACCCGGGCGTCTGGGAGCTGCACATGTCCTAACTGGAAATACGGTTTTTAATCTGATCCGGTACTTCAATAATATTTTCGCCGCAATGACAGCCGCATTTTTCCGCATCCCAGGCGGCAACAACCCCCAGGGTTACCCGGCCGATTTTAGCAGCGCTGTCGGCGTAATGCTCAAAGATGCTGGACCCCTTCCAACTTGGGTCCTCGACGCCTTCGGCGTAATTGCTCACCAGGTAGGCGGCGGCATAGCAGGCGCCGATGGCCCTGGCCAAATACACTTCGGGGACCATGGTATGGCCGCAGATGTCACAGCCGACGCCGGCCAAAAAGCGTATCTCCGAAGCGGTCTCGAAACGGGGAGGCTCGGTATTGGCGTAAAGGCCCCTGGAAAAGACGCGGCGGTACTCCCGGCCGGCTTTTTCGTACAGGAGGGAACGCAGATAGGAACAGGTGGGAGATGCCATCCGCACAATATTTTTATTAAACCTGTGTATGTTGGACGGCCGCTTGGTCATATCAAAAAAATCGTGGGGAATAACAATGTCCCCCGGATCAAGCAGGCGGTTGATGCCGCCGCCGGAACCTTCGGCTGTGATCACCTTTACCCCTGCCTGCTGAAAGACCCAAAAAATCTGCTCCGAGGGGTTATCATGGGGCGCCAGACTCCGGTAGCCGTGGAAGGGAACCGTGAGGAACCGGCGGGGGGATCTATCCTGCGTCAGGGCAGAGGAAATTTCCGCCAGTTTCATCGGCACGGTTGTGCCAAAGGGGGTTTCAAATTCCAGTCCCCTTTCCAGCACCGTAACACCCTCAAATCCCGCGGATTCGGGGAAATCCCCCGCCCAAGTACCGCTGCCGCCGATTATCGCAAATGAAACTTTGGGTACATTCTGCACGCCATCCCCCTTTGACCCGGAAACTTCATCAAGGCGAACCGTGATTTAAAATAGGTGTTTATGCGCCATGAGTCAATACGCGTTATTCCTTCCCCTCCTCCACAGACAGCACGCTGCGAAGGGTGTGGATCCCCATGGGCAGGGCAAGGATAAAGGTTAGCAGGTCCGCAATGGGGCTGCAGAGCTGGATCCCCAGGACCCCCCACAGGGGAACCAGGATAAAGAGCAGGGGGAGCAGGAAAAGCCCCTGCCGGGAAAAGGCCAGGAGGCTGGCGGGGAGGGCCCGGCCCATGGTCTGGAGCATCATGTTGCACAGGATGATCCAGCCCCCCAGGGGGATGACGCAGCTCTGGAAACGCAGGGCCAGGGCGCCGATGCGGATAACCTCCGGGTCGTCCCGGCGGAAAACGGCGATAATGTCACGGGCAAAGATAAAGCTCCCCAGGGACATAAGGCACAGCACTGCGGTGGTCAGGCGGACACAGAACCAAAAGGCCTTCTTCACCCGGTCGTAACAGCGGGCCCCATAGTTAAAACCGCATACCGGCTGGAAACCCTGCCCCAGGCCCAGGACCATGGCGTTTATCATCATCACCACCCTGGTCACAATGGAAATGGCGGCGATAACCGCATCCCCGTGGGCCCCCGCGGCCCGGTTAAGAAAAATCGCCGAAAGGCTCATCAGCCCCTGGCGCAGCAGGGAGGGAGTCCCGCCCCTGGCAATGTCGGCGTAGCGGGCCAGGGAGGGCTTAAAATTCCGCGGGCGGACCCGGATAGCCTCCCTGCCCCGGCCGCTCAGGGCAAAAAGGAGCAGGCAGCTTGCGGTCTGGCTTATCATGGTGGCAAGGGCGGCCCCGGTAATCCCCAGCCCCAGGCCGAAGATGAACAAGGGGTCCAGGGCGATGTTGAGGACCGCCCCGGAGATCATGCCGATCATCCCGGTAAAGGCGCTGCCCTGGAAGCGGAGCAGGTTGTTGAGCATGAGGGAACTCACCATGAAGGGACAGCCCAGGAGGATGAAGCGGAGGTAGTCCCGGGCAAAGGGAAGGATGGTCTCCGTGGCTCCCAGAAGCCGGGCCAGGGGCTCCAGGAAGAGGCTGCCGGCGGCGGCAATGGCGGCGCCGATGCAAAAGGCGGTAAAAAAGCCCGTGGCCGCCATAATTTCCGCGTCCGCTGTGTTCCGGGACCCCAGGGCCCGGGAGATGTAGTTCCCTGCGCCGTGGCCAAAGAAGAAGCCCACCGCCTGGATCACCGCCATCAGGGAAAAGCTTACCCCCACCGCGGCGGTGGCGCTGGTCCCCAGGGCTCCCACAAAGTAGGTATCCGCCATGTTGTACAGGGCCGACACCATCATAATGACGATGGCGGGGACCGCCAGGGAAGCGACCAGCTTTTCCACCGGCACGGTGGTCATCTGCTCAAATCTTGAGCGCTCAAATCTTGAGCCCTTAAACCCTGTAGAATTCAAAGGATCCCCTTTAGTTGATCGAATCATGCCTTAATCGATACTATACTAGGAGCATGGGTTTTGGGGGAAGACAAGATGCCGGATGATAACATAATCAACAGGGTATTTTCGTTGCTGGGAAAGGAAAATGAACCGGCTTCCGACAAGGATATGCTGCTCAAGCAGACAATCCGGGACCTCGCCCAGAACAAGTACGCCAAATTCTACCGGGTTAGGCAGGAGGAAGTGGACCCCTCCTTTGCCCAATACATCTATAGTATCTATAAGGCCATCTATCCCGCCCAGGTTTTCATAAAGGACATGGAAAAATCGGGGAAGCTCAAACGGTCAGTCATTGAGTATTTTCTGCCCCCCCAGGCCCTTGAAACCGCCCGGCGGCTGTCCCTGGAGGCCATTGAGGCCCGCTCAAAAACCACCGCCCCCGTGGAACTGGCCAAGCAGTTGGAATCGGATTACCGGTCCCTCGCCGCGGCCTTTGACGACAGCCGGGCGGCGGCCGCGGACAAGTGTTACAACCTGATCACCGCCTTTTCCCGCTTTGTCCAGTTTGACTTTGCGGGCATGTTAAAAAAATTCGATTCCGCCATGCTGGAAGGGATCTTCACCGCGCCCCTCAAATTCGCCGCGGTCAGGGGAGACATGCTGGGGGAGGACCTGGGGGCCTTCTATACCGCCATTGCCGCGCTGGACCCCCAGGAAGACTGGAAAACCGCCTTTTCGGTACTCCGGACCATCAAGGGGGGGACCGACAGCATCCCCTACGAGCAGTGGGCTGCCATGCTGGTCAATCTGAACGATCTCAGGCTGTCCAAGATCATAGAGTATATCGTCAGGCACGCCACCAAGAACCCCATTTGGGACGGAAAGGTACAGATCCCCTCCGGCCAGCTCGGTGCGGCCTGGCTTGAGGAAAAGCGGGAGGATGTTCAGGAGCGGATCGGCGCCATCGCCGAAGGCCAGCGGAATTTCCAGATAGAAGCCCTGCTGCGGGCCATTTTCGGGGAAATAGATACCACCCGGCTCAACTACTACAACGAGCGGACCAACAGGCTGTACACGGGAAAAGACCTGGATGGTTTTGCCTACGCCGGCGCCCTGAACTACCTGGCGGCCTTTCTCCAGGATTTCTTTTCCAAGGAAGTGCAGGAACTCTGCGACATTGTACTTATCCGGGGACAGTGGACCAGCAACTCCGACTCCCTGCAAATGTCGGAAGGCTTCCATGGCGCCCTGGACGCGCTGCCCGCCATCGAAGCCCTGGACGAAACCTTGTCGGAAAAGGGCAGCAACGGCCCCCGGCTGCGGGGGGCCCTGCTCCGGGTAGACCGGGACCGGACCCAGGTCCGGTATATCGGCAACATCATCGACGGCATTGACGGGGAAGCCCTGTCCATCATCAAGGCATCGGCCCAGCATATCATCACCGTGGGCAAACACATAAAGGCCCTCTCGGACGACATCCCCAAAAAACAGAGCGAGCTTATCATCAACTGGAAAGAGTTGGACGGCTATTCCAAAACCCCCCTGGCCCCCCGGATTCTGGATGCGTATAAAAAGATCAACTACTTTGTGCAGCTTATGACCCTGGCGGCCAGGCCCGCCGCATGATCTGCGAACCGGGCCAGGATAAAGAAGGCGCCGCCGCGCCGGCCCCCTCCGATCCGGCCCGGGCCTCGGCGCAGGAAGCCTTTGCCAAACTCTACGATGTGATAGTCCGCCTCCGGGCCCCGGACGGCTGTCCCTGGGACCGGGAACAGAATCCCTCCACCCTGCGCTCCAGCCTTATCGAGGAAACCTATGAATGTGTGGAAGCCATCGACGAAAAGGAAAGCTCCCACATCCGGGAAGAATTGGGGGACCTCTACCTGTTGGTAACCATGATCGCCTACATGCACCAGCAGGAAGGGACCTTTACCGTGGGGGACGCGCTGGAAGAAAACGCGGAAAAACTTATCCGCCGCCACCCCCATGTTTTTGGGGAAATTAAAGTAAAGGACTCCGCGGAAGTTTTAGAAAACTGGGCCAGGATCAAGGTAGAGCAGGAGGGCCGCAAGCCTAAGGATAGTGTTTTGGATCAGGTTCCCCGGGGCCTCCCGCCCCTGGACCGGGCTTTTCGGCTGCAAAAAAAGGCCGCCAAAAGCGGCTTCGACTGGCCGGACCTCCGGGGAGTTATCGCCAAAATACGGGAAGAGCTTGAGGAAACCGAAGCCGCCCATAAGACGGCGTTCATCGGCAGCAATACTGCCGACGGCAGTATTGCTGCCGACGACAGTAATACTGCTGGCAACAGTAATCCTACGGACAGGGCCGCCGAAGATCTGGAAGGGGAACTGGGGGACCTTCTTTTTTCCGTCATAAACCTCTGCCGTTACCTCAAGATCGACCCCTCCACCGCCCTGCACCGGACCAATATAAAATTCGAGCGCCGCTTTAAGCACGTAGAAAAAATGATGGCCGAACGCCGCCTGGACATGAAACAGGAAAACCTGGCGATCATGGACCGCTGCTGGGAAGAAGCAAAAAAGGCTGAGACCAAAACGTTAGCTCCCTAGCACCATCTTCTTGCCCCATGCGGGCAGCAGGGTTTCGGGCCCCTGGAGCAGGGCTTGGATAAGGACGGCGGCGGCCTGGGGAAAAATTTCTTCCAGGGCCTCCTCCTCTCCGGGGCTAAAGTCAGAGAGAACCCAGTCTATGATACCCTTTCCGCTCCCCGGCGGCCCTCCCTGGCCAGGAGCCCGGTCGTCGGGGCGGCCGATGCCAAAGCGGAGCCGCCAAAAATCGGCGCTGCCCAGACTGGCCTTCATGGAGCGCAGGCCGTTGTGGCCCCCCAGGCCCCCGCCGGCCTTCAGGGAAACCACGCCCAGGGGGAGTTCCAGTTCGTCGTGGACCGCCAGGATAGATTCGGGGGCAAACTTAAAAAAGCCCGCGGCCGCAGCCACGGACTCCCCGGAAAGGTTCATAAAGGTTTCGGGCTCAAGGAAGTGCAGTTTCCGCGCCGGGCCCTGGGGCGTATCCCTCGGCTCGACCACAAGGGGCGCCAGGATCCCCGTATCGGCCGGGGCGTAGAGACCCCGGTATTTTTTCTGCCAGGAAAGGCGCGAATAAAAGGGAAGCCGCTCCGCGAAGAGCCGGCCCACGTTGTGCCGGTTGTGTTCATAGCGCGGGCCGGGATTCCCAAGGAAAACTACCAGTTCAAGCACAACAACCCCCTTCTTATGGTAAACTAAAAGACGCCTGCGAGGCCAGAAGGACCCATGCTGCTTTACGATAACCTGCTTGAAACCAATATGGGCAATTATGGGATTCGCCTACCCATGTCCCCCGCCCGGTCGGAGAAGATACTCCGCTTCCTGGCGGAACGCCGCGGCCTTGCCGGGGCCTCCGAGGGGGAAGACTCCCTTGCGGGGCCCCCGCCGGGGAGCTTTCCCCTGCTTTCCCTGGCCGGAGCCGCGGAGCGGCTGGGCCTGGACTCGCCCCTCCTGTCCCGGCGGGACTTGGAGCGGGTCCACGAAAGGGAATTTGTAGCCCGGCTCTACAACGATCCCGGCCCGGGCAGCCTGGAAGGGGAACTCCTTAAAACCTACGAGCTTATCAATGCCGACGGAAGCTACAACCGCTACGAGCCCCATAAGGCCCTAAAGCCCCTGGAGGAGCTGTTCAGGACCATCCTCTACCGGGTAAGCGGCAGCTACCTTGCCTGCCGGCTGGCCCTGGAACCTAATCCTCCCGGTGCGGCGGGCCGACCGGGGCCATCCCGGCAGGGGCCATACGAAGGTTTTTGTTTTTACCTGGGCGGGGGGCAGCACCACGGCCGCTACGACAGGGGTTCGGGTTTCTGCCTGCTCAATGACATAATCCTGGCGGCCCGGAAGATTCAGGAAGAAGGCCGGGCCTCCCTCATCTGGATCGTCGATGTGGACGCCCACAAGGGGGACGGCAGCGCGGAGCTGGTTAAATTTTCCAGGGACCGGGGGGAAACCTTCGCGGGGAAAAACCCGGAGATTATCACCCTTTCGGTCCACATGGCCTCCGGCTGGCCCCTGGACTCCGAGAGCCTGGCAGGGGCGGAAAAGGGCCGGGCCCCGCTGGTGGAATCGGACATCGACATCCCCATAGCCGAGGGGGAGGAAGCCCTCTACATTCCCCGGCTTGGCGAAGGGCTGAACCTGCTGGAGAAACGTTCCGGCGGGAGAAAACCGGCCCTGGTCATCGTGGTTGACGGGGTGGATGTTTACGAAAAGGACGGACTCCCCTCCACCCGGCCCCTGGCCCTGAGCAAGGGGCAATGCCTGGAGCGGGACCGGCTGATCTTCTCATTTGTCCGGCAGTTCCCCTCCGCCTGGCTCATGGCCGGGGGCTACGGAGAGGATGCGTGGGAGCCCACGGCCCTCTTTCTCCATTCCCTCATTATGGACAAATGCTAAATATTGGCCGCCCGGCTGTCCGCCACGGCGTTGTCGTAGAGTTCCCGCCAGCGATGGCAGGCCACCAGGTGGCCGGCGGCGGCTTCCTCCATGGGCGGAACCGACTCGGCGCAGCCGGGGCGGCTGTGGGGACAGCGGGTGTGGAATTTGCAGCCCGGGGGACTGTTTATGGCGCTGGGTATCTCCCCGGTAAGCCGGACCCGGGAGGTTCGAAGGGCGGGGGTATCCCTGGGGGCCGATGAAAACAGGGCCTGGGTATAGGGATGCAGGGGCCTGTCGATGATGTCGCCGGTGTCCCCAAGCTCCGTCAGGGAGCCCAGGTACAGTACCCCGATACGGTCGCAGAAGTATTCTACCGTCCGCAGATCGTGGGAGATAAACAGGAACGTCAGGTTGAACTGCTTCTTCAGGGAACGCATCAGGTTGAGAATCTGGGACTGGACCGAAACATCCAGGGCGGAGAGGGGCTCGTCGGCCACGATGAAGCGGGGGCGCAGGGCCAGGGCCCTGGCAATACCGATCCGTTGCTTCTGGCCCCCGGAAAATTCCCCAGGCCGCCGGCCGGCCAGGTCCGCGCTGATGCCGCAGAGTTCCAGGAAGTCCCCGGCAGTTTTTTCCGCATCCCCCGGTTTCCCGATACGGTGCTTCCTGATCCCCTCGGCCACAATGGCCCCAATGCTCATCCGGGGGTCCAGGCTGGCGGTGGGGTCCTGGAAGATGATCTGCATATCCCGGCGCAGGGGGAGCATCTCCCGGTAGGAAAGGCTCAGCCCCTGTTTGCTGTCAAAGATGGTTTTCCCGGCGAAGGTTATGCTGCCGGAACTGGGGGTAATGAGGTTGAGGATGCAGCGGCCTATGGTGGATTTGCCGCTCCCCGATTCCCCCACCAGGCCGAAACGCTCCCCCTCCGGTATTTCCAGGGACAGGCCGTCCACGGCCCGGACCCGGTGCTTGGCCCGGCCAAAGAGGGATTTGCCGATGGGGAAATCCTTTGTCAGGTTTTCCACCTTGACCAGGGGCTCTGCCATTAGAATACCTGCCTCCAACAGCGGACCCGGTGGCCTTCCTGAACCTCCGCCAGGGGAGGGACTTCCCGGCGGCACCGCTCCATGACGACCTGGCAGCGGGGGGCAAAGGGGCAGCCCTCCGGTATGTTCCCCGGCGACGGCACCGTTCCGGGTATGCTGTAAAGCTGGTCCCGGTTGCTGTTGCGCCGCCCCATCCGGGAACGCATGAGCCCATCGGTATAGGGGTGCAGGGGCATCTGGAAAAGGGCCGCCACGGAACATTCCTCCACCACGTAACCGGAGTAAATCACCGAGGTCCGGTCGGCAATTTCCGCTATGACCCCCAGGTCGTGGGTAACAAAGATGAAGGACGACCGGATCCGGCCCCGAATTTCGTTAAAAAGATCCAGGATCTGGGCCTGGGTGGTTACATCCAGGGCGGTGGTAGGTTCGTCGGCGATGATCAATTCCGGCTCACATGCCAGGGCCATGGCGATCATCACCCGCTGCTGCATGCCCCCGGAAAGCCTAAAGGGATAGTAATCGTAAATTTTTTCAGGCTCGGAAATATTCACGGTCTCCAAAAGGGAAATACATTTATCCCGGTTGGCCTTTCCCGTAAGACCCTCGTGCTGCAAAAGAATTTCCCGCATCTGGCTGCCGATGGAAAGAAGGGGATTGAGGGAGGTCATGGGTTCCTGGAAGATCATGGTGATCCGTTTGCCCCGGAGCCCTTCCATTTCCCGGCGGGGCAGCTTGATGAGGTCCCGGCCCTGAAAAAAAATTTGCCCGGAACTGATCTGTCCGCCTTCGGGCAGGAGACCGAGGATGGCCAGCACCGTCATGGTCTTGCCGCAGCCGGACTCCCCCACCAGGCCCAGGACCTGCCCCTTTTCCACCGAAAGATCGATGTGGCGGAGGATGGGAAGGATTTTGGTTCCCCCGCCCCTGCCCTTCAGTATATCGACGGAAAGATCCCTAATCTCCACCAGGGCGCTCATGAACGGTCCCGCCCGGTGTTATGAAATATTTCCGAAATTCCTTCGCCGATAAAATTGATGGACATCACCGTTAACAGGACCATGAGGCCCGGGGGTATCCACATCCAGGAGCAGCGCTGGAGAATGGTCATGCTCTGGGCCGCCGAAAGCATGGAACCCCAACTGGGCTGGGGCTGGGCTATACCCATGCCCAAAAAACTTAGCGAAGCCTCCAGCATCACCGCATACGCGATGTTGAGGGTTCCGTACACGATGATCGGCCCCACCGCATTGGGCAAAAGATGGCGGAAGATGATCTCCGCCTGGGTCAGACCCAGAGCCCGGGCGGCCTCGATAAATTCGGTATTTTTAAGGGCCAGGATACTGCCCCTGACCACCCGGGCCATGGAAGGCCAGCCCAAAAGACCGATGATGAGGATCACATTTTTGAAACTGGGTCCGGTCAGGGCCGCCACCGAAAGGGCGATCACAAAAAACGGAAAGCACATCACCACATCGGTAAGCCGCATGATTATGCTGTCGTAAATGCCGCCGTAGAAACCCGCCACCGCGCCCAGTGTTACCCCGATGGCCACCTGAATCAGGATGGCGATGATCCCCACGCTGAGGGATATGCGGCCGCCGTGGGCCAGGCGCACATAGATGTCACGGCCCAGATCGTCGGTGCCCAGGATGTGGCCGTTTCCCGGCGGGGCCTGAATTTCCGTAAGGCTGATTTCATCCCGGCCGTAGGGTGCAAAGAGGGGGCCGATAAGGGAAAAGATCGTCAGGAGAAAAAGGATGATCCCCCCGGCGGTAACAAGCCGGTGGGCGGAAACGACTTTGAGCAGCATTCTGCCGGGGGAGAATTTGCCAAGCAGACTCATATTAGCCCGGACTCCCGCCGCCGGCCGAATCCAATGTGATCCGCGGATCGATGACGGCATAGGCTACATCGGCAAGGAAATTGGAGATCAGGGTGATCATGGCCATGACCAAAAGTATCCCCATGATTAAAGGATAATCCCGGTGCTGGACTGCCTCAAAACTTAGACGGCCGATGCCGGGCCACAGAAAAACGGTTTCCGTGAGCAGGGCCCCGGAAAGGAGGCCCGGAATCTGGAGGCTTAAAACCGTCACGATGGGTATCATCACATTTTTAAGGGTGTGCTTCATCATGATCACCTTCTCGGTAAGGCCGTGGGCCCGGGCCACCCGGATATAATCGGCATGAAGCACATCAATGACACTGGAACGGGTATAGCGGAGCATCATCACGGCATTCCCCAGACCCAGGATGATCGTGGGCATGATCATGTGCCGCCCTATGTCCAGGGCCCGGGAGATACCCTTGTAGTTGGCCACCACATCAACCATGCCGGAAATGGGGAGCAGCCGGAGATCCGCCCCAAAGAAGCGGATCAACAGCATGGCAAAAAAGAATTGGGGAACCGACAGGACAATGAAGGTCAGCACCAGAACGGTGTTATCCGAAACGCCCCGGCGGCGGCGGGCGGTAAAAAAACCCATGCCGATTCCCGCCAGGGTGCTGATGGCAATGGCCGAAATGGAAAGGAGGAGGGTATTCCCCAAGCGGGAAGCGATGATGCCCATCACCTTTTCCCGGTAAAAAATAGAATACCCAAAATCTCCCTGAAGCACCCGCCCCAGCCATTTGCCGTATTTTACCGGCAGGGGATCGTAGTAACCCACCCGCCGGAGTAGGGCTTCAACCTGATCCATGGGAATTTCAGGGGGGAGCATACTCAGGTAGGGGTTTCCGGGGATCAGGTTCACCAGGGTGAACACGATCACCGAAACTCCCGCCATGATGATCAGGGACTGCAGTACCCTCCGCCCTAAATAGCTTCCCACCTCGCCCCCTTTAGAATCCTTTACTTAAAGTACCAGGTCTCCACATTGGGGAACCATTCGATGCTGATCGGTGAATAGCCTACCAGCCGGGGATTCACCGCATAGCCCTGGGATTTGATGTAGATCACCGACAGGGGCTGCTGTTCGTTGATAAACTTCCCCCAGGCGCCCCAGTTGGCCTGGGCTTCCGCATCGGTACCGGAGTTCAGGGCGTTGTTAAAGAGCCGCCGCTCCTCGGCATTTTCATACCGGGACAGCCAGAGAAGTCCGCCAGCAGTTCCCGGATTCGGGCGGTAAGAGGCGCCCATGAAGGCCAACTGGAAGGGCTCGGTGGTGCTCCGCAGGGTATTCAGCACGGTGTTGAAGTCCGAACCGATGATCTCAAGATCAACGCCGGCCTGTTTCAACTGGGCCTGAACCACCTGGGCCAGCAGGGTATCGTCCACGTTATCGTAACGGAGGGTCAACTTCAGAGGTTGGCCGCCCTTGTCCAGGATGCCGTCGTTGTTGGTGTCCCTCCAGCCCGCCTCGGCAAAGAGCCTTTTGGCTTCGGCCACGCTGTAGGTATAGCGGTTGATGTCCCTGGGATACACCGGCTGGGAAGGCTGGATCAGGGTCTCGGCCAGGACCGCATGACCGGGCTCAATAGCCTGTACAATGGCCGGCCGGTCCAGGGCGGTGTAGATGGCCTTGCGGATATTTACATCCGCCAGCAGGGGCTCGTTAAAGTTATAGGCCAGGAAATAGCCCATGATTTCAGGAATTTCCGCAAAGGCGATCCCCGCATCGGTATAGGGCTTCAGATCATTGGGCTTCCAGGAGGTGACCCGGGCAATGTCCAGTTCGCCGTTGAGAATTTCCACCTGGCGGGTATCGGGATTGGACACCTTGAGGATGAAATTTTTGATCTTGGGAGCGCCCTTGAAGTAATCCTCTTTGGCCTCCAGGCGGACATACTGATCGGGCACATATTCCACCAGCTTGTAGGGGCCGGTACCCACGGGGTTCCGCAGCAGTTCAATGGCGTCAAGCCAGCCTTCGACGGGAACCTTCTCCCAGATATGTTTGGCAAAGACGCTCTGGTTGACAAACTTGACCAGGGCATCCCGGTAAGGACCCTGGAAGGTGAAACTAACCTCGTAGGGACCAAGTACCTTTACCCCCTCCACATGGGCGGTTCTTCCGGTGTTGTAATCCTGGAAGCCCAGAAGCTTGGTGGCGAATTCATCGTTGCCCCGGACAAATTTTCCGTGGGCCAGGGTTTCGTAGGAAAAAGCCACATCTTCGGCGGTGAAGGGCTGGCCGTCGCTCCACTTGATGCCCTGCTTCAGCTTAAACGTAAGCACCGTGGCGTCCGGGGAAAAGGTATAGCTTTCCGCCAGATCCGGCACGTAGCGCATGGAGGAATCAAGGCTCACCAGCCGGTTGAAAACCAGCAGTTCCACTTCGCGGTCAAAATTGGAGGTATTCACCGTGGGATGGAAAATTCCCTGGGGCGCAAGCTGTTGGCCGTAGACCAGGGTATCCTTGGGTCCTGACGCCGTGTCCCTCCGGGGACTCGCGGCAAGACCCATGCTCAGGGCCGTTAAGAGCCCAACTGTCAAAACAAAGCTCCTTTTCATGTTTCGCTCCTTGTAGATAAGCTTATAAAAACCATAGTTTTACTATGAATACCCTGCCGTCTCTTTTTTGTCAAGGGGTCGGCGGCTCATTGCTACACTTTTCATCCCGCCTTTTGGCCCGCCTTCTGGCGAACCCACTCAAAATGCTCAAAGGGGGTATCGTCGGGCACGGTACAATCGGCCCCCAGGATAACCCCCCGCGTGCCCGCCCCGGCGATGATCTTTTCGGTGCAGTCCTCAATTTCCTGCCGGGAACCCCGGTAGATAAGGTCGTCCGCGGTATTGGCAAAGCCGCCGATTACCGCCGCGCCGCCAAAGAGCTTCTTCCCCTCCGAAAGGCTCACCCCCTCCACGTTGACCGCCCAGTTGTAGGCCTTGGCCTTGTAGCTTGTCCAGGTTTCCAGGTGGTTCCGGCAGCCCTTATAGCCGCAGATGTGGAGGATGTTATGGTCACCGGCGCCGTTGGCCGCATCCAGGACGATCCTATCCGCGGGGCTGATATAGCGGCGGTATTCCTCGTCGGTGATCCGACCGATGTCGTGGTTCTGGGCGCTCAGGTAGATGCCGTCCGCGCCGCCCTGCTCGATCACGGTCCGGGCCTGGACCGCGATGCCCTCCGCCATCCGCAGCAGGGTCTCCGCCACCAGGGAGGGATTCTCCCTAAAAAACTTGATGAGGGTTTCCAGGCCGATAAGCCGCTTGAGGGTGGTGGAGGGGCTAAAGACATTGTAGAAGTACATGGTGTCCTTCTGCAGGGAGACTATCTTTCCCACCTGGGCGATCTGGGCCTGTATCCAGGGGTGATCCTCCCCGACGGGCTGGAATTTTGCCAGGTCCCCGATGGTCTGCGCCCCCAGGTCCAGCCTCACCGTCTCCCCCTTCTGGGGATAGCCGAAAAAGCCGTCGCTCATCACCTTTACAAAGTCGGGATGGAACTCGTCAAAGTAGCGTTTATGGCCCCGGACGCTCTGTTCCGCCAGTTCCGGCCTTTCCAGGCCCTTGGTCTTTTCCTCTTCGCTTACAAAGTGAAACCAAAAGCCCACCGGCAGCCGGGGAACTTCCTCGTTGTTCAGGGCCGCCAGAAGCAGTTCCCTATTCGTCATACAGGCCTCCTAAAGATCGCCGCGGCTGGCGACGACCCGGGAGATGAGGCCGTACTTCACCGCCTCATCCACATTCATCCAGTAGTCCCGGTCCGTGTCCTGCTCCACCTGGTCAAAGGGGGCGCCGGTTTCGTCGGCGATAAGATGGTTGATCCTGGCCCGCAGCTTGTCCAGCTCCCGGGCGTGGATTTCGATATCCGTAGCTACCCCCCGGATTCCCGAAAGGGGCTGATGGATGAGGTAGTGGCTGTTAGGCAGGCCCACCCGCTGTTCCCGGGGGCTGGCAAGCTGGATGATCGCCGCGGCACTGGCCACCAATCCCATGCCGATGGTCCAGACCGGGGGCTTTACAAAGCGGATCATATCGAATATGGCGTATCCTGCATCCGCATCCCCGCCGGGGCTGTCGATAAAGATACGGATCGGCTCGTCCCCCATGTCCTCAAGGAGGAGGAGCTGCCGGATGGTCCGTTCCGAAAGGTCCTTTTTTATCTCCCCGGACAGCAGAATGGTCCGGGTCTTGAGCATCTTGGACAGGAGAGGGTCTGCCCCGGAGCCCTTGGCATCCTCTTGCTCGTCCTCATCTTCTTCCCCGGCGCGGCGGGTGTTTTTGAACAGATTAGGGATCACGCGTTTCATGGCAGGGAGTATAGCAAATAAGCGGGTTTTCGTGTAACCCGGCGCCGGGTCACGGCCCCGGAATATCAGGTTCGGGGCCGAAAAAGTCCGCCATGGACTTGTTGTAGATGCGGCCCGAAACGGCCCGGTGGGGTATACCGGTAAAACGGGGCGGGGCGGC
>JAISQJ010000163.1 GCA_031274285.1 Treponema sp. | reverse complement strand
CGTATTTTGCTGTTTTTTAGCGGAAGTTGTTCAAAAACTGAGGTTTTTGAACAACTCTAGTATAGGGCTTGTACAGCTCCTCATGCAAGATTTCGGTTAGATCAAGTACGTTGGCCAGGTCCCCGCGGGTCATAGCTCCCCGCTCCCGGTCTTCCCCGGAGGAAAAGCGGCCCTGGTTCATGATGTACTGGAATATCCGGTCGTTCTCATAAAGCTTCTTTTCGGGTATCCTTTCCGCCATGGAAGGGATATTTTATTTCATTGCCGTCCTCATCGTTGCCGCCTTCTTCTTTGCCGTCATCGGCGTCATATTCCTTCTGGTTAAAAGTTCCGGCTACGGGAAGCGGATAAGCCTCCTGGAGGAGAGGTTTAGGTCCCTTGCCAGGGCCCCGGTTGGAGCGGCGGCCCCGTCAGAGGGGGTCCTCGCGGTTCCGGCGGAGGGGACCCCGGAAGAGTCGGCCGCAAGGGTTTCTGTGGAGCCGGTCCCCAAGGAAGCGGCCCCCATGGAAGCGGTTTCGGCGGACAGGTCCCTGTTGGAAGCGGCGGTCCTTTCAGAGGCGGATGGGCCGGAGAGGGCCCCGGCGGAGCCGTCAGAGGCGGCGGGGGCAAAGCCCCCGGCGGAGGGGGCGGTCCAGGCGGAGGGAGCTTTGGCGGCCTTTATCCACGGGGGGAACCTCTGGGCCGCCGGGGGAATCGTCCTGCTCCTGGCCGGTTTCGGCGCCCTAATCACCTACCTGGCGAACCGGGGCTTTTTTACCGTGGAAATGGGGATCGCCGCCTCGGCGCTTTCCGGCCTGGTCATGCTGGCCGCGGGCTGGCGGCTGCGGGACAAGCGGCCCGTCTACTTCCTCCTGCTCCAGGGGGGCGGCATTGGTATCCTCTACCTTTCCGTTTTTGCCGCCCATAGGCTTACCCCCTACTTCCCTCCCCTGCTGAGCCTTGTCCTCCTCAGCCTCCTGGTGGTCCCGGCCATAGTCCTTGCCCTCTATCAAAGCTCCCAGGCCCTGGCCCTGCTGGGTTTCCTGGGGGGCTTCGCGGCGCCCCTGCTCCTCGCCTTGGTGGAGGGGAATCATGTTTTCCTCTTTGCCTATTATACGGTGCTTGATCTGGGGGTTCTGGGCGTTAGCTTTTTCCGGCGCTGGAAGGCTCTTAAGCTCACGGCCTTCCTCTTTACCTTCATCCTTGCCGAATTTTGGGCCGTCTCCCATTACGAGCCCAGGCTTTTCTGGTCCGTGGAACCCTTTTTCCTGGCCTACCTGGTGATCTTTAGCATCCTGGGCCTCCCCGGTTTCGACCGGGACACCAATCAGCTTGCGGTGGGGTATGTTGATATGGCGGTGATCCTGGGAACCCCCCTCATGGGGGCCCTGCTCCAGTGGAAGGTCTTTGATTCGGTGGAACACGGCTACGCCCTGATCGCCCTGATCTTCTCGGCCTTTTATATCCTTCTGGCCCTGTTCATCTGGAAGCGCCGGGGGCATCTTATACTTTCAGAAGCTTACCTGGGCCTGGGGGCCTTCCTGGCAAACCTGGCCGTACCCCTGGAGCTTTCCCCCCGGGTCACCGGCGCCCTGTGGGCCGCCGAGGGGCTCCTGGTTTTCTTTTTCGGTCTAAGGCTGCGCCGGTTCAGGGCCGCCGCCGTAGGTATTGTTTTGCACGCCGCCGCGGCCGTTGCCTTTCTTGCCGACTGGGATCTTATTCTTTACGGCGGGGCGGCCTTCCGGAGCGCCGCGTTCACCGGCTCCCTCATCATCGCCCTCTCCGCCCTGGCCATGGTTTATGTTGCCGCTCATCACCCTTCACTCCGTATCCGCCGCCCCGCCCTGGCGCTGGCCGTCTGGGCCTTTGCCTGGTGGTTCGGCGGCTGGATTTACGAAATACGCCGGGTCTTTGACCATCCCCTGGAGATTCTCTTTTTATGCTGCTCCGCCTCGGCCCTGGCCTCCTTTGGGGCTTCCAAATTTTTCCGTACCGGCGTATTCCGCTTCGGTATCATTCCCTCCCTTGTCCTGGGACTCTGCCTTTACCTAAGGATATTTGTTTTTTTCCCCTTTTACCGGGGGAATCCCTTCCCCCTGAGTTTTAATTTTCTTCAGGGTCTCTTCCTGTGGGGCTGGCTGAGCTTCTTCGCGGTCCAGGCCCTGCTCCTCTTTTTTTTACGGAAGGACCTGCCGGAAAAAATCTACGGGACCTGGCTTTTAATTTTTATTTTCGTAAGCCTGGGGGTCCTGAGTGCATCGGGCCGCGGCTTTACCCTTTCCCGCAAGCTTGCCCCGGCCTGGACAAGTTTTGCGGGCCTCCTCCCCGTATTTATTTGTATGATCGGGATAGGCCTTTCGGCCCACGGGGAGGGTCCCTTTAGGATATTCCGGGCCCGGATATTTCCAGCCCGGGAATCCCCGGACGGCCTTGTTTTCCGGCTCCTCTCCTTTGTGCTTCCCCTGGTTTTAAGCTGCGTCATGGGGCTCTGGTTTTTCGTTACCCTGTTCCTCTCAGGCGATCCCGCTCCCCTGCCCTTCTACATCCCCATCCTCAATCCCCTGGACCTGGAAGAGGCCTTCTGTATCGTCCTCTTTCTCCTCTGGCAGTTGCCGGAAAGGGGGGGCATCCCGGTCCTGAAAAGGCCGGCCCTCTTTACCATCGTTGACAGCGCGGTCTTTCTGTTTATCACCGCCCTTACCGCCAGGGCCGTGCATTTTTACGGCGGAATTCCCTACCATGCCCTGGCCTATTCCGACGTGTTTCACCTGTGCCTCTTCATCGTCTGGGCGGTTTACGGCATCGGCCATGTTATCGGGGGGAACCGCTTAGCCCTGCGGAAGCTTTGGATCGCCGGGGCGGTCCTAACGGTGGCGGATATCGCGAAATTCCTGGTGCTGGACCTCTCCAGGGCCGCGGCGGCGCTGAGGATCGTCTCCTTCTTTGTGGCGGGCCTGCTGCTCCTCTTTATCGGCTGGGCCGCTCCCCTGCCGCCGCCGGAAAGGGCGGAGGATGCGGAGTCCGGGGGAAAGCCGTGACCGCCAAAAATCCCTCCGCCCTTTTCCTCCTCCCCCTCATGTTGCTATACGGGCAAAACCTCTTCCCCCAGGACAGGGCCCCCCGGCTTGAAGATTTTGCCGGTTCCCTGGTGTTAACCGGCGCGGCCGGCGGCCTGCTGCGTTTTGAAATTCCCGAAGACCTGTACCGGGGCCTAGAGCGGCCCGACATGGGAGACATCCGGGTCTTTGACGCCCAGGGGCTTCCGGTTCCCTTTACCATCCGGGAAACCGCGGGATCCAGCGTTGATCCGCCCCCGGTGGAGCTTCCCTTTTTTCCCTGGGCCGAGGAAAACGACGTATCCCTGCCCAGCGGTGCCGATATCGTGATCGACGCGGAGGGGACCATCCTGAACATAAAGGGCCGGACCGGCCGGCCCGCGGCCTCTTACCTCCTGGATCTTTCGCGCCTGGAAACCGCCCCCTCCATGCTCGCCGTCAGCCTGGGAAAGGAGGGGGAAATCTACAACACCGCGGTGAGGATCTATGCCAGCGCGGATCTGGCCCGGTGGCGGGAATTCGGTAAAAGCCAGGTCCTGGCCTGGTTCGGCGAGGAGGGAACGGGCCGCGAATTCCTGGAACTGCCTCCGGGGGAGAACCGCTATCTGCTCCTCAAATTTGACAAGACGGACCTGCCGCCCCGGAACATAAGCGCCCGCTTCGCGAAGGTCGAGGCGCCCCCCGAGGCCAAGGAAAGAATGATAAGCGGGGAATGGTACGGCGGCGATAAGCGGCGGGTCCGCTACGATACCGGGGGGTTCTATCCCCTGAGGACCATCGAATTCCCCCTTTCCCAGGCGGATTCCGTCGAGGCAGTGATCAGAAACCGGTTTCATGGGGAGGACGAGTGGCGTTTCGCCGCCCGGATCAACCTGTTCCGCTTCAACGGCGGAAACGGCGAAATCATAACAAGCGGAGCCCTGGAGACGGAATCCCGGGCCCCCTATTGGGAACTGGAAGCCGCCGGGGAAGCGGCTTTTTCATCGATTCCCGGCTGCCGCATCCGCTGGGCCGTTTACGAGCTGCTGTTCCTGGGCCGGGGCCAGGGTCCCTGGACCCTGGCCTGGGGTAACGGTGAGTACGGCCCCCAGGGGGGCCTGCCGGAGGCCGCGGGGGCCGGAATCGAAGAGGCCCGGCCCCTGGGGGCCAGCCAGTACCGCCCCAGGGCGGTCAAAGCCCCGCGGGAGGGGGGCTGGGGGCCCTTGGTACTATGGGGTATCCTGCTACTGGCCGCGGCTATCCTTTCCGGCCTAGCCTTCTATATCGCCAAATCTATGGCAAAGGGGAAACAATGAATCTATTCCGTCTGCCGGTTATTCCGGTCTGTATCGCCATTTTTCTCGCCGGTGTAAACCTTGGAGCCCAGGCCGGCAGAGACAGGGGGCCGGAGGTCCAACTGCCCCTCCGCCGGATCACCATCTACTCTTCGGGGGTCTCCTTCTTTGAGCACGAGGGAACCCTTGCGGGGCCCGCGGTGCTCAAAATTCCCTTCAAGGTCTCCGCCCTCAACGACGCCCTTAAGTCCCTGCTCCTGCGGGACCCGGCTTCGGCCTTCCCCCAGATTAACTACTCCCCGGAACAGAGTCAGTGGGAAACCCTGAGAAGCCTGGGGATAGACCTTTCCGGCAGCCCCGGCATAACGGAAATCCTGGGGGGCCTGCGGGGGGAAGAACTGGAAGTCTCCGCCCCCGGACCCGTAACCGGCAGGATCATGGCGGTGGAGTACCGCAGGACAGGGGAAGGGGCGGAGGCCGTACCCTGGCTTAGCCTGCTTACCCCCCAGGGCATAAGGCTCTTTAGCCTGGCGGAGATAGGGAGCCTCCGCTTTACCAGGCCCGGCCTTAACGCGGACCTGAACCGGGCCCTGGACCTGATCGCGGGCGCCCGGAATTCCCAAACCAGGGAGCTTGCCGTTTCCCTTTCGGGAAGCGGCAGCCGCCCGGTTTCCCTAAGCTACGTGATCCCCTCCCCGGTCTGGAAGGTCTCCTACCGGCTGGACCTGGGGGAAAGGGGAGCCGCCCGTTTCCAGGGCTGGGCCATTGTGGATAACGACAGCGACGCCGATTGGCGCGGCGTGGAACTCTCCCTGGCCGCCGGGCGGCCCGTATCCTTTATCCAGAACCTCTACCCCCCCTACTACCTGAACCGCCCTACCCTGCCCCTGGCCATTGCCGGGAGCGCCGAGGCGCTGGTCTGGGATTCGGCCCTGGATTCCCTGGCCCAGGAGAGCATGGCCTACGAACCCCGGGCCGTCAATAAGGCGCCCGCGCCGCAGGCGGCCATGGCGTTTCGGGCCGCAGAGGCCGAGCCTCCCCCGCCCCCGGTGAGCGGCGCGGATATGGCGGATCAGTTCAGCTTTACCGTGAATACCCCGGTGAACCTGGACCGTAGAACCAGCGCCATGTTTCCTCTGAGCAACGGGGAAATCGAGGCCCGCAAGTTCCTCATTTTTTCCGGCGCCGAGCCCGGCCGGACCCTCCACCCCCAGACGGGGGCGGAGCTGCGAAACACCACGGGCCTTAAACTCCCCGCCGGCCCCATCACGATTTATGACGGCGGCAGCTACGCGGGGGACGCACTGATAGAATTCTTTAACCCCGGCGAAAAACGGCTCATCTCCTGGGGGGAGGACCTTTCGGTTACCGGCGCTCTGACGTTCTCTTCGGCCAGGACGGTGACTGCGGTAAACCTGAGCGGCGGGGTCATGACCATAAGCCGCCGGCAGCACTACGAGCGAAAATACCGGTTCAAGAACAGCGGGGAGGCCAAGAGTATCATCATAGAGCACCCCATCACCCAGGGTTATACCCTGGCGGAACCGGGGAATTATGACGAGGCCACCGCCGGTTCCTACCGGTTTATCCGGCAGCTTCCCGAAGGGGGGGAGGCTGAATTCACCTCACGGGAGGAGATGCCCCTTTCCGAGCGTATCACCCTGGTAAGCCTGCGGCCCGAACTCCTTGTAAGTTACTCCACCAGCCAGGAGATTCCTCCGGCCGTCAGGGCAAGCCTGGCCGGGGCGGTGGAGCTTAGGCGCAAAACGGAGGAAGCGGAAAAGGCATGGGCGGAAACCGAGGCCCGTAGAAACACCCAGGCAGCGGAGCAGGACCGGATCCGCAAAAACCTGGAAGCCGCGGGGAACGGAACCCAGCAGGGCCAGGAGTACCTGCGCCGCCTTACCAGCCTGGATGCGGACATTGACCGCCTTAACGGCGATCTGGAACGGCAGCGGGCGGAGGTCCGGGATGCCCAGGCCGCGTTCGAGGCGTACCTGCGGGCCCTGGAATTCTAAAACGAGTAGACCAGGACGGTCTTGATATAGCCGTTGTTCCGGTACTGGGACAGTTCCCCCCCGGCCTTCCCGGTAAAGATGCCGCCGGAGAGTTTTGCCTGAAGATCCCCCATGGTGTAGACCAGGGAGGGCATAAGGTAGAGGTCTCCGGCCTCAATGTTCCACAGGAGGGCGAATTTTATTTCCAGCCGGTCCTGAAAAAAGGACCGTGAAATTTGCGCCGTAAGGGCCGTATTGGTAAGGGGGCTCAGGGCTTCCGTATCCAGCGCGGGGTTCCTGTTCACCCTGCGGTCCAGGAGCCTTACCGATTCATCGGCTTCCACAAAAAAGGTAAAACCGAAAAGGTCCCGGTCAAAACCCGCGGACCAGGCCAGGGAGGGATTGTAGACCCCCCCGTCGTCCCCGCTTAAATCCCCGGTGATGTTGGCCGCCAGTTCCCCCCGCAGGGTAAAACCGGCGGCGGCCTGGGTATAGTCCACGCCGATCTGGTGGTAGCGGGTGTAACGCATACTGGGCTTCAGGGTATTCTTGATGTAATCGGGATCCGCGGTATAGGCGGCTTTGATGGCCCCAGGATTACTGTTTACCAGGTCGATAAAGGCCGAAGCCCCCTCGATCACCAAGGAAGGCCGGAAAAGGTATCCTGAGTAATACTGTGCCCCAATGTCCGACGGCCCTACGGTGGTAGTAAATCTAAGGCCCCCCTGGGCATATTCCAGGCCCCTGGTGTTCCCGGGCAGCAGGTCCTCAAAATGGTCAACCTGATAGTTTCCTATAGCCGTGGCAAGTAGGGGATCGCCGATGCGGGAAGCAATTCCCTTAACCATATCCACCCCCCGGTCGCTGGCTATGGCGGTGGGGAACCAGCGGCCGCCCTGGTCCAGGGAGTACCGGTGTCCCTGGAACGAGGGGATAAAGACTCCCTCCAGCTTGGAAGTCCCGCCCAGGGGCACGGAGGCCCGGATCATGGGCCGGGCAATCTTGCGATCCATAAGCTCCGTGACGGTCAGGTCCGTGTAGTCCAGGGGGTTGGTCACGTCCAGGGGACCTGAACTATCCGCCCGGCCCCAGGCCAGCTTCCGCAGCCCTGTTTCCAGAGTCACCGGCCCCAGGAAGGCCCGCAGATAGAGTTCGTCAATGAGCAGGGGAGTCCGGGGCAGGCCGCCGGAGGCCGTTAAATCCTCTATGGTCCGGGGGGAGATGTTGAAATGAAGGATCGCCTCCGCATTGGGGGCCTGGGCATCAAAATTGAGTTTCGCGGCGGCTGCGTTGCCCCATTCGGCCCCCGCAGCCCTGCCGCCCCCCAGTTCATGGGGAAAAATCAGCAGTTCCCCGGCCAGCTCCCCGGTGATTTTTACGCCCGGCCTTCCGCCGGAAGCCCCGCCGGAAATTCCGGCCTCTGCGGCGGAATCCTCCCCTTCGTCAAACCAAAAATCCTGGGCCCCCAGGCCGGGGCCGGCGATCCACAGGAGGCAGAGCAGGCAAAGGGCCGTTCTTGAAAGCGGTTTCATCGGGGCCTCCCGTTGGCAAGAAATTCCTGGGTAAAGATCCCGTCGGGAAGGGAGGGATTGTAGCGTATATCATCCACGTTGATCTGGGTGGAAGTCCCTGCCCCGTGGCTGGTCATCCGGGTCTGCATGGG
Source organism: Treponema sp. (assembly GCA_031274285.1). GTDB lineage: Bacteria > Spirochaetota > Spirochaetia > Treponematales > Breznakiellaceae > JAISFT01. Next base: position 13,403 of record JAISQJ010000163.1, on the reverse strand, counting down.
GGTAAGGCGGCCGTCCCTGTCTTCCAGTTTAAGAATCTCCAGGGTTTTGGCCAGGGTATTTTTCCTGTCATAGAGGTCAATTTTATGGGTTACCTTCGTATCCTTATCGATCCACTGGATCATCTTGGAATACTGGTAGGCGCTGTCCCTGGGCACGGATTCTATCACATAGCAGGGCCGGTTCCCCAGGGTTTCCTCCCGGAGCAGGCTGTGCCGGTCCAGTTCCGCGTTGCGGCTTGCGCTGGATATGTCGTCGTTGGAAAAATCGGTACCCACAAAACTCTTGGACCCGTCGGCCGCGGCGATTCGCTGCACCCGCCCCCGGTCCGGCAGAAATATCCAGCGGTCGTCTTCCCTGCCGGGGTTTTCCATGGTCAGAAACCGGGTCCCCGCCACGGATCTGGGCTCGTGAAAAACAATGACAATCCGGTCTCCCTGGGGGCCGTCTTTGGAGAATTGCTCAATGACCCGGCGGGTTTCGGAACCGTTTTTTGCCTTCAGCACCATGGTGGAACGGGTGTAGATCGCGTCCGCCTGTATCCGGTCCCGGGAGGCGCGGACAATCTGTTCCGCATCCTGGGCATGCAGGGAAAGGGCGGCGGCGAAAAAGGCGGCCCATAGCATTTTCCTCATCATCTCTAACTCCTCTTGTTATTCGTCATTCCGTAATAAATTTCGGCTTAAATATCCCCAGCAGGGCGGGGACGATGATGAGCCCCGAAAGGGCGCTGATCATCATGGCCAGGCACACCAGCAGCCCAAAATCCCTGAGCATGATAAAATTGGAAAGCCGGAGAACCGCAAAGCCAAGCCCCACCGAAAGGGTATCCACCACTATCGCCGTGCCCGAAACATAGTAAGCCTGCCGCAGAAAATCACCCGCCCCTCCGGTAAGCTTATAGGCTCTTTTGTAGGCCTCGATAAAGTGGATGGTATAATCAATGCCTACGCCGATAGAAACACTGGAGATCATGGCGGTGGCAAGGTTTAATTTTATGTTCAAAAAGCCCATGGCGGCAAAATTCGCCAGGATAAGAATGGAAAGGGGAATAATGCTGATGCCGCCGGCGGCCAGGGACTTATAGGAAACTGACATGATCACAAACATGGCCGCGACGGAAATGATCACCGATATTAACTGGGACTGAACCACCAGCGTATTGGTGGCCCCCTCCACCATCGCGGAACCCCCCACAATAACCTTCAGGTTCTTTGGAAAATTGGCTTCGACAAAACGACGGATCGCCTCGGTTCCCCGGTTCGTGTCCTCCTGGCCCACGGTCCGCAGTTGGACGGTAGTTTTAATACTGGTGGGTTCCAGGGGATCGTTGGCATAGCTGGAAATGTCGCCGGAAAGGAGGAAGAGATAATCGCCGATAAGGCCCGCCAGCTCCTCTTTATCAGTCTTTCCGTACCGCTGGGGGTCCTGGGGTATCTCATAGTAGGAGTAACCCTCGTAATTGATAAGCCGCTCAAATTCCTTTACCAGATGATCGCCGCCCATGGAACGGTCGGGCCCGGCCTTGGACGCCCGATCCAGAAGATCGGCAAGCTCGGCCGCGCTGTAGGTCCGGTCCCCGTCGAAAGAGGACCCGCTGTAAGCCTCGTCCCGGCTTGAATCCCCCTGGCCGGAGTCCGGTTCCTCTACGGCTTCCCATCCGCCGGAATCGAAATCCCAAAAACCCAGGGCCGTACCGGAGGAAACCGGGACCGCGGCCACGGCTTCCGGACTTTCCCCGGTGTTCAGAACCTGGTTAATGCGCTTCACCAGATCGGTAAAGCCCATCACGTTCCCCACTTCGGGGACCCGGTTTTCCAGGTAGCGGCCCAGGCTGTCCAGGGCGGCAAGGCTGTCGGGGTGGAGCAGTATGTCGGAGTTTTCGGCCTCCACCACCACGCTTATGATCTTGGAGCCGCCGAATTTCTCCCGGATAAACTGATCCGATTGGTAAATATCGGTACTGCTCTTAAAATATTCCACCATCACGTTATCAATGACGATTCTTGAAGCGCCGTATACCGAGAGGACCGCCGCCGCCAGGATCCCGCAGAGCACGAGGGCCCGGCGGGAGGCCACCGCGGTAAAGAAATCCGCCATTTTATTGCGGATGCTGTCGTTCTTTCCGGGGATAAGGGTGGAACCCCCGTGGGCCGGGTGAAATTCCCCCAGGGGCTTGGGTCCCCGGATCAGGAGGATAGCGGGAACCAGGGTCATGGTAATGACGAAGGACGCCAGAACCCCGAAGCTGGCGAAGAATCCGAATTCCCTAATCGGTACCACCCTGGTAAAGCAAAAGGAGATAAAACTGGCAAAGGTGGTAAGGGCCGCCAGAAAAATAGGCTTCCCGGTCCGGCCGACCAGGGACAGCACCAGGTCCCGGTGTTCCTCCGCGGTCAAGGAAGCGCCCCGGAGCCCCCGGTCCTCAATGTAGTGGATCACCACATGGAGGCCGTAGGAACTCCCCATGGCGATAAGAATCACCGGCAGCACGGTGGAGATAACCGAAAGCTTCATTCCCACCAGGGGCATGGCCCCGATAGACCAAATCACCGCGGCCAGGACCGATATGAGAGAAAGAAAGGTGGCCCCCAAGCGCCTGAAGGGGATAAACACGATGAGGATCACCACCAGGATAACCAGGGGGATCATGAGCCTGATATCCTGTTCCACCGCCTCATTGATGGTGGCCGCGATGATGGGGATCCCCGTAACATAAACCTCCGCCATCCCCGCGAAGGAAGATCGGGCCATATCCCGTACCTGAAGGTATTCCTTTACCACATCGGTGGAACCGTAATTATCCTCCGTAAGGGTTAAGGGCACCAAAATCTGGGTGGCGGTAAAATCGTCGGACACCAGGGCGTCTTCGTAGAGGTCCCAGGAGAGGAACCTTTTCCGCAGTTCCGCAATCTCCCCGGCCGTGCCGGTAAAATCCTGGGAAACCAGGGGGGAGACCAGAAGGGTTTCCCCGTCCCCGTAGATATAATCCGCGTTGACGATGGAGTAAACCTCCCCCACCATGCTGATCTGTTCTATTTGGGAAACATAGTCTCTAATCCGGTTCAGAAAAGGACCGTCAAACACGGTCCCGTATTTCCGTTCCAGCCCCACCAGGATAAAGACGGAACTGCCGAAGGTTTCGTCAATATACGAGGAGGTGATCCGGGCGGGATCGGTGGCGGGAACAAAACGGATATTATTATTATCAAGCTGGACCCTGGGAAGCTGAAAGGCAAAAAAAACAGTGACGACTGCAATTATTCCGATAATAATCCATGGATATTTAAAGATATTTTTCATCTTCCAAGAACTATAACGTATCTGCCATGAAAAGGTAAGGTATACCGCCAATCCGCCTTGACGGGACGGGGAAAAGGTTTAGTATCTATAACCATGAAGACGGTCAAATCCCCTGTTCAATCCCCTTCCCCCCGGTGGCTCCCCGCAGCCCTGTCCGTGATCCTGGGGGCCTGCGCTTCCGGGGCCCCCGCGGTCCCGCCCGCCCAAGCCCCGGAGGAAGCGTTTCCGGCGGAGGTGTTCCCGGAGGGAACGCTCCCCGGCCACCCGGAGGCCGAAGATTTCCGGATTGCCGGAGGGTCCCCGGAGGCTGAAGATGCTCAGATTGCCGGGGAGTTCCCGCGGGAAGCCCTCCCCGTATCGGCCTTCGAGGAGGTCTGGGTCTACGTCGTGCAGGGCCGGGAGGAAGCCCTTAGGGAGGGGCTCCCCATTTCGGACCTGGGGTATTTTGGGGCGGAACTGGACTCCTACGGCAGGCTCGTCAGCGTTCCCAATCCCAGGGACCTTCCCCCCTTTGGCGGACGGGTCCACCTGGTCGTCAAATGCGACAGCTACTCCCTTACCCATTTTGTTTTGAAGGAAGGTTCCCCGGAGCGGCGGGAACTCATCGCCGCCCTCCTGGCGGAAACACGGAATTTTGACGGTCTCCAGATAGATTTTGAATACATCCCCGCCCGTGACGGGGAGGCATTTTTTTCTTTCCTAAAGGAACTGCGTTCCGGCCTGGGGGCTAAGTTTTTTACCGCGGCCCTCAAAGCCCGGACCAGGCCCATAGCCAACGATGTCTACGACTACGGGAGGATAAGCCCCCTGGTGGACCGGGTCCTGGTGATGGCCTACGACGAACACTGGGGCGGCAGCAGCCCCGGTCCCATCGCCAGCATGGAATGGTGCCGGAACGTGGCAAGTTACGCCCTTTCCGTCATCGGCAGGGATAAACTTATCATGGGCCTCCCCTTCTACGGCCGGGCCTGGATAGAACCCAGCCCCGCCAAAGCCTATACCTACCCCCAGATAGAAACCCTGTTGCGGGAAAATGATATTCAGTATATTTCCCGGGAAGAGGGTATCCCCAGCTTTGAATATGAAATTCCCGTTACCGTAAAGGGATACTACGAGGACGCCGGCTCCCTGGCGGAGCGGCTCCTCATGTACCGGTCCCTGGGGGTCCGGGCCGCCGGCTTTTGGCGTCTGGGCCAGGAAACCCAGGCGGTCTGGGACACCCTGCGGCTGGAAAAAACCGGGGCACCCAATCCCGGCGAATAGATTTTTCCCACCCAATCTCTGCCGGCGCCGCTTTGCGCCGCAAAAGAATCCCCGTATAATGAAAGTGGTTCCAAGCTGGAGGCTGCCATGCGCTATGTTGAGATACCGCGGTCAGGACTGCAAATTAGCGATCCCCTTCTGGAGGAGAAACGCCGGGCCAACCGCCGCTATATGATGAGCCTGGACAGCGATGCCCTGCTCCTCAGTTACCGGGGGGAAGCGGTGCTGGACAATCCCTTTACCCTGCCTCCTGTCAAACCCCACGGCGGCTGGGAGTCCCCCACCTGTCAGCTCCGGGGTCATTTTTTAGGGCATTGGCTTTCCGCGGCGGCCATGCATTTTGCCGGTGCCGGCGATCTGGAACTCAAGGCCAAGGCCGATGCCATCGTGGCGGAACTTGCCCGCTGTCAAAGGGCCAATGGCGGTGAATGGACCGCCTCCATACCGGAAAAGTATCTGGATCGCATTGCCCAAGGGCGGCATGTATGGGCCCCCCATTACACCATTCACAAGACCTTCATGGGACTCCTTGATATGTTTCGGTATGCCGGTAATTCTCAGGCCCTGGACATAGCCCGGGCCTGGTCAAAATGGTTTCTCCGCTGGACCGCTTCCTTTAGCCGGGAGGAAATGGACAATATCCTCGATGTGGAAACCGGCGGCATGTTGGAAATATGGGCCCTGCTCTACGGAATCACCGGGGAGGAAAGTTACCTTACCCTGATGGAACGTTACCGCCGGGATCGTCTTTTTGAACCTTTGCTGCGGGGCGAAGACGTATTGACCAATATGCACGCCAACACCACCATCCCCGAAATCCTGGGCGCCGCCGCTGCCTACGAAGCCACGGGGGAAGATCGGTGGCTGCGCATTACGGAGGCCTATTGGAAATCCGCAGTAACCCTGCGGGGACAATACGCCACCGGAGGACAGACCCTGGGCGAGGTTTGGACCCCCATGATGGAACTGGCCGCCAGGCTGGGGGACAAAAACCAGGAACACTGCACGGTCTACAACATGATGCGCCTGGCGGACTTCCTGTTCCGTCAAACCGGGGAGAAGGAATATGCCGATTATTGGGAGCAGAATCTCTATAACGGCATCTTCGCCCAGGGTCACTGGCATGGCCATTTTACCCATGGTAATAAATCCCCCTACCCCGATACGGGACTCCTGACCTACTTCCTTCCCCTCCGGGCAGGAGGCCGCAAAGCCTGGGCCAGTGAAACAGAGGATTTCTTCTGTTGCCATGGAACCCTGGTCCAGGCCAACGCTTCCCTGGATCGGGGAATCTTCTACCGATCGGAGGAAGGTTCCGGCCTTGCGGCGGCCCAGTTTTTCAATTCCGCCCTCAAGACCGAAATTGAGGGGATTTCGGTAAACCTGATTCAACAAATCGATACCCTTGCGGGGTCAAAAAATTTCAGCAGTTCCGTCACCGGATCCCAGCAGCCCGGGGATTCCCGGAGCGTCTATCCCCATAATCCGGGGATACTAAAAACCATCCTCTCCGTATCTACGGGAAAACCGCTGCGTTTTGAACTAAAGATCCGTGTTCCCTGGTGGCTCAAGGGCGAGCCGGTCCTGTACGTCAACGGCGAAAAAACAGCTCCCGTAAACCGGGAAGGCTGGATTTGCGTAGAAAAGACCTGGGTTCAGGATACGGTTGCCCTGGAACTAAACCGGGGGATCAGCGTGTGGCCCCTGCCCGACAAGCGGGATACCGTGGCCTTCCTCTACGGCCCGGTGGCGCTGGCGGGCCTCTGCGATGAGGAAATCCGCCTGGAAGCGGATCCCGCAAAGTCCCAGGAGCTTATCGTCGCCGACAACGAAAGGGAATGGGGGCTGTGGATGGACAGCTTCAAGACCGTAGGGCAGGAAAAAAACATCCGCCTGCTGCCCCTCTACCGTATTGGCTATGAACCCTATACCCTGTATTTTCCCATACGGAAGCCTACCGGACAATTTTAGTTCGACTAAAGGCGTTCCGGTAGGTAGTGGGGCTGATGCCCTCAAGCTGTTTGAAACGCTTCATAAACACCTTTTCGTCATCGAATCCCACCTTGTAGGCTATCTCCTTGATCCCCTCGCTGGTGTTAAGGAGCATCTTTTTCGCGTTGGATATTCTTACCATGGTGATGTACTTCATCAGGGGATAACCGGTGTATTTACGAAATGCGGTGGAAAGGTAATCGGGATTGTAAAAAAATATTTTAGCGATTTTCTCCATGCCCATCTTTAAATTGTAATTTACTCGTATCCACTCTATGATCTTTTCCATCCTCGGGTTAAGGTCTTTGTTTTTATCCTGAAAATGAGTCTCGATAAATTCTTGGGAAATTTCCATTGCAAGAAGACTTAGGGCATAATTCGGCAGCCGTTCTGAGTAGCAATTAGTTCGGGCAAGATCCAAAAGTTGCCGGAAGATCAGAATTGCCCTGCCATTAGACTCAATTTCCCCAGTTTCCGGGAGAATATAATATTTTGAAAGCAACATCCCCCCCCCCCCCCATTTCATCGCCAGAAATAATACAGTATTTATCTTCCTGCATTCTAAAGTGACACCAATAATATGAAAGACCCTCGTCACATTTCCGGTAACCGTAGTGTTCATGTCCGGCAAACAGGATAATATATTGATTTTCCTTGAGGGCAAAATGGTTTTCATCCTGGGCAATATAGAGAACACCTTTTATGCAGACAATGATCACAAAGGTATCCAGATTACGGCGCTCATGTTTAAAATGCTGCTGGTTCAGGAGCTGGCCGGAGGAAACGTGAATAAGGGCATCGGCATTTTCACTGATCAAATACTTCATGAAAAAAATTATACCCCTAATTTTTGTCTGTAAGACAATATGCTAGAAAATCGACACCTATTCTACAAATTTATAGCTTATGCCTACCGAATTTTGCCCTTATAATCACATTTATTCGGTGGATTTTGTTGGATTTTGTTGGATTTTATGGCCTTGTGGCCGTAATAAATATTTACTCCTTAAGGAGAACAGAAATGAAGAAATTTCTTTTCGGTGTTTTGATCTTTGCCTTGACGGGTTTTGTCTTTGCCGGGGGACAGGGCGGCGGCTCCTCTGCCGGGGGAGTAACCATTTCTTTTATGGGTTGGGAGGCAAGTCCTCTGGAAACAGAGGCGGTAAGGAACGGCATTGCCGCCTTCGAAAAGGTAAATCCCGGTATTAAGGTTACCTATACCCCTACATCGGGCGATTATTTCACCAAACTCCTGTCTTCCATCGCCAGTAACAGTCCGCCGGATGTATTCTTCTGCGGTTCCGAAATGTACCAGACCTTGATAGGCAGGGGGGTCCTCCTGGACATCACCGACCGGTTTAACGCGCAGTTTCCCCTGGATGATTTTATCGATTCTTCCCGGACCATCATGCAGGTGGACGGCAAGGTCTACGGCATCTCCTCCTGTTCGGTATCGCCGATCATCTACTACAACAAGGATATATTCGATAAATACAACGAGCCCTATCCCTCCGCGGATCCTAACAAGGTATGGACCATTGATGAATTCCGGGCGGTGGCAAAACGGCTTACCCGGGATGGAATATACGGCTGTTACGGCCTGGAAACTAACGGTGCCATGATTTTTGCCCAGGTTACCTCCGGCGGCGGAGCCCCCTTTAGCGCCGATGGGTATACCACCACGTATAATTCCCCCCAGGTCAAAAGAGTCCTCCAAACCATTAAGGCTATCCGTGTGGAAGATAAGTCAATGCCCGCCGCCTCCACCCTGGAAAATGTGGGGATGAATGCGGCGCAGATGCTCCAGACCGGCAAGGTCGCCATGCTTCTGGACGGTTCCTGGGCCCTACAGCAGCTTTCCACCCTTGGGTTTCCCGTCGGTATTGCCCCCATCCCCAGCTATGGCAGGCCCATCACCACAGGACAAGCCCACCTCCACTCCATCGCCAAGGCCACAAGGCATCCTGAGGAAGCCTGGAAATTCATCCAGTTCCTCTCGGGCATGGAATACCAGGGTCAGCTCAGTAAAGAAGGGCTCTGGCTCCCCAACCGTAAATCCCTCTGGGCCGACGGTCCCGCCGGAATCGACGGCTGGTATGATGATGCACGGCTTGGCCCCTATTACCGCCAGATGCGGCCCTACCTCCGTGATGTGGTGACCTGTCCGCAAGCCCTGGTAAAGGCCATTGTCTGCATGGATATCATTGCCGAAGAGCAGGATAAGTACTTCAAGGATGACGAAAATATCGATGTCATCCTTGCCAATATCCAAAGGAGATGCGACAACGAATTAAGGGCTATCCGCTGATTTGTTGTCGTGAATCCATGCCCGGTCTGCGATCAAACCGCCCAGTTTACCGCGGGCCGGGTGTATTTTAGAAAACGGAGGGCTGCATGACGGCGGTACGAAAAAGGCCAATATTAAATGATACACCCTATGCGATAGTAATGCTCTCCCCCAATATCATTCTCTTTTTTACCTTTATGCTTTTCCCCATCATCTGGACCTTCATCATGAGCCTTACAAAATATGATCTTATCACCCCCATGGAGTTTATAGGGATTGCTAATTTCATTAACATTTTCAAGGACGAAGTAGCCCTGCAGTGTCTCCGCAACACGGTAGTCTTTACCTTTATCACCGTTCCTGTGGGCATGGTACTATCCCTTTTTCTCGCGGTCCTTTTGGATTCCGGCATCCATTTTAAAAAGGTTTACCGGGCTGCGTTTTTTCTGCCGTCTATAACATCCTGGGTTGCCATCGCGGTGGTTTGGCAGTGGCTCTACAACCCTGAATTCGGACTTATTAACTATTTTCTTTCTTTTTTTGGGGCGCCCCCAATCCAATGGCTTACCACCTCTAAACTCTCCCTCATTTCAGTGTGCATTGTATGTATCTGGAAGAATGCGGGGTACAGCATGCTCCTTTTCCTTGCGGGACTCCAAAGTATTTCCACAGTTTATTATGAAGCCAGCGAGCTGGACGGTGCAAGTCCTTTCCAGCAGATCATTCATATAACCATACCGCTCTTGACACCCACCACTTTTTTTGTTTTTGTCACGTCGATCATCGGATCATTTCAGACCTTCGATATCATCAATCTGATGACCAAGGGCGGACCTGGGAGATCTTCATCCCTCCTGGCCCACTACCTCTATCAAACAGCTTTTAAATACATGAAGATGGGATACGCATCGGCGCTGGCCTACCTTCTTTTCTTTGTAATCATGATAATAACCATCATCAACATGAGATTCGAGAAAAAATCTCATGAGATTTACTAATGGGGGCGGCTATGCATAAAAAGACCGGCGATTACATTGTAAAAACGGCGGCCTATATTCTGCTTACCCTGGGAGCCCTCTCCATGCTGGTGCCCTTCCTCTGGATGCTCACCACTTCCCTAAAATCGGAGGCGGAGGCATTTATCTTCCCGCCCCAGCCGTTCGGGGCAAAGATCCTCTGGACCAATTATCTTAAAATCTCCGACCGTTTTAATTTTGCTAACTATTTCCTTAACAGTGTCAGGGTGGCGGCCTGGGTAGTCTTTTTTCAGCTCCTTACATCCGCCATGGCCGGTTTTGTCTTTGCCCGCCTGCATTTCCACTTCCGGGATAAGATATTTCTCCTCTACCTTGCCACCATGATGATCCCCGGCCATGTGACGGTGATAACGAATTATATTAACCTTTCCCGAATGGGTCTGACCGGATCACTGTGGCCTTTGATGATACCGCCCATGGTTTCAGCCTTTGGGACCTTTCTGTTGCGCCAGTTCTTTGTCACCATTCCCCAGTCCCTGGACGATGCGGCGCGGATCGATGGCTGCAATCCCTTTATGATCTTTTTTAGGATTCTCCTGCCTATGGCAGGTCCCACCCTGGCAACATTGGGGATTTTTTGTTTCATGGGGAGCTGGAACGATTACTTTACTCCCCTTATCTACATTGTGGATGAACGACTCTTTACCTTGCCCTTGGGGCTTGCTAATATGCAGGGGATGTACGCGACGAACTGGCCTGTGCTTATGGCCGCCTGTACTATTACGATAATCCCGGTTCTCATCGTTTTCCTTACCGCCCAAAATGCCTTTGTCAAAGGTATTGTGCTTACCGGATTGAAAGATTAGGCAAATCCTGATTCAATAGCCCCGAAGGAGTTCTTATGGACAGTTCGCAATTTTCCGACTTTATTAAACCACGGGACATCGCCGTTAACGACCGTTTTTGGGGCGCTTTCATGGAGCGGGTGCGGACCAAGGTGATTCCCTACCAGTGGAAAGCCCTGAACGACGCAATTCCCGGTGCGGAGCCTAGCTATTGTATCAGGAATTTCAAACTCGCCGCCGAGCTGACTCATCCCGAACTTGATTACGGAATCCCCAGGGACATTGGCTTTGGGGGCATGGTGTTCCAGGACAGCGATCTTGCCAAATGGATAGAGGCCGCCGCCTACTCCCTGGTCTGGCATCCCGACCCGGCGCTGGAAAAAACCCTGGACGAGACCATCGCCATTATCTGCAACGCCCAGCAGGGCGACGGCTATCTGGACACGTATTACATTATCAACGGTCTGGAAAAACGTTTTACCAACCTAAAGGACAACCATGAACTCTACTGTATGGGACATTATATAGAGGCGGCGGTGGCCTATTATGAGGCTACGGGAAAGCGGCGGCTCATGGACGCCATGATCCGCTATGTGGACTGCGTCGATAAGCATATCGGGGCCGGGGAAGGAAAACTTCACGGCTACCCGGGCCACGAGATTGCGGAAATGGCCCTTGTCAGACTCTATGCGGCAACCGGGGACGGGAAGCATTTGAAACTGGCAAAATATTTTATTGACCAGCGGGGGCAGGCGCCCCTCTACTTTGAAGAAGAGACCGGGCGGAACGGCAATACCTTCTACTGGAAAGACAGTTATGTTAAGTACCAGTACTACCAGGCGGGGAAACCCGTGCGGGACCAGCATACCGCCGAAGGCCATGCGGTGCGGGCGGTGTACCTTTACTCCGGCATGGCCGATGTGGCCCGGCTTACGGGGGACGAGGAACTCTTTGCCGCGTGCAAGGATCTTTTTGCCAATATCACCGAAAAGCAGATGTATATTACCGGGGCCATCGGCCAGTCCGCATACGGGGAGGCGTTCTCCTATGACTACGATCTCCCCAACGACACGGTGTATGCGGAAACCTGCGCCGCCATCGGGCTGGCCTTCTTTGCCCGCCGGATGGCCTCCATAGCGCCCAGGGGCGAATACGCCGACGTGATAGAAAAAGCCCTCTTCAACGGCATCATCAGCGGCATGGCGCTGGACGGGGAATCCTTCTTTTACGTGAATCCCCTGGAGGTCCTCCCCGAGGCAAGCCTTAAAGACAGGCGGATGAGGCATGTAAAGGTTGAAAGGCAGAAATGGTTTGGCTGCGCCTGCTGTCCCCCCAACCTTGCCCGTATCCTTGCCTCCCTGGGGTCCTACGTGCACTCCGTTGCCAAGGGTGCTGTTTATACCCACCTCTACCTGGGGAGCGAAGCAAAACTCTCCCCCGCCGGCAAAGAAGTACGCATAAAGATTGAAACCGGATACCCCTGGGACGGGCAGATCAACATCGGTTTTGCCCTGGAGGGAAAATCCGCGTTCAGCTACGGTTTTCGTATTCCCGGCTGGTGCGGGTCCGTCGCCGTAAAACTCAACGGCGCCGACGCGGCCTATACCCTGCGGGACGGGTATGCCCTGATAGACCGTGAGTGGTCGGGGGGCGATAAGCTTACCGTTACCCTGGACATGCCCGTAAACCTTATGGAAACCAACCCCAAGGTGCGGCAAAACTCAGGCAAGCTGGCGTTTACCCGGGGCCCCCTGGTTTATTGCTTCGAGGAAAAGGACAACGGCAAAGAGCTCTTTAAGCTCCGTGCGGGAGAACCTGTAGACTTCAAGGTCCGGTACGAGAAGGACCTGCTGGAAGGTCTCTGTACCCTCTCCTTTACCGGAAAGCGGGAAAAAGACTGGCAGGGCGGCGCGCTCTACCGGAAACAAGGTGAAGCCGAATACGAAGACCGGGAACTCCTCCTCATACCCTACTACGCCTGGGCCAACCGCGGCGCCGGAGAAATGACCGTGTGGATAAACAAGTAAAGATCCAATACAAAAGGCGGTAACCTTTTCGGTTTTGAAGGACCTCCCCGCTTCTTTCCGGTATCGGGACCATCTTTCCGGTATCAGGAAAATGGTAGGGCGCGTTTTCCCGGCGTGGTCCGGGGCGGCCATAAGCCCCGGATCATTGGTTATCCGGGGATCGTTCATGTATTCCTGTACCGTCTTCATAATTCCAATACATCCACGGGCTTATAAATCCCTATACCCTGATAACCTTCTATGGGGCGGAAGTCTGACGGCTTTACATGGAAATGCTCAATTCCCGGCCATAGACCCGGGCGATCCGTTCCAGGGTCTTGACCGTGGGATTCGCTTTCCGGGGATTTTCAAGACGCTGATAGGACTGATAAGACAGCCCTAGCCGCCGCGCTATATCGGTCTGGCTTTGCTCCCCCCGGAGTTCCCGGAGCCGCAGGGACAGAACAATATGAGGCGCCACGGGCACGGGGTAGCCCTCTTTACAGGCCGGTGGGGGAATAACCAACCCGCGGGAAATATCGGATTCCAGGCAGCCCTCAAGGGCCTCCCGGGCCATTGCCAGGGCTTCCTCGTGGGTATTCCCGAAGGTCTGTATATTCGGCATATCCGGGAATTGGACTATAAACATATCCCCGTCTTTTTCGATTGTGCAGTTATAAAACATCGGCTTGCCTCCTAGTCATTTATTCCGGCTTCTTTCAGTATCCGTTT
>JAISQJ010000079.1 GCA_031274285.1 Treponema sp. | reverse complement strand
GGCATCGGGGTGCTCATCTTTTCCCAGCAGGTTAAGGATTTTTTGGGGCTCCGCATCGAGGGCATAAGCCCGGCCTTTATCGAAAAATGGGCCGACCATTTCCGCTTTATCGGCACCTTTAATCCCGCGGCCTTTGCCCTGGGCGGGGGCACCCTGGTGCTGATCCTGATCCTGCGCCGCCTGGCCCCCCGCCTTCCCGCCGCGGCCCTGGCGGTGGCCGCCGCAACCCTGGCCTCCTATTTCCTTAACCTGCCGGGGGCGGACCGTTTCCCGGTGGAAACCATTGGGACCCGTTTCGGCGGCATTCCCTCCTCCCTGCCGGCCCCCGCCCTGCCCCATATAAGCTGGAACCTTATCCGGGCGGTCCTTCCCGACGCCTTTACCATCGCCCTGCTGGCGGCCATAGAATCCCTGCTTTCGGCGGTGGTGGCCGACGGCATGACCGGGGACCGGCACAACGCCAACATGGAACTGGCGGCCCAGGGAATTGGGAACATGGCCAGCGCGATCTTCGGCGGTATCCCCGCCACCGGGGCCATTGCCCGGACCGCTACCAATATTAAAAGCGGGGCCGTAAGTCCGGTGTCCGGCATTGTCCACGCCCTTACCCTTTTGGTCTTTATCCTCTTTCTGGCCCCCGCGGCCTCCGCCATTCCCCTTGCAAGCCTTTCGGCGGTGCTGATCGTTGTTTCCTGGGACATGAGCAACGCGGGCCGCTTTGTCAGGCTTATTAAAACATCCCCCAAGAGCGATTCAGCCGTATTACTGTGTACCTTTGTATTGACCGTGGCCTTTGATCTTACCTTCGCGGTGGAGGTGGGGGTGATACTGGCGGTATTCCTGTTCCTCCGCAGGATGATCGAAGTTTCGGCCATCAAAATGGAAAACACCGAGCTTATGACCCAGCTTGCCTACGGGGAAATAGGGGCCGGAACCCAGGCCCAGATTACCGCCCTTTCCCGCCGGCACATCGAGATCTACGAAATCACCGGGCCCTTCTTTTTCGGGGTGGCGGATATGCTGCAGCATACCCTGCGGAATCTGGCCCGTCCGCCGAAAATACTTATCCTGCGGATGGGTTCCGTGCCGGTGATCGATTCTACCGGCATTACCGCCCTGGAATCCTTTGTTTCCCAGTGCCGCTCCCAAAAAATCAAGCTCCTCATATCGGAGATCCAGGAGCAGCCCCGGAAGGCCCTGCAAAAGTCAGGCTTTATACAGGAATTAGGGGCCGAATGTTTTATCGGCGCCATTGACGAGGCCATCGACGCCGCGGTCAGGGAACTCGGTTAAACCGGCGGAGGGACCGGGCTGTTCGGCGGGGTCCTCTATTCCTTTACCGCCCCCAGCATGATGCCGGAAATAAAGTAACGCTGCAGGAAGGGGTACACCGCCAGCATCGGTATCATGGCGATAAATACCTTGGCGGCGTTCAGGGACTTGTTCGACAGCTTAAAGAGATTCTCTATCATGTCCTTGGACAGGGTGGAGGCCTGTATGTTTACCACCAACTGCTGAATGTAGGTCTGCAGGGGATACCGGCTCTCGCTGGTGGTCAGCACCAGGCCCTGGAAAAACTCGTTCCAGTGATACACGCCGGTAAACAGCACGATGGTCGCTATCACCGGCACCGAACAGGGCACCACGATCATGAACAGTATCTTCCAGGGCCCCGCCCCGTCCACAAAGGCGGCCTCCTCCAGGTCCCGGGGTATGCCCCGGAAGAAATTTACCATCAAAATCAAATTGAATACCGGCAGGCTTCCCCCCAGCACCAGGGCCCAGATGGAGTCGATAAGCCCGTAGTTCTTTACCGTGATGTACCAGGGAATGGTGCCGCCGTTAAAGAGCATGCAGAAGATGACCACCCACATCAGGGCGTTCCGGGGCCCGAACTCCCGCCGGTGCTTGGACAGGGGGTAGGCCATGGTGATCAGGGCCGCAATGGTTACCACCGTCCCCAGGGCCGTCCGCTGGATGGAAATCCAGAAGGAATTAAAAAACATCAGGTCCTTCATGATCTCCCGGTAGGAAATCAGGGTAACGCCTATGGGGTAGAACGTGACCAGCCCCGCATTGGCCGCCGCCTTGTCCGATATGGAAAGGCACAGGGCGTACCACAGGGGGTATAAACAGGAAAACCCCAGCAGGCCCATGACGATGATGTTTATCACGTTGAACAGCCGTTCCCCCGGCGATCTGGTCTGTATCATAGCCCCCCCTAAAAAACCCGGTAATCGGCAAACTTGTAGGCCATGACCCAGGAGCCGGCGATAAGGACGAAACTTACCACCGACTTAAAGAGTCCCGCCGCGGTGGCCAGGGAAAATTGCAGGTTGATTAAGCCCATGCGGTACACCCAGGTGTCGATAATATCGCCGGTGGAATAGACCATGGGGTTATAGAGGTTGTAGATCTGGTCGAAGCCGGCGTTCAGCACGTTGCCCAGCCCCAGCACCCCCAGCACCACAATGGTACTGCTGATCCCCGGCAGGGTGACGTGCCAGGTTGAGCGCAGGCGCCCCGCCCCGTCGATGGAGGCGGCCTCGTAGAGGCTGGGATTTATGGCCGTCAGGGCGGCCAGGAAGATGACGGCGTTGTAGCCGAACTCCTTCCAGACCTCGGTGCCGATCACCAACTGCCGGAATATGGAGGCGTCGGTCATCCATACCCTGGGCTCCGCGCCGAACAGGGCGGTAATACTGTTCACCACCCCCCGGTAGCCGAAGATGTTTAAGACCACGCTGGCCAGAATTACCCAGGAAATAAAATGGGGAAGGTAGACGATGGTCTGGATAAATTTCTTGTAGCTGTAGATCCGCACCTCGTTAAGGAGGAGGGCGAAGCCCAGGGGGAACAGCAGGTTGAGGATCATCTTGCCCACCGCTATGACCAGGGTGTTGACGATGACCTGCCTTGAATCCCCCATGAGGAAAAGGTATTCAAAGTTCTCAAGGCCGGTCCAGGGGGAGCCGAAGAAGCCCCGGCCCGGATTAAAATTCTGAAAGGCCATGACGATTCCGTACATGGGAACGATGCTGAAGAGGAAGAGCCACAGGAAGCCCGGCAGAATCATGAGGCCGTAGTTAAGCTGCAGTATCGAACGTCTTTTCATGGCCTTCCCCCGATTCGGTTGAATCTATTTTTTTAGATAATTGGCGGCCAGATCGTCCAGGATGCCCTGCCCCCCCTGGGCCTTCCAATCGGAGACAAATTTATCAAAGGCGCTGATATCGGCCTGGCCGGTGATAATTTTCAGCATCACCTCGGATTCCATTTTCCACAGGTTGGGCCAGCGCTGTTCCAGCAGGTCCGTCATGCTGTAGGTAACGCTGTACACTTCCTTGTCGATCTTGGTGGTGGCGTAGGGCCGGTTGCCGATCAAAAGCGAATAGGAACGGTTAAAGTCCCCGGCGTTGGCCATGTTGAAATCCTCGACGTTAAGGTCCCGGTGGGGAGCGTAACCGGGAACCACATCCCTGATTACCTGGGCGTCGTGGTAGATAAGTTTGTAGATCGACATGGGATCGTTGTAGTCCTCAGGCTGGGTTTCTCCCCTAAGGACCCGGGTCAGTTCACGGTACTCATACTCCGTCTCGTCCATAGCCGCGGCCACGGTGCGCAGGGGATACCAGCCGATGGCCACGGAGGTGTCAAAGGCCGCCTCGTCCCGGACCAGCGCGTTGTACATGATGATGATGGCCGCCGCCGCGTCGGGGGAGGCCTTCTTGCTGATAAGACAGGCTTCCGCGCCGGGGGCCTTCATGTGAACATTCCACTTGCCGGAGTCCGAATATACCGGATAGGCCTGCCAGTTGGCCTTGGGGTTGTTCTTAAAGGAATCGCCGTTCCCGTAGCCGATGGACCACCAGGGACCGAAACGTATCCCCACCTGGTTGGCGTTTACCGGCTCGCCGGAACTGTCGCGGCTCCCCAGTTCGGGGTCCAGCAGTCCCTCTTTGTACCAGCGGGCCAGGCGCTGGAGGGGCTCCCTCATTTTGGGGTCCAGGGAACCGTAGGATACGGTACCGTCCCCGTTGTCAAGGAAGTAGCCGGGGTACACATCGTAGGCCTGAAACACCGGATCCAGGCCGCTGACCAGGTTCGAGGATTCGATGAAGTTACAGTAAAGCTTGGTATTCTTATCGGGACCGATGATCGGAATGGTGGCGCTGCCCGCGGGCTTTTGCTCTTTGAACATCCGGGCCGCAGTCTCTATGTCGTCCAGGGTTTTTGGAACGGGAAGGCCGTACTGGTCAAGCCACTGTTTCTGGACATTGAGGATATGGACTCCGTCGGTGGCTACGGTGATGTTGGGAAGGGCGATCATCCTGCCGTTATAGGAAACCATTTCCATGGCCCGGCCCCTGGTAGAATCGACAATCCCCTTTACCTGGGAAGATGCGTATTGCCCGAACAGTTCGGTAATGTCGTAGAGCATGTCCGCCTTGGCGGCCTTGAGCATGTAAGTCTGGGATTTTACATTGAGGCCGTCGGGCAGGGAATTACTGGCGATGCAAAGGGAAACTTTTTGGTTGAAGTCGTTTCCGTCCGCGGCGGACCAGTCCACAATAACATTGATGTTGTAGTTGTCCCTAAGGTAGCGGGTATACTGGTTATTCTGGACGCTGTCCCCCGGCGGAAGGGTGGTATCGATGGGACTAACGCTCATGCCGATGTGAACGTCCACGGGCTCTGTAAATCTGCTAAAGGCCAGGTCGTCCCCGGTCAATCCCGGCGGGGATAATTGGGGCTGCCCGCCTCCGCCGGAAATCAGCTTCGCTCTGCAGCCTGCAAACAGCACACAGGCCGCGGCAAGGATGAGGGCAGGGATAAAAAATTTCTTCATGGTATTTCTCCTTATCTGGTACTCGCTAGTTTTAGTTTTGTCGATAAGGCGAATAAGAAAAGACGGAAAGATAAATTTTCAGAATTAAACACAAGGAATGTTAATGGAGTCTAAGGCTGCGGCAATAATCGCCGGTTTTATCTAAACAAAAACCGTTCCGCATCCTGGAGCAGATGTTGGAATTCGGCAAAGCTGGTCCTGGTTTCCGGCAGGGAGCGGAGAAAATATTCCCCGTAGCGTTTTTTAAGTACCCGGCCGTCCAGCACCGCCACTACCCCGTGATCGCTGGAACGGCGCATGAGCCGGCCGAAGCCCTGCTTGAATTTCATCACCGCCTCCGGCAGGGACAGGTCCATAAAGGCGTTGCCCCCTCCCCTTTCCAGGTATTCCCGCCGGGCCTCGAAGACCGGGTCGTTGGGGGTCTTGAAGGGAAGCCGGGACAGGATCACCAGCCGCAGGGTATCTCCCGGCGCGTCCACCCCCTCCCAAAAGGAATCGGTGGCAAAGAGGACGGAGCTTGAATCCTTCAAAAAATCATCCAGGAGACGGCTGCGGTCGTCGTCCCCCTGTTTAAGGCAGCGGATCCCCTCCTTGGTAAGCAGGGGGGCCGCGGCGCTCCATGCGCTCCGCAGGGACTGGTAGGAGGTAAAGAGGACCAACGCGGAGCCGCCCCCGGTTAAGGCCAGCTCCGTGACCGCCCGGTTCACAAAATCCTGGTAGCCTGATTCCTCCGGCAGGGGGGCGTCCTGGGGAATGCCCAGGAGCACGCTGGAACGGTAGGGGAAGGGGGAAGGGAAGATTCCGGCCAGGGGTTCCCGATCGGTTAACAGGTTAAGGCCGCAGCGGCTCCGCCAGTAATCGAATCTCCCGGCTATGGTCAGGGTGGCGGAGCAGCAGATCACGGTCCTGCCGGGCTCGAAGAGGCTCTCCTTAAGGCCGGGGGCCACCTCCACGGGGGTCACGGTGAAGGCAACCCAGGGGTCCCGGCCGGCGCCCCCCCGCTTTTCCAGCCACATCACCTCGTCCGGCCGGTCCCGGTATTCCGCAAAGGCGTCGCATACCCCGCCGATGCTTTCCAGCCGGCGGACTATGGCCCCGATCTCCCAAAGGGCCGGTTCTTCCCGGTCCTCCTTGGGGATTCCCTCCAGCAGGTCCCGGATCAGATTCCCCAGGTGATTGATGCCCTTCCGCAGGGCCAGGAGCAGGGGAAGGATGGTCCGGCCGTCCCGGGCCGGGCTCAGCCGGAAGACCCCTTCCTCGCCGCAGAGGACCCTGGCGGCCTGGTCCAGATCGTCGGCGACACTCCGGATTCCGTCGATGGCCTCCACCAACTGGTCAAGCCGGTTCTCCTTTCGGGCCAGGCCGGGAATCTTGAGGAGCAGCCCGGCGCGCCTGGCCTGCCTCCGGCGGTAGAGCCGGCCCAGTTGGCGGAGGATCGAAAGGCGGCTGAATTCGCTGGAGAAGAAGGAGGTCGCCGCCCCCTCGATGGTGTGGGCCTCGTCCAGGATCATCCGGGTATAGGGGGGCAGCACCACGGTGTCATTGTAGCCCGCGCCCTGCCGCCGGGCCGACAGGTCCGCGAAGAGGAGGTGGTGGTTCACCACCAGAATCCTAGCGTCCGCGGCCTCCTTCCGCAGGGACAGCACAAAACAGCGTTCCCGCCAGGGGCAGCGCATCCCCATGCAGAGGTCCGCCTCGGAGGAAACCCGGGACCAGAGCCCCTCACGGGGCACGAAGGAAAGGTCCGAGCGGCTCCCGGAGGCGCTGGTCTCCGCCCAGGAAGCGATGCGGTCAAGCTCCTCATGCTCGGCGTCTTCCAGCCCCTGCTCCTTGAGGGCCTCGTCCAGGCGGCGGCGGCAGAGGTAGTTGCCCCGGCCCTTCATCAGCACCGCCTTGATCTTCTTCCCCGCCGCGCCCAGGGCGGCCTTGACCAGGGGGATGTCTTTGTCGAAAAGCTGCTGCTGCAGGGTGATGGTGGCGGTGGAGATGACGATCCGCTCATCGTTGTCCAGGGCAAAGGACAGGGCCGGCAGCAGGTAGGCAAAGGACTTTCCCACCCCGGTCCCCGCCTCGCTGACCACCACCCCGTCCTCGTTAAAGCCCCGGATAACCAGGCGCATCATTTCAAGCTGGCTTTCCCTCAGTTCAAATGACTTGAGACGCCGGGCGATGATCCCCCCTTCCCGCAGGGAATCGCAGAGGGCTTCCGGGTCCAGGGCCTTGAGGCTCCGCCGTTTCACCGGCTCCGCCACCACGTAGACCTTCTCAACCCGGTTATCCACGATGAAGGCCCCGATCCCCCCCTCCGCGGCCCGGCCCGCGATGGCCAGATCGTTATCGCTGGGGGTTAGGAAGCCGGAAGGATGGTTGTGGATAAACACATCGGGGGCCCCTTCACTGTCATCAGTAATGAGGGCCAGAACCTCGCTGTCCGTGCCCCGGGCGCTTACCCGAATCCTGTCCACCAATCCCGCCTCGTCCAGGTAGCCCAGGGCCAATACTTCGTTGCCCCCGGCGTCGGCTATCTCTTCCCGCAGGGCGGCCCTGCTTGTTCCGGTAAACCGCTTTTCGGCCTTCAATCGCGCATCCCTTCTCTTTTCACCTGAAATCTCACCTGAAATTTCAGGTGAAAACGAGTCCCGGCGCCGCTACTTGCCGGAGTCTAAGATTTATATAATCATATCTCTTTGAGGTTATCTATGGCACACAACGAACGGTTTATAAGGGACGGGCTTTACTGGATTGGCGGCAATGACCGGCGGCTTTCGGTTTTTGAGGGGGTCTACCCCTCGGAGCGGGGGGTCTCCTATAACAGTTACCTGATTCTGGACGAAAAAAATGTCCTGCTGGACACGGTGGATAAGGCGGTAAGCGCGGTTTTTTTTGAGAATCTTAGCTTTCTGCTGGAAAAGCGGACTCTGGACTATGTGATTATCCACCACATGGAGCCGGATCACAGCGCCTGTCTGGCGGAACTTATCCTCCGCTACCCGGATATTACCGTGGTCACTACCAAAAAATCCGCGGCCATGATCGGGCAGTTCTTTAATCTTCCGGACCGGGGGACCCTGGCGGAAAACCGCCTGCGGATCGTCAAGGAGGGGGATACCCTGGCCGCGGGCAGGCGGAATTTCACCTTTATCG
Source organism: Treponema sp. (assembly GCA_031274285.1). GTDB lineage: Bacteria > Spirochaetota > Spirochaetia > Treponematales > Breznakiellaceae > JAISFT01. The sequence goes on along the minus strand of JAISQJ010000079.1, from coordinate 8,762 downwards.
AAGCCCCCATGGTGCATTGGCCCGAGGTGATGGTGAGCTATGAATCGCTGGACAAGGCCCTCTACTCCGCGGACGCCTTCGGCAGCTTCGGCGCCATAGACGGCAACCTCTTTGCCGACGAGGTGGATTACCAGGGGCTCTGGCTGGGCGAGGCCCGGCGCTACTACACCAACATCGTGGGCAAGTACGGCGCCCAGGTTCAGGCCCTTTTGGAGAAGGCGTCCAAGTTTGATATTGAGATGATCTGCCCCCTCCACGGCCTGATTTGGCGGAAAAATCTGCCGTACTTTTTGGAAAAGTACCGGCTCTGGTCAACCTATACCCCGGAGGATAACACGGTTCTTATCGCCTATTCCTCGGTCTACGGCAATACGGAAAATGCGGTGAATATCCTTGCCGGCGCCCTGGCAGACCGGGGGGTAAAGAAAATTACGGTCTACGATGTGTCGGCCACCCGGACGGATGTCATCGTGGCGGAAGTCTTCCGCTGCAGCCATATCGTCTTCGCCGCCACCACCTACAACGCGGGGATCTTTATCAAGATGGAGGAGGCCTTAAACGACATCAAGGCCCACCAGATCCGCAACCGGACGGCCGCCCTGATAGAAAACGGAAGCTGGGCCCCGGTCTCCGGCAAACTGATGAGGGACCTGGTAGGCGCCCTGCCGGGCTGGAAGCTCCTGGGCGACACGGTGACCATCAATTCCTCCCTGAAGGAAGCGGGCCGCCCCTCCATCGAAAAGCTGGCCGACGCTATCGCCGGAGACCTTCCTAACCCCCCCCTCCCGGTCCACGAAAAGGGGGCCGTGGATATTCCCGCCTTCTTTAAGTTGAGCTACGGCCTCTTCCTCCTTACCACCAGGGACGGGGAGAAGGACAACGGCTGCATCATTAACACCGCGGTCCAGCTTACCGATACCCCCAAACGCGTGAATATTTCGGTGATCAAGGCGAACTACTCGGACGAGATCATCAGGAAAACCGGGATCTTTAATGTTTCGATCCTCACCGTGGATACCCCCTTCAAGGTTTTTCAGCGATTCGGCTTCCACAGCGGCAGGGACCTGGACAAGTTCGCGGACCCCCCTTCTCCCGGAGGCCCGGCCCCTAGCGGCAATGGCCCGGCCCGCAGCGCCAACGGCCTTATCTATGCCCCGGTCTACGGGAACGCCTTTATCTCCTGCCGGGTGATTGACTCTAGCGACTGGGGCACCCACACCCTCTACACCGCGGAGGTGACCGAGGCGGCCCTGCTTTCCCAGGTCCCCTCCCTTACCTACCAGTTCTACGCGGACCACATCAAACCCAAGCCCCCCGCCTCGGCGGCCAAAAAGAAGGGCTACGTATGCAAGGTCTGCGGCTACATCCACGAGGGGGAGGAACTGCCTGCGGACTTCATCTGTCCCATCTGTAAACACGGGGTAGACGCCTTCGAAAAGCTCTCTTGACACCCGACCGGCTTGACGCAGCCTCAAAACGGGGCTACAGTGAAGAACCCCTGAGAGATTAGCTCATCTGGATAGAGCGTCAGCCTCCGGAGCTGAAGGTGGCAGGTTCGAGTCCTGTATCTCTCAAACGTAATTCCTTGCAGGATAACGAATTAGAGGCTCATAGTCCTTCAGGATTGGGGCACTCACACTTTAGTGTAGCACTCACTGTAGCATTAAAGTTAGGAGTGTCCAAAATGAATGATGTAACACGAAATTCGTACAGCCTCTACAAGCGGGATTCAGGTTCCCGTACTATCTGGTGTGTCTGGTTCTGGAATGATGAAACCCAGACCTATACCAGTGGGCGTTCTACTGAAATTCTTATCCAAGGAAAGGGGCTTTCAAGATAGAGGTAGGATTCGCAGTCAATGAGCAAATCGTAGGTCTTCGTGGCCATAAAACTGAATATGTTTTTGATATGCTGGACGCCGAGCTTAAGGAGGATTGGCGGAGCATACGGAGAAGCTTCCCGCAGAGCGGCGGCAAAGATCTCCCCTTCGGGACTGTAGCACAAAACTGTAGCATTTTGCCGGTTTTCCCCGGTTTTCCTCTGTTATCTTTGCTTAATTCACACCATCGAAACCGACTTGACCGCGGAGGAAAAGGAGATCATCGAGGCCGGGGAAAAGGAATACCGGGAACACCCGGAAACTTTTGTAACCCTTGAATCATTTTAAGCCTGGCTACCGCAGCCTAAAGGTTACCGGATAACGTAAGCGGGCGGAGACCGGCTCGCCGTTTGCCAGAGCAGGCCGGCAGCGGATGCCCCGGAAGGCTTCCCGGGCCGCTTCCCCAAAGCCCCGGCCCGGCGGGTCCTCCCGCAGTATTTCTATCCGCCGGATAACCCCCGTGCGGTCAATAAAGAGATCCAGCACCACCCTCCCTTCGATCCCGGACCTCTCGGCGATGGTAGGGTATTTAAGGGCGCTCCGCAGCTCCTCTTCCCGGAATACCGGGATCTCCGAAACTTTGTGGGCCGGGAGGTACTCCTCCTCCTCGGGGACGATGACCGGCGGCCTCACCATCGGCCCCGCCTCCGCCACGGTTTGTACCGTCACTTCCTCTTCGACCTCGATCATTTCCTCGGCAATGGCCTCCACCACGTTATCCGGCGGCGGCTCTTCCGGCGGCGGTTCCTCCCGCGGCGGGGGCGGCGGAGGGGGCGGGGGCGGCGGCGGAGGAATTTCCGGGGGAGGGGGAATGTATTCCGTCAGGTCCGTCAGCTTCATCACCCGGGCGCTCTCCTCCGCCTCCCTGGGGACCTGGTTCACCGTAAAAGCAACCGAAAAGATCGCCAGGCCGTGGGCCGCGGCTACCAGGGCAAAGAGGAGAAACCGCAGCCTGCGCATTACCGGCTGTCCTTCACCACAAAACTGACCACCCGGTATTGGAGGAGCTGGAGGGTGGCGATAACCTGGTTCACATGGGTATAGGGGGTGTCCCGGTCGGCGATAATGTGGATGCGGGTATTCGGGGCGGAACGGTATATCTCCGCCACCGCATCCTCCACCCCCTGCGGGCCGCTGGGTATCCCGTCCAGGTATACCCGGCCTTCCTTGTCAATCCAGATCTCCAGGTTTTTTTCCGCGCTGGTACGCAGGGCATTTTCAGCTTCGGGATATTCAATCTTCACCTCCCGCCGGTAATTTATAAGGGAGACCAGCATGATAAAGATGAGGAGCAGGAAGGCCACATCGGACATGGAAGAGAGGGGAATATTAAAATCCTTGTGAGTCCGGCGGCGCAGTTTCACGGCACTTCCCCCGGCCGGCGCATCAGGGATTCTCCCCAATCACAAAGGAGAACGAGTCCACCTCAAGGTCTTGGGCCAGTTCCACAAAGGACACCACCCGCTGCCAGGGGGTTTGGGGGTCTACCGTCAGGAGCAGCGCGGCATTAGGATACACGGCCAGCTTGGAACGAATCTCCCGCTCGGCGGTGGGAAAATCGCAGGGCTGGCCCCGGAAAACAAGGCCCCCCCTGCTGTCCAGGTTAAAGCGCAGCAATTCGTCCCGCTGTACGACCCGCTGGGAATCTTTCGCCGGCAGGGTTACCAGGAAGCCCCGGTTTATGTTGAACCCCGCAATCACGATGAAGTAAATGATGAGGAGAAAGGCAATATCGCTGGAAGCCCCGGAATCCCCAAAGGCCCTTCTTTTCCGCGGCCTAATGATCATCATGGAACCGCATTTCCCGGATCTGGGGCCTGGGGGCCTGGGGGACCGTCATTTCGGTAATAAGCTCGGAACAGGTCTGCTCCACATCGGCGGAAAATTTATCCACGATGTGGGAAAAAATCGAATGGAAGATCATGGCGATGATGGCGATGATAAGGCCAAAGACCGTGGTGATCAGGGCTTCGTAGATGCCGTTGGCCACAATTTGGGCGTTCACCTCCGTGGCCTCGGCAATGGACCTAAAGGCCCCAATCATCCCCGACACGGTTCCCAAAAAGCCCGTCAGGGGGGAAATGGAACCCAGGGCGGTAAGAAAGTTAAGGCCGTTCTCCAGGGAATTGATCCGGGAAAGGGCCTCCGTCTCCACCGCCCGCTCCATGCGGTGCTCCCCCAATCCCGCCCGGTCGATCATGGTAAGGAGGATCCTGGCCCCCATGCGCCGCTTGGCCAGGGGACTTAAATATTCCCGCCCCTGGGCCAGATTCCCCTCCCGGATATACCCGGCCAGGACCTTCCCCAGATCGTCCATCCTTAGGTTGTGGTAGCCAATGTAGATGGCCCGTTCCAGGGAGATGGCGATTACCGCCACGGAGAAAAAAAGAAGGGGCCACATAAACACCCCCCCCATGCGGAACAGTTCCATCAACGAAAATGAGACATTAACTGCGTCCATTACTCCACACTCCTGCGGCCCTTAAGCTTATTTTTTCCGTACCTCCACGGTAGAGGTTTCCAGGGTAGTAAAGACCTGATCCCAGGCATAGACAAGGAAAATCCAGTCCCGGCATTCTTCCCAATCCCGCTTCAAGGTTCCCGAATCCCGCAGGGATCGCAGTTCTTCCGGCAGAATCTTTCCGGTATAGGCGGTGTTCCACCTCACCTGTTCCGCCGTAACCCAGGGGCCGCCGGCTTCGGCCTCATAGGACCGGGGACGTTTTTTCCTGGGGACCAGTTCGGGCAGCAGGAAAGGTTTCCAGTAGGCTTCAAAGCTCTCCGGGTCTTCGGCCGCCGGCTCCGGCGTCCGCTGTTCCCGCATCCAGGCCGCCAGGGTCTGTATCCGCTCATAGCGGTTGTTCAGGGCGGTCAGGGCCTCCTCCCCGGAAAGCCTGACCCCCTCCCGCCGGATCTTTCCCCCGGCGATGACCACCGGCTCCGTGGGAGGCCTAAGACACAGACCGGCGGCCCCGCCGCCCCGGTCCGCAAAATTCCCCCCGCCGGATAGGGTCAGGCTGAATTCCACCCAGCCTCCGGAATTCCCCCCCAGGTATTCAAGGGACCGTAAATAAAAATTCCCCTCCGGTCCCGGCAGGGAAGCCTTCAGGGTAACGGCGGGCATGCTTTCGATAAGAATATCAAGGCCGCCCCCGCTTTTCCCCGCCCGCTCTATCACCTGGTAGCCCCGGCCCTTGGGAACGGAACTGCGGTAACGGTTCACCGCACGATCAAACTTACCCTCCAAAAGCTTCCCCGCCTTTTCCGTCACGGTCATACAGCCGGAAAATAACAGGGCCCCGGCAAAAAGTAACGCGGTTCCCGCCCTATAAGCCGTGGTTTTCATCATCAATAACTCCACTTAAATCCAAAGGAGGGGATGGGAATGGGAATATCATAGGAGGCGGTCATGCTTCCCGTATGCTCCTCCCCGGTATAGGGATTAAAGGTGCTGTTCCCCTTGGGGGTATGAACCAGGGAAAGCACATTTTCTATGGCCACGTAGAATTCCTGATGAGTCTTGCCGTTGGACTTAAAGTTAAAGAGGGAGAATTTAATATCCAGGGGGATGGAAAAGGAAACCCGGTTCCCCTTGTCCCGGGCGGTGATCTGTTTCCACTTCTGGATATAGCTGCCCGAGGAACTCCCGTCTACGTTCAGCAGTTCCACCGAGTAGGGCTGCTTACCCGTCATCACGGTGGAAAGGGGAACGCCGCTGGCAAAGCCCAGGCGGGTGGTGATGGTAAATTTTTCCGTGGGTTTAACATTGAGGATCAGATTGAGGACATGGAAACGGTGGAAGGAGGGATAGTACCAGTCGGCGGATACCGCTTCGGTAACATTGCGGAATAAATTGGGATCCCCGGGGACTCCCGGCTCCCGGTACATGGCATGGTTGAATGAGTAGGCGATCCAGCCGTCAAGGCGGCGGCCCTGGGATTTCTTGAGCAGCACGTCGAAGCCCCAGATCCGCCCTTCACCGTCAAAATAAAAATGCCGCTGGGGGGAATCGCGGCCGGTAAAAACATAGGTCCGGTCAAAAACATATTTGTAGTAGCCCTCGATAGCAAGGCTCAGGTCCCAGGGAAACTCGGCCCTTAGGCCCCCCAGGGTGGTGACGGAACGGTTGGGTCTCAGCTTTAGGCCGCCGTCCATATCTTCGGCCCGCAGGATGGTAAACACATCGTTGGCGGAGGAAAAAAGCCCCGTGCCCGCGGTAAGGGACAGGGATTCAAGGGGGCCCTTATGCTTAAGCAGATTAAGGTCCAGATTAAGCCGGGGCGAGAAGGCGGGCCGGGCGCCGGCGGAAAAACCGTTTCCCCCGACGTAGAGCTGATCCAGCCGGAGTCCCAGTTCCGCGCCGAACCGCCCGGCAGGGCTTCCGTATTCCACCAACGCATAGCCGGAACTGGTAAGGCTGTGGCTCTTTTCCGCCTCCACCCGGTAGGGAACCCAGAAATTCACATAATCGGCGGTCGGGATAAAGCCGGGATGGGTTGAAGCATAGTAGGGGCTGGGCAGCTCCGTCCGTATCGGGAAATCGGTTTCACTCCCCAGCCTGGAGTAGAGTTCCTGCAGTCCCAGGGCCAGGAGAAACCCCCGCCCCAGGTCCCAGTCAAAATCGGCCCGCCCCTGGACATTGGCGCTGGTGGAGGCGGAGAAAATTTCCTCCCTGGTATCATAATCAAAGGTGCTGGGAAGGGGATTCCCGTTTGGGAGCGCAGCAATGTTAAAGGGAATATCCCGTACCGAATAGGCCATAAAGCCGTCCACCTCGAAACGGGCATAGCCCCCTCCCAGGCCCAGCTTAAGCACCATGTCGTTCCGGGGATTAAAGGTAAGACCCGCCAGGCCGAAGCCCTGGTAGTTGATCCAGTGACCCTCTATTTCCGCACTGCTAAACGAGCCCATGGGCCCGTACCCCGTGATACCGCCGGGGCTTCCGTCGGTCTTATAATCCACCGCCACCCCGTCGGCGCCGAAAAAGCCGGTAAAATTCATCTCCAGGTTGTCGGTAAAACGGTAGCCTGCGGTAAGGGTGGTACTGCGGATATAGGGGGCCACGGCGATGGCCTCCACGGGTTTCAGAATCTCAAGGTCCGATGCCCTGGAAATCCCCTGGGCCGCCCAGACAACCGGGTCATAGTAGGTCACCTTGCCCATGACCATCACCCCACCCTTCCGGTTAATGGGGAAGGAAACGCTGGCGTTGGCCGCGCTGGTGGAAATACCCAGTTCCGCTTCCAGGTCCTGGGCCGAGGGCTTCCGGGTGCTAATATCCAGGAGCCCGGAAATGGTATGGCCGTAGCGGACGGAAAACACGCCATGGGAAAGCTGGGCGCTCTTGACCATTTTCGGATCGAAAATGGAGAAACCCCCGCCCCAGTGGTAGGGATTTTCGATGTAGAAACCGTCCATGGCCGCCATCAGATCCCCGGGCTGGCCGCCCCTGATGCTGGGCAGCGCATTAAAAAGTCCCGAATAACCGACCCCCGGAAGCAGCTTGATCGAACTCATCACATCTTCGATGACGCCCACTTCCCCGGTACGGCGGATTTCCTCTTCCCCCAGGGCCACGCTGCGGCCGGTCCTGCTTTCGGACTCCCCGGACCGGCTTTTCTCCAGCACCAGTTCCCTGGCTTCCAGGATTCCGCTCAACAAAAGCTCCAGGGTAAACGCATCCTTCCCCGGCTCGATAACCAGCCGGCCGGGGGCATAGCCCGGATAGGTACCGCGAACCACCACCGGACGGTCGTCGGGGGCTTCAAAGGTAACCCTGCCGTCCCCGTCCGCCTGGTAGGAGGCCCCGTCAAACGAATGGATCTCCGCCCCTTCCAGGGGCATCCCCAGGTCCTGATCCATGACGGTAACGGTCACATCGCGGCCCCAAAGAGGGCCCTGAATCCCCAGCAGGATCAGGGCAACAACCAGGCCGCGCTTGGGGAGATAGGAAACGCGCATACTTGAGGATACCACATTTCCGCCTCGGCGTTAATATATAATTGGTACTAACAAAGAATCCGCAGGGACCGGCCGTCCATGGGGACCTCCAGGCCCCGGGGGGAAGGGCGGAACGTTTCCCCGCAGGCATAATCGGTCCAGGTTTCGCCGGGAAGGCCCTCCCCCAGCCTAAGGCTCAGGGCCCCGGCCGCGGCGTTGAGCAGAACCACTACCGGCCGGACCTGATCCTCCCGGATAAAGGCAAACTGTTCATGGCTTAGGTAAAGCTGCCGGAAACTCCCCCGGATCAGGGCGGCGTTTTCCCTTCTTATCCTGATAAGGGCGCTGATAAAAGCACAAAGGGCCGGACCCGCATAGGGCTTTTCCCCCCGGTCTCCCAGCCGGAATCCCAGCGGGGCCGCAGCGCCCGGTCGGTCCTTTCGGTTCGTTGCCCCTCCACGCCGAATTCACTGCCGTAGTAAATCGAGGGAATCCCCGGCAGGGTAAAAAGGAGCCCGTAGACCAGGGGCAGATGGGCGGGATCCTTCAGCGTACAGGCGATCCGGTTCACGTCGTGGTTATCGACAAAATTATAGAGCCGCAGATCCCGGTACAGCCCCCCCTCCCCGAACTGACGGTTCAAGGTCCAGGACAGCTCGTAGAAATTATGATCGTTAAAGCTGGACCAGAGGCTTTTATAAAGCTCGTAATTGGTCACCGAGTCCAGCCGCCCCGGCCTTACCCAGTGCCGGTAATCCCCGGCCACCACCTCCCCCATAAGCCAAAAATCCGGCCGCAATTCCCGGCAGCGGGCGGCCAGGGCTTCGACCATAACCGCTCCTATGAGAATATGCCGTGCATAAATTGATGGATAATCCGGTAACGGGTATCCTGGTCCGTAAAGGACAGTTCCCCGTCAAGGGCCAGGATGGCACTAAACAAA
>JAISQJ010000076.1 GCA_031274285.1 Treponema sp. | reverse complement strand
GCGGATACTGCCCTTTTCCAGGGTTCCCTGAACCGACACCTTGGTACCGAATTTTTCGATGAGCTTCCCTTCCATGTCGGTAAGTTCCGGAGCCCGGCGCGGGGGAACGGCGCCTTCCGCCGGCGCTGCATTCCCCGCCGGGGACCGGCCTTCCGCCGGCGCTGCAGTTCCCGCCGGCGCTGCAGTTCCCGCCGGGGACCGGGCGCCGTTAAGCTCCCCGGCCCGGCGTTCCGCCTCCCGGACGGAAAGCCCCTGCTCCACAATTTCCCGGAACAGAGTCCCCTGATCCCCCGGCTGGGCGGCCTGGAGGATGGCCCGGGCATGGCCGGGGGAAATTACCCCCCGGATAAGGCTGTCCTGGACCTCGCCGGGGAGCCGGAGGAGCCGCAGGGCATTGGCCACGGTGGAACGGTTCTTGCCCACCTTGGCGGCCACCGCATCCTGGGAAAGGCTGCTCAGGTCCATCAGCCTCCGGTAGGCCCGGGCTTCCTCGACGGGGTTAAGGTCGGTACGCTGGATATTTTCGATAAGGGCGATTTCCAACTGGAGTTCGGGGGAGTAGGACCTGACCAGGACCGGGGCCTCCCGGAGCCCCGCCAGCAGGGCGGCCCGGTAGCGGCGCTCCCCGGCGATGATGGTGTAGCCGCCGTCCCCGGCCTCCTGGACGATGATAGGCTCGATAATGCCGTGTTCCCTGATGGAATCCGCCAGCTCCTCCAGTTCATCCTTCCCGAAATGCTTGCGGGGCTGTTCAGGGTTGGGCCTCAGCCGGTCCAGGGCTACGCTTAGGTCCCCGGAAGCCGGTTCCATCTGGAGCAGGGCATCCAGGCCCTTCCCCAGGCCCGCCCGCCTAGGCGCCACGCTTGATAACCTCCCGGGCCAGACTCTGGTAGGCCCGGGCGCCGGCGCAGTTGGGATCGTAGATGGAAATGGGAAGCCCGTGGGAAGGGGCCTCGGAGAGGCGCACGTTCCGGGGGATAATCGTGGTTAGCACCTTCTGCTTAAAGTAGGCGCTTACCTGCCTTACCACGTCCTGGGCCAGCCTGGTGCGGGAATCGTACATGGTAAAGAAGATCCCCCCAATCTCCAGATGCGGGTTCAGGCTCTTCTGTATCCTTTTGATGGTCTGAAGCAGCAGGGAAAGGCCCTCCATGGCAAAGTATTCGCATTGCATGGGGATAAACACCGCATCCGCCGCGGCCATGCCGTTCAGGGTCAGGACCCCCAGGCTGGGGGGACAGTCGATAAGGATGTAATCGTAGCTGCCGCGCACCGGTTCCAGGGCCTTTTTCAGAAAGAGGTCCCGGTTTTCCATCTCGATCAGCTCCACCGCCGCGCCGGACAGGTCGATGCTGGCGGGAATCGCCTTGAGATGGGGGATTGCCGTATCCCGGATGGTCTTTTCTATGGACGCCGCGCCGGAAAGCAGCTCGTAGACCCCCGGTTTAAGGGGGTTGATCCCCACGCCGCTGGACAGGTTGGCCTGGGAATCGAAGTCCACCAGGAGCACCGACTTCCCCTCCTCCGCCAGGTAGGCGCCGATATTCACGGCGGAGGTGGTCTTTCCCACCCCTCCCTTCTGGTTTACAAAGACATAGACTCTGCCCATGGCCTGATTATATCGGATAAGTTCAAAAATTACTATTGAACTGCAGGATAGTTCGGTTTATCCTGTAGTTACCATGGAACCCATACGGATGCTCGTTTTAGACCTTGATGACACCCTATTGCGGTCCGATCTGTCTATCTCCTTCCGTACCCGGAATGTGATAAAAAAGGCGGTGGCCCAGGGGCTGGTAGTGGTGCTGGCCTCCGGCCGGATCCCCGCGGCCCTGGATCAGTTTTCCAAGATTCTGGGGATGCACAAACGTCCGGGTTACCTTATCTGCAGCAACGGAACGATCATCCAGGAGAGCAATACGGGAAAAATCATCTGGGAAATACAGTTGGACACGGAAACCGCCCTGGCGGTCTACGATCTGGCCACCGCGGAGGGTTTTCCGGTTCAAATTTACGAAGACGACATCATGTACGTGTCCAAAACCAACGAATACACCCGCTATGACCAGAAATTGACGGGCCTCAAACAGGTGGTGGCCGGCGATTTCCACGCCATAGTGAAAAAGGGCTGCAACAAGCTCCTTATCCCCGGCGATCCCATGCTCCTGCAGCCCCTGGAGATACTTATCCGTACCTACCTGGGCGGCGATATTACCCTGTTCACCAGTAAACCCTACTTTCTGGAGATACTGCCCAGGGAAACCGACAAGGGGACCGCCCTGGCGAAGGTGGCGGATATCCTGGGGATAGAGCAGCGCGCGGTGATGGCCATCGGGGACTCCATGAACGACGAGGCGATGATCCGCTGGGCAGGCGTGGGAGTGGCCATGGCAAACGGAGACGAGCGGATCAAAAAGATCGCCGACCTGGTAACCGACCGGACCAACGACGAGGACGGGGTGGCCGATTTTATCGAACAGCGGATCCTGGGAAAAGGTCCGGCCGCATGAGGGGCCGTCCGCCTGTCTTATGAGCGACTCGGCTCAAAACAAAGAAGATATCCCCATCAGCACGGTGGATTCTCCCTCCGCGGTGCTGGAACTTATCTATCAGCTTAAAATAAAAGATGTCATGGTAAGCGCGGTGATCACCGCAAAAAAAACCGATACCCTGCGGCATATCCAGGCCCTGATGCGGGAAAACTATATCACCGGCATACCCATCACCGAGGAGGGCCTCCTGGCGGGCATTGTGTCCATCGACGACATCGTAACCGCCCTGGACAAGGGTTTTATCGACTGTCCCGCGGAGGAGCGGATGACCAGGGACGTGATTGTGCTGGAAGACGACATGCCCCTGTCCTTCGCCATTTCCTACCTGAACAAGTACCGCTACGGACGTTTTCCGGTGGTGAACAAGAACAAAGAACTGGTGGGGATTATCACGTCCAAGGATGTGATCGGCTCCCTGTTGGTGGAAATGAACCGGGAGGTTCTACGCTTGGAAAAGATGAACCAGGGTGAAGGGGGTACGGCCTCGGCCTATGCGGAGATGGAATTTGCCACCGTGAAATTCGATTTTGAACTGGCGGGCCGGGCCTCCACGGAGATCAAGAAGGCCCTTAAACAGCGGAACATGGACCCCAAGATCATCCGCCGGGTGGCCATTGCCAGCTACGAACTGGAGATTAACCAGGTGGTCCATTCCAACGGGGGAACCATCCGCTGTACCATCCAGCCGGACAAGGTGATCATCGTGGCCGCGGATACGGGGCCGGGGATTGCCGATGTGAACCTGGCCCTCCAGGAGGGCTGGTCCACCGCCAACGAGTGGATCCGCTCCCTGGGCTTCGGCGCGGGCATGGGGCTTGCCAACACCAAGCGGGTAAGCGACGAGTTTTCCATCAGTTCGGCTCCGGGTTCCGGTACCACGGTCCGTTCCGTGGTGTCTACCAACTCCCCCAAGGACGAGGCATGAGGGACCGGGGACTGAGCATCCGGGAGGCCGCCGCGGCCCTGGGCGCGGACATTGTCCAGGGGGAATTTGAGGACCGCCCCCTGGCGGGGGCCTATACCTCGGACCTGCTTTCCGATGTCATGGCCAACGCCAAGGAAGGGGGGGCCCTTATCACCATCCAGGCCCATAAAAACACGGTGGCCGTGGCCACCCTGGCCAATATCACCGCCATCGTGGTCTGTAACTCCCGGCCCCTGCCGCCTGACATGCTGGAAGCGGCCAGGAACGAAGGAATCGCCGTGCTGCTTACCGGGGAAAACCAGTTCACCGTTTCGGGAAAGCTCTATACCTTGCTGCGGAAGGAGCAATGCCCCTCTTAGCCGACCTCCATAACCATTCCTGCCTTTCCCCCTGCGGGTCCCTGGACCTTTCCCCCCGGCGTCTGGTGGAAATCGCCGCGGCCCGGGGCATCCGGGTGCTGGCCCTGACGGATCACAATTCCGGCCTGAACTGCCCCGCCTTTGCCAAACTCTGCCCCAGGAAGGGCATCATCCCCCTCTACGGCCTGGAGGCCACCACCAGCGAGGAAATTCACGTCCTCTGCCTCTTTACCGGCCTGGAGGCCTGCCTGGACTTTAGCGCCTATGCCTATAGCATCCTGGTCCCCTTCCCCAACGACCCGGAAAAAACCGGGGACCAGGTCTACGTGGACGAGGAGGACAACATCGAGGGGGAGCTGGAGTATTACCTGATCAACCCCCTGGACCTTTCGGTGGACGCCATAGGCCCCCGGACCGCGGAATACGGCGGTATTGTGATCCCCGCCCACGTGGACCGGCCGGCCTTCTCCATGTACAGCCAGTTGGGGGCCGTGGTTCCCGGCCCCTGGGCCGCGCTGGAGTGCACCCGGATCCCCCCCGCGGGCCTCGATACCCTGGGCTGCCCCCTTACCACCTCCAGCGACGCCCACTACCCGGAGCACGTGGGGCGGCGGCCCTTTGAACTGGACGCCGCCGCGGAGGAACTGCAGCCCGGCGGTCCGGGAACCGAAGCGGATATGGAGGCCCTTAAACAGGCCCTGTCCCGGCGGCCCGCTTTTTAGGCAGGAATTGAGCAGGATGTTGATAAAAACGCTTGCGTGGTGTATACTAGAGTCGTTATGGATAGTATCGGCGGTTTTTTTTCGTTTTCCGCATTCCTTTCCCGGTTTTTTAGCGGAAATTACCCCTCTCCTACACATACAAATGTTTAGTAGTTTCCCCTAAAGGAGCGTTATATGGCTAAGAAAAGTATCGGCCCCCTTGTGCCGGGGATCGCAGCGGCGGCCCTGTTCTTGGCGGCCCTGGCGGCCTGCAAGCCTATCGGCTTCCCTGAGGAACACGAATATACGATAAACGCCGCGCCCGTGCTGACCGGCACGGCGGTAAAATATGGAACGACCCCGGTAACGGTGGATTTTACCTTTAACACGGCCGTAACGGCCCCCGCGCTTACCGAGCAAGGTTACCCGGTTAGCGCCGGGAGTGGCGGAAACACCCTGACCGTTACCCTCGACGGCGCGCTTCCTGGGGAACTGGTAACGATCTCTTTTTCGGTAGCCCGGAGCGGGGAAGACTCCGTCACTACGCCGGTCTCTAGGACAGTGAGGATCGTCAGCGGGCCGTTCACCCGCCCTGCAAACGGTACGGCGGTGTATACGGTCGGCTACTACGACGCGGACGGCGCGGTATTGCTAAAAACAATAGTGAACGGAGCTGTAACCAGCGAAATGTGGTATTTTGTCACGGATGATAACTGGAAAAGAATCTTTAACGCTATCTATAGCCCCAACGCGCCGGGAACCACCGACGCCATTGAAACAGGAAAAACCACGATTCCGTATACCCAGGCTATAAGCGACGCCGCCTTGGGCTTGTTCCGGATCAAATTTGGCAACACTCCCAATGATGACAGGGTCGAGATTAGCGGGACCGCCCTGCCCACGGCGAACGGCGCGGATGTCTTTAATCTTATTGTGATTGACGTAGGTATACCGGGGGCGGCCAACAGGGAACTCCCGACTTTTTATATCCCGTACAAAGGATTAGGCGCTACAGACAACCAGGGCAACTATGGTCATATACGGTTCCGGGTAAACAGCGGCGCAAGCCTGGTTATCGAGGCTGATAACAGTTTGTACATAGGAACAGACGACACTGGAGGTGCAGGGAATCCCTGTCCCGCCGGGTACTTTCACTGGGGCTGTGTGGAGGTCATGGCGGACGGCGAGTTGCGGGACGGCGCCTACGAGGGCTTTCCCCTGGGATCCGGCGCGGTCCTCCTGTGTCGGAATAATTCCTACCTGGCGGTGGGTCCGGAACATTCATTTGAGCCCATTGATGAGAGTCAGAATCCAAATAACGACCCGACAAAATATGTTAAAGCACGGGATCAGTGGTACTCAGGCTGGTTGCTCGGGCCAAGGAGGAGCGGGGTGAATCCAAGAATCGTCTGGGACAGCGGTAATCAGAGCAGCGATTACATTGAGGTCCGCAACTTGGAGATCGCTTTTCACGCCAAGGTAACCGTAAAGAAAACCTTGGGCCTTATTTACAGCGTGTGGTTTGTCGGCACTTCAACCTTGACCATTGACGCGGCGGGTAGCGATGCTTTTATGAGCGGGCCCGATGAGACTAAGCTTTGGGGCGTTTTTGCAAACGGGTCTAATTATAAGTTTTATGCCTCGGCGAATTCGCGGATATTCATAAACTCGGGCAGTACACTCCATAAATGGTTCCTAACTGGAGGCAATACGGGTTTTATTACCGCTGATGATAATACCGATATTATTACAATATCTGCTGACTCGCCGGACAATACCGCCCCGCAGCAATATGGATACGGTACAGGAATCATCGGGTGGCTCAAATGGAAAATGGGTAATGTCTCTATTAATAATTAGTCATAATCAATACAGCAGAGGGCGCATAGGCGGCGCGGCCCTAGCGGCGGCCTTACTTTTCTTTTTTGCGGGCTGCGAGCTCAATCCGGGACTCCCCGGCCCCGGATCAAAAGACGGCGCTGGGGAGAACCCCGGCGGTGAAACAGAGAATCCCGGTGCTGCGCCCCCCAGCGCGCCGGCGCTGCTGGACACCGCGGTACGGTATAACGCCGCGGAAAAGACCGTTGAGGCGGACTTTAGCTTTGACGTGGATGTTATTGCCCCCGCGGCCTCCGCCGAAGATTACCCCCTTAGCGGGAGCGGTGGAAAAACCTTAACGGTTACCCTCACCGGCACGGCAGGCACGGCGGCGGCGGTTTCTTTTACCGTGTCCCGCAAGGACGACCCTTCCAAAACCCTGGCCGTAAATGAATCCTTTATGCCCGTAGACGGACCCTTTACCCGGCCCCAATCCCCCGCGGCCTACCGGGTGGTCTACGCCGACAGCCGCGGCGCGGCGGGCCTTCAACCCGAGGGCGGCGATACGGCGTGGTGTTTTGTGGAGGACGATTCCCTTAACCGCATCTTCAACGCGATCTATAGCCCCAACGCGGTAAACGTGCGGGACCTGTTCCGGGTCACCCTAGGCGCGGATGAGGGCGATGACAGGCTTACGATAACCGGAACGCCCCCCGCGAAGGAAGGAGACGGCCTTACCGTGATTGAGGTGGGCCTACCGGGGGCGGACAACAGCGGGCTCCCGAAATTTTATATCCCCTACCGGGGATTGGGTGTACCTGACGGCGACTATGCCCATATCCGGCTCCGGGTAAACCGCGGGGCACACCTGGTTATCGAGGCTAATAACAACCCTTATATCGCCAACGGCGAATCCTGTCCCGCCGGGTACCTTAAAAACGGCTCGGTGGAGGTCATGGGGGGCGGTAAACTGCGGTATGGCGCCTATAAAGGGTCCCCCCTGGGGGAGAATACCGTCATCACCGCCCGCCTGGGTTCCTACCTGGCCGCGGGGCCGGAAAGTTCCTTTGGGCCCGAAACGGCAGGCTATGACCCAGACCGGGACGCGTATTACCGGGCCTGGCTCATCGGGCCTGCCGCCGCGGGCCCGCGGATCTCTTGGGACGCCGGGGATCAGCACGGCGGCTTTATCGAGTTCCGCCGCGTTGGTAATGAGGACCGCCTGGCCTTTGACGCCGACCTGACGGTTAAAAAAACGGTGGTTCTTGATCGCAGCGTCTGGTTTTTTCGCGGTCCCTCCCTTACGGTTGACGCGGCGGGGGATACAGTAACGCCGGTTCCCGGTAATGGGCCTCCGGGTCTCTACGCCGGGGGGGCCTACGCCTTTTACGGAACCACTGGCATGAGCGGCGGCCAAAACCCCTCCAACGAGATGGCAAAGGTCGTCATTAAGCAGGGCAGCGCGGTGGCTAAGCGTTTACTAAGCGGTGAAAACACAGACTCATCTGTAGAAGCGGTAAATGCTGACAAGGTAATAAGAAATGAAGGTAAACTAACAGGTAACTTTCCTCTGATCGTATATACCATGACCCCGCTGATTTATGGGTATCTTAACTGGTCAATTCCTTAAGGCCGGGCCTTCGGCGCGGGGCGATTTTTAGTATTATCACTTCCGGCGCTTTCAAGTTTCTCCCGGCAGGCCGACCCCTGCCCTCGCCTAGTGGATTTATTAGGCTAAAAACACGGATAAAAACCACAAAGGCGCCGAAGGCGCACAAAGGAAAATCAGGAAGAATGCTTTCGCTCGCTTTCGCACCTACAACTATTTTATTTTTCCGTCTATTATTTTTTTATACAATATTTCTTCTAAATTCCTTCTTCCGTCTATTACTGATATTATGTTTATTATTTGCGCCTCAACTTTATAATAAATTATCCAATTATCCTGGACTATTTGCCGATAATCATTTATTCCAATATCCTTTAATATTTGCACGGGTTTTCCCATTCCGGGCATGTCTTTTAATTTTTTAACCTGTGATTTTATTTTCAAATATATTTTTTGGGCAACAGTTTTTCCATAGGTATATTTATACCATGATACTATTTCAACTAATTCCTCACCTGCATCCTTTGACCAATTGATTTTATATTTCATTTTCTAGTCTAATATTTTCTCGATCCTTTTATCCATTTCTTCTTCGGTTATTATGTTTCCGTTTTTTATATCATTTTCTCCTATGGATAAAATTTTGAGCAAATTTATTGCGTCCATAATGTTTTGATAATAATTTACATTCATCAAAACGGCTCTGGCTTCCCCATTCTGGGTAATAATCATGGGGTTATTTTTTTCTCTAATCTGCTTCAAAACATCTGCCGTATGAGCCTTTACATACGAAATGGGCTTAATATCTTCCACTAAATTTATCATTTTTTACCACCTATTTTATATAGTACCATATTTGGATTATTTTGTCAATGTTTTATGTAAAAATTTGTGAAAATTTTACGAATAATTTTAGGCGGTATTTCGTATAACGTTCCGGCTGTATATGACGTTTTGGCGGCCCGGATAAGCAAATGCGTAGCATTTGCAGGGCCGACAAAATGTGGCGGAGTTTTGGCGTGGGAATGGAGCGTAGCGGAATG
>JAISQJ010000105.1 GCA_031274285.1 Treponema sp. | reverse complement strand
CGGGCCGCCTGGTATCAGGCATCTGTCCGCACACCCGGTCAAAAGTGCCCATGAGCCTCTTAAATAATTCCCGTCCCATGCCTCATTTTAGCATGAAACTTTGATACTTTGAATTGCTGCCGGGATACCAGGATTTCTTGACAGGTTCGCCACAATGCTGCCACAATTTTCTTTTAATTTGTGTTCCGGGCAGGGCCCGCGGGAGCGATAAGGATGGGCGAAAAACCGGTGGTTCTGGCGGTGGATGACGAGGAAAAGATTCTGGACCTGCTTAGCTCCTACCTGGATAGTAACGGTTACCGGGGGATCTGCGCCAAGACGGGGAAGGAGGGGGCGGCGCTGTTTGAAAAATACGATCCCGCCCTGGTGCTGCTGGACCTGATGCTTCCCGATTTTTCCGGGGAGGATCTGTGCAGGCGGATACGGGAGGTTTCCGATGTTCCCATTATCATGCTTACCGCCAGGATTGATGAGGAGAGTATTATCCGCTGTCTAAAACTGGGGGCCGACGACTATGTCTGTAAGCCCTTTAGTCCCCGGCAGCTTATGGCCAGGGTGGAGGCGGCGCTGAGGCGCTCGCTGAAAGACGGGGTCCGGGGGCAGGATCTGGTATATGGGGACTTGGCGCTTAATACCGAAGACCGGCGGGTATGGCTAAAGGGGAAGGACCTGGCCCTTACCTCCCGTGAATACGGGATTCTGCGGGCCCTGATGTCCCGGCCTTCCAAGATTTTTACCCGGGAAGAGATTCTTGACCGCCTTGAGGGGGACGATTTTGAGGGTTTTGACCGGTCGGTGGATACCCATATCAAGCGGCTGCGTCAAAAGCTGGGGGACGATTCCCGGTCGCCCCGGTATATTATGACGGTCTACGGCATGGGATACCGTTTTGCCGGGGAAGGGGAGAGCAGTCAATGATAAGCCTGAAAAAACGTCTTATGCTGACCTACGCTTTGTTTACCGGCCTTAGTCTGGCTGTACTGACCTGCATCATTAATCTTTCTATCGGGGCCATGTTTTCCCGGCTTATTAAAAGCAATATCCGGGAGCGGAGCGGCGAGATTATTGCTACGATCGCGGAACAGTACGATCCCCTGTCCGCGGGTTTTGACACGGCGGCCCTGGGGGCCCTGGGGATGTGTTTTGTCCACGAGGGTTACATTGTGCGGATAGAGGATGCCCTGGGCGCGGTGATATGGGACGCCAGGGACGCTGATATGCTGCACTGCGCGGCAGTGATGGATGAAATTGCCGGGCGGATGGAGCATAACTACCGGCTGAAGGGTACGGTGGAGGACCGGCGCTATCCCCTGCCCTACGGGAAGGAAACGATTGGGGCGGTTAAGATTGAAACCTACGGTCCCTTTTTTTACAGCGAGACGGAGATGGGTTTTTTAGCGTCGATAAACCGGGTGCTCTTTGCCGCGGGCTTAAGCTTTATCGTGTTAAGCGCGGCGGTTTCCTTTTTCCTTGCCTCCGCCATTTCCCGGCCCATTGTTTTGGCCGGCCAGGCGGCCCGGCGGATTGCCGGGGAACACGCCGGGGGCGGGCGCGGGACGGGAAAAACGGCGCGGATCCGGGACGATTACAAAACCAGGGAACTGCGGGATCTGTCCCGGTCTATTAACGAGCTGGCGGAGGAACTGGATGAGGGGGAACGGCGGCAAAGGCAGTTGAGCGCCGATGTGGCCCATGAACTGCGGACTCCCCTGAGTTGTCTGCAGGGAACCATGGAGGCCATGATCGACGGGGTCTGGGAACCGACGGCCCGGCGACTGGCGAGCTGCCATGAGGAAATTCTGCGGCTGTCCAAACTGGTGGAGGACCTTAACCTGCTTACCAGCCTTGAATGGGAAAATCTGGCCCTGGATAAAACGAATTTTGATCTGGCGGAACTGCTGGACCTTACGGCGGAACAGTTCCGCCCCGCGGCGGGGGAAAAGGGTATCGCCCTGGAAAAGGACCTGGCGCCCTGTCCGGTTTACGGGGATTATAACCGGCTGAAACAGGTTTTTGTTAATATCCTTTCCAACGCGGTGCGGTACACCGACCGGGGCTCTGTTACGGTCAGGGTAAGGCCGGCCGGGGAAGGGGCGGACAAGGGGTTCCTGGAAGTTACGGCGGCCGATACGGGGCAGGGCATCGGCAAAGGTGAAGAAGACCGTATCTTTGAACGGTTTTACCGTTCCGACCTGTCCCGGAGCCGGAATACCGGCGGCGCGGGCATAGGCCTGACCATCGCGGCGGCCATCGTGAAGGCCCACGGCGGCAGGATAGGGGCGGAAAGCCGTGCCGAAGGGGGAACCCTGTTCCGGGTTGAACTGCCGGCAGGCGGGGGAAAAAATACGGAAAATCCGAAAAATAATTAAAAGGCGACATAATTTCGCCACAATGGGGCCCTATGATGGGGGGGGAAAGGAGGCCGAAAGGCTGGTATGGAAAGCGGAAACGAAAAAATCACGGCCCTGCGGATCGGCGGGATGACCTGCGAGCATTGTCAAAGCCGGATTGAAAAGGCCCTTAAGGGGGCCCGCGGGGTTACGAGCGCCCGGGTGGACTACAAGACCGGCAGGGCCCTGGTGGGCTACGACCCGGCGGAGATTACCGAAAAAGAAATAACCGCCCTTATTGAAAAGCTGGATTACCGGGTTCTGGGAGAAACGGAGGGGGAATCCTGGAAGCGACCCCTGGGGACCCTTATCATTATCCTGGCCCTCTACGCCCTGATGAGGCAGCTTGCGCCCCTGGCCGCGGCCTTTCCCCTGGCGGAGGCGGGGATGGGCTACGGGATGATTTTTATCATCGGCCTTATCACCTCGGTCCACTGCGCGGCCATGTGCGGGGGGATCAACCTTTCCCAGTGTATCCCCGCTTCCGCCGGATTTTCCGCCGGATTTTCCGCCGGATTTTCCGACGCTTCCCGGCGCTATACCCCGCTGGTTCCCAGCCTCCTCTACAACGGGGGCCGGCTTATCTCCTATACCGCCGTGGGAACCCTGGCCGGGGCCTTGGGGTCGGTGCTTACCCTTTCCGGCCGGACCCAGGGCCTGGTGCAGGCGGCCGCGGGGATATTCATGGTGATCATGGGCCTTAACATGCTGGGGATCTTCCCCGCGCTGAGGGCTTTGAAGCTCCGGCTGCCCAGGGTCTTTACCCGGCATATCGAGGCGAAAAGGGATTCCAGCAAGAATCCCCTGATCGTGGGGCTCCTGAATGGCCTAATGCCCTGCGGGCCCCTCCAGGCCATGCAGCTTTACGCCCTTTCCACCGGAAGCCCCCTGGGGGGCGCGGCGGCCATGTTCATCTTTTGCCTGGGCACCGTGCCGCTGATGTTCTTTATCGGCGCCCTGGGTTCCCTGTTAAGCCGCGGGGGCCGGCCTTTCAGCGCCGTGGTGGTTAGGGCCGGGGCGGTGCTGGTGGCGGCCCTGGGTTTAACCATGCTGTCCAACGGCCTAAGCCTTTCCGGTTTTTCCCTGAATTCGTTTAACCCCCTGAACAGACTGAGCGCCATGCCCGTGTCCACGTCAGGGTCCGCAGGGGACGGGACCTTTGAGCCTGAAATCCGGGACGGCAGGCAGATCATCAATTCCACCCTCAGCGGGGGCCGCTACCCCGCCATCACGGTCCGGCAGGGGATTCCCGTGGCCTGGACCATCAACGCGCCCCAGGGCAGCATCAACGGCTGCAATAACCGGATGATCATCCGGGAATACGGCATTGAGCACCGTTTTAAGACCGGGGAGAACCTTATCGAATTTACCCCCCAGCGGACCGGGAGGATACCCTATAGCTGCTGGATGGGGATGATCCGCAGTTCCATTACCGTAGTCGCCGCCGGTGAAGCGATGCCCGCCCAGGGGGAACCGGACCTAAGGCCGCGGCCTGCGGGGGTGAGCATCGCGGCGGAAACCGCGGCTACAGCGGTATTGACTCCCGACGGGCGGAAACAGCAGGCGGCCATGAGGCTGCGGGATTCCGGTTTTGAACCGGCGGTCATCGTGGTGCAAAAAAATATTCCCCTGGAATGGACCATCAACAACGATTCCCTTGACGAAGGAAACAGCCGTTTAATTTTCCCCCTTTACTACGAGCAGTTGGACATGGCCCAGGGGGATAATATCATCGCCCTTTCCGTCCCGTCGGAGGATTTTGATTTTTCCACCGCCGACTATGTGTATTACGGCTGCGTTAAGGTGGTGGACGATATTAACAACATTGATCTTGAAGCGATTAAGGCCGAGGCCGCGGAGAGGGAAACCTTTATCTACCCCGACGCCTATTTTGACCGCTAAGGAGTAGGTGATGCGTAAGAATGTAAAGATCAAACAATGGTTTTTTGCCGGGGCCGCGGCGTTCCTGTTTTCCGCCGGGGCCGGCGCTTTTGCCCAGTCCACCCCGCTGAATCTGGTTAAGCCGGCCATTGCCGACAGGGACCTGGTGATCCCCCTGGCGGAGCTGAACAGCAACGCTATTTTCTACCCCGTTGACATCGAGGGAACCAGGCTGGAGGTAATCGCGGTAAAGGCGCCGGACGGATCCGTGAGGACCGCCTTTAATACCTGCCAGGTTTGCTACGGATCGGGGCGGGGTTTTTACAAACAGCAGGGGAGCGTGCTGGTCTGCCAGAACTGCGGGAACCGTTTTAGGATGGGACAGGTGGAAGTCCGGTCGGGGGGCTGCAACCCGGTGCCGATTCCCCCGGCCAATAAAACGGTGGACGGGGTAAGCATTACCATTTCCAGGGATTTTTTAACCAGGGCAAAGGGTATCTTTGCCCGGTGGAAGCGGAGCTAAGGGGGAAGGGCGATGGAAACCCAAACGGTAAGTATCGGCGGCATGACCTGCGCGGCCTGCGCCCAGCGGATAGAACGGGCCCTCCGCCGCCTGGCGGGGGTGGAAAGCGCGTCGGTGAATCTGGCCTCCGAAAAGGCTACGGTGATCTTTGACCCCCAGGCCCTGCGGCTTTCCGGCATCAAGGAATGCATTGTCAAGGCCGGCTACCAGGCCCTGGAGCGGACCGGCCCCGGCGCGGTGGACGAGGACCGAATCCGCAAGGAAAAGGCCATTAGGGTGCTGTGGACGAAGTTTATCATCTCCGCCTCCTTCGGCCTCCCCCTGCTCTACATTGCCATGGTCCCCATGATCAAATGGATACGCCTGCCCTTTCCCCAGGCCCTGGCGCCGATGAAATTTCCCCTTATCTACGCCCTGGTGGAGCTGGCCCTGGTTATCCCGATCATCGCCGTGGGCTACCGTTTTTATACCGTGGGCTTTAAGGCCCTGGTACAGCGCAGCCCCAACATGGACAGCCTTATCGCCATCGGGACTTCCTCGGCGGTGATTTACAGCCTGTACAATGTTTTCCAGATATACCGGGGGGTCCACATGGCGGTGGACTCCCTGTACTTTGAAACCGCCGGGGTCATTATCACCCTGATCCTGCTGGGTAAATCCCTGGAAGCGGTTTCAAAGGGCAGAACCAGCGAGGCTATCAAGAAACTCATGGGCTTGGCGCCAAAGACCGCGGTGATCCTACAGAACGGCGTTGAAAAGGAAATTCCCATTGATGAAGTGGTTGCCGGCGATTGCATCCTGGTAAGGCCCGGTTCCAAAATTCCCGTGGACGGCGAAGTTACCAGCGGCCGCAGCGCCGTTGATGAATCCATGCTGACCGGCGAGAGTATGCCGGTGGATAAAAAGGCCGGGGACCCGGTGTACGCCGCCACCATCAATACCACCGGGGTCATCCAGTTTAAGGCCCTCAAGGTGGGCAGCGAAACGGCCCTGGCCCAGATCATCCGGCTGGTGGAGGAGGCCCAGGGGTCCAAGGCTCCCATCGCCCAGCTTGCCGATGTGGTGTCCGGCTACTTTGTCCCCATCGTGTGCCTTATCGCCGCAGCCACGGGGACGGCCTGGTATATCGGTACCAGGGACCCGGAATTCGCCCTGACCATCTTTATCTCCGTCCTGGTCATCGCCTGCCCCTGCGCCCTGGGTCTTGCCACCCCCACGGCCATCATGGTGGGTACCGGCAAGGGGGCGGAAAACGGCATCCTGATCAAGAGCGGCGAAGCCCTGGAAACGGCCCACAAGATACGAACCATCGTGTTTGACAAGACCGGCACCATTACCGAGGGGAAGCCTGCGGTGACGGACCTTATCGGCGCAGGGGGAATGGGGGAAGACCAACTGCTGCGCTTTGCCGCCTCCGCAGAGAAGGGCTCTGAGCATCCCCTGGGCCAGGCCGTGGTGTTCGGGGCGGAGGAGCGGGGGCTGGAATTGCTGGCGGCCCGGAATTTTGAATCCCTTACCGGCCGGGGCATCGAGGTGGAACTGGAGGCCGGCGGCCCAAGCCGGGTGCTGGTGGGAAACCGGAAGCTCATGGAGGAGCGGGGCATTAGCCTGGCGGAGCTGGAAACCGAATCCGACCGGCTGGCGGAGGAAGGTAAAACCCCCATGTACGCGGCCTTTGACGGAAAGCTGGCGGGGATCATCGCGGTGGCCGACGTGGTCAAGAAAAGCAGCCTGGGGGCCATAGAAAAACTCCGCAAGATGGGCATTGAAACCGCCATGATCACCGGGGATAACCGGAAGACTGCGGAGGCCATCGCCCGGCAGGTGGGCATAAGCCGGGTCCTGTCGGAGGTGCTGCCCCAGGATAAATCGGCGGAGATAAAAAAGCTGCAGAACGCCGGAGGGGGTTCGGGCGCTCGGGCGAAAAGCCGCGGCGCGGTGGCCATGGTAGGGGACGGCATCAACGACGCCCCGGCCCTGGCCCAGGCGGACATCGGCATTGCCATCGGGAGCGGCACGGACGTGGCCATGGAATCCGCGGACATTGTGCTGATGCGCAGCGATCTGGCGGACGTGAGCACGGCCATTGATTTAAGCAAGCGGACCATCCGTACCATCAAGCAGAACCTTTTCTGGGCCTTCGGCTACAACACCCTGGGGATCCCCCTGGCCGCGGGGGTCCTGTACCTGTTCGGCGGCCCCCTGCTTAACCCCATCTTTGCCGCCGCGGCCATGAGTCTGTCCTCCGTATCGGTACTGAGCAACGCCCTGCGGCTCAAGGGGTTTAAGCCCCGGTAAGGGCGGGGCCCCGGTAAGGGCGGGAAAAATTTTTTAATTTTTTTTTCAAAACAAGCAAGCGCCATGCAGGATCGCACCCTTAATAGGGTGGAGGTTTTGCATGACGCTTAACTTGTTTATCCTCCTCGTGTTTGGAACCCTGCTTTCCGGGGTTTCCTGTGCGGGGGGAAAGTCCGGTGAGGGGGAGTATGAGGCCATCCTTAATTCGGGGGCGGCGGGGGAGCGGCTGGTTTCGGCGCTGGAGGATTTTGAACTCCGCCACGCCGGCCACTTCGGCGCCAAGGTGGACCTGGGAACCTACTACCTGAGTACCGGGGAAACGGGCCGGGCAAAAGATTACCTGCGCCGGGCGGAGACGCTTATCACGGGCCGGGAGGACGGCCGCCTGGAGGAGAGCCGGCAAGAGGGCCGGGCAGACTATGTCCCCATCATGTACGGCGCCCTGGGGCGGCTCTACCTTGCCCAGGGGGATTATCAAGGGGCCCTGGGCTACGCGGATAAGGCCATCGAGGCGGACAGGGAGGGCAGGGAAGCCTACCGCTTCCTCAAAGGACATATCCTTATCGCCCGGCGGGAATACGGGGAGGCCCTTACAATTTTTGATGACCTGTTCCGCGCCGGGGCCGCCGCGGGGGAGGCGGAACTGCGGGCCTACCTGTTCCTCCTGGCCCAGGCGGAACGGCCGGCTGACGCGGCCGCGGCGCTGGACCGCTACTTTGAAACCGGGGCCTTCTTCCCGGGCCTGGGCTACTTCGGCGCCGCGGTTTACCGGGCCGCGGGGGACCAGGAGAAGGCCGGCTGGGCCGCCTACCTGGAACAGGAATTCCGCTCGGGGTACCGGGAATTTCAGGACGCGGCGGGGGGCCTTGGATTCCTGGTCCCCGGCGCGGAGGAAAACCCCCCGGCGGGGGAGAAGGCCCTAGCGGAGGAGAATCCCCTGACAGGGGAGAATCCCCTGACGGGAGCGTTTGCCGCTTCCTATGCGGCGCTGAAAAACCGGATAACCGGCGGGCCGGGGCACATCTCCCCCGAAGAATTCCGCCGCCTGGCGGAACTGGAACCCTACTTTCGTCTATTTCCAAGCTACTACTGGAATCTCTGGCTGGGGGCCCGTCTGGCCTACCCCGATACCTATCAGAGTTTTAGCCCCGCGCTGCAGCGGATCATCGCCCTGGATAAGGACGGTCCCTTTGCCAAGGCCGCATGGGAAGAACTTACCCGGCTCATGGGTTACTAGGAGGGGATATGGGAGCCCTTAAGACGTTCTTAGCCGGGACCGCCCTTTCCTGGGCAGCCCTTTCCGGGGCCCTGCTTCTGTGCGCCTGCGGTCCGCCGGAACAGAGGGCCGGCAGGGCGGAGGAGGCCTATGTGGCCGCGGCCGAAGCCTACGCCCAGGAACGCCACGGGGAAGCCCTGGACTACGTCCGGGAGAGTCTGAAGCTGGATTCGGATTTCTACCAGGCCGGACTGCTGGAGGGGAAGATCCTCTTTTTCCAAAACCGCCTGGCCGAAGCGGGGGCGGTATTCGCCGGCCTCTGCGCCAGGCACCCCGAATATACCGAAGCCCGGCTCTGGAATCTGCGCTGCATGGTACTGGCCGAGGGACCGGGGAATCCCAGGGACGTCCAGGCCGCACTGGACCGGGAGCTGTCTTTTAACCCCACGGATTGGCGGGTCCTCTACCTCTATGCCCTGCTGGCGGGCAATACCGGGGATTGGGAAAAGCGGCTTTCCATGGGACGGCGGGCCGAGGCCGCGCTTACCGATTCGGCCAAGGTTTACCTTGACATGGCCCTTGCCTGGCACAGCCTGGGGCTTTCCGACCGGGCGGCCCTTTCCCTGGAAAAGGCGAGGCTTGTCTCCGGCTCTAATATTTCCCTGGCCGCGTTGACGGATGCGGCCGCAGGGATCGTCCGGGACGATCCTCAACATCCCTCCGCCGGGGCGCCCCGGCAATTTCATGAAGGAGACGAACATGAAGAACTGGATTAAATTTTTTCCGGCAGTAGTATTACCGGCCCTCCTGTCCTGTGCCACGGGCGCCGGCAGCGGGTCCTGGGATTCCTATCCCCCGGCGCCGGCGGTCTGGGATTACCGGGTAGGGGCCGTAGAGGTCACGGTGGATCATGTAAAGGAGGACCGGGCGGCCTCCCAGATCGGGGTAATCGCCGAAACGCTGCTGGCGGCGGACCTTCCCCCGGACGGCGAAAACACGATCCACACCCTCATCGATATCCGCGTGGAACAACGGTCCTTTCTCCACAGCGTGGAACTTCTTAACACCATTTATATCGACTGCCTTGTCCGGGATGAAGCGGGCCAAGTGCTGGGGAGGGTCTACCAATACTCCGTGGGGAAACGCAGCATCCTCTCCTCCAAGGAACAGTACCGCCTTCTAAAACGGGCCCTGAGAAAAATACTGGCGGCCCGGCAGGAACGGAACCGGGAAACCGGGCAATACGGAGGAAGCCATGCGTAGGGCCTTAGTTTTACTGCTTGCCCTCCGGGTTCTGCACCCCGCGGGGGCCCAGGAACTGGTCATTAATTCCGCTTCCCAGGCCGCGGAGGCCGCGGTAGAGAATTCCCGGGCCTGGACCATCAGGCGGCAGAGGGCGCTCCTGGGCATGGGGACCGCGAAGCTGGGGATCCAGGATTTTCTCCCCTCCCTTAGCTTTTCCCTTTCCGAATCCGACAGCACCGCCATGCTGGCCGCGGACTCCCGCACGAGATCCATAAGCTTCTCCCTGTCCCAGCAAATCTTTGACGGCGGCAGGAAGAAACTGGCCTATGAAGCGGGACGGCTGTCGGCCCTCTACAGCCAGCAGGAATCCGAGGCCGAGTACCGCTCCTTCTTATCCACCGTCATGTCCCTGTACCACCAATACCTGCTGCTGCGGGAAACCGCGGATATCCGGAAGGACCTGCTGGATCAGGCGGCCCGGCAGCTTGCCATCCTGAAACGGGAAATGGAACTGGGGCTTGCCCTGGAGACCGATTACCTTGAATATACGGCCTCCTTTATGGAGATAGAGCAGGACTGCGATCAGGGCCTGCGGGACCTGGGGGCCATGGAGCGGCAGTTTAAAGCGGCCCTTAACCTGAACGAGGGGGTGGAACTGAGGATCAATGCCGGCCTCCCCGAAGAGTCCGAATACCTTTACTACGAGCCGTGGCTGGACTACCTTTGGGCCCTGCTGCGGGACGCCAGCGTGGCCCTGCGAAAGCTAAGGCTGGAACTTGAGTACAGCCGCAAAGAGCATGATTACGCCAGGCGCTGGTACCTCCCTTCCATCGGCGCCCAGGGGAGTATCTCTTTTTCCGGGAACTCCTATCCCCTAACCGAACCTGTCTATGCCCTGCAGTTTACCTTTGACTTTTCCGGCCTGGACTTTCTTTCCCTCAACGCGTCCAGGGGGGCCGGGTTTGAACGTTCCAGGCTGCGGCAGCTTTCCGGCGGCCTTCAGGCGAATCTCCGCCCCCTCCCGGCCTATCCCCTTACCCGGAACCTGGCGGAACTGAATCTCCTTGAATCCGCCCTGCGGCTCCCGGAGGGGGAGCGGGAACTGCGGGAAAGTTTATACGAGCTGGTTATCTCCCACGATAACAAACTGCGGGCCGCCGGTAATACGGAAAAGCGGATCGATGTCATGGAAAAGCGGCTGCTCTTTTCCCGCCTGCAGCTTGAGAAGGGGGAAATGAAACGTATCGACTATCTGGCGGAACTCAGCAGCCTGGCCCAGGCCAGGATTTCCCTGGCCGATTACCGTACCCAGGTCTCCGCCCTGGAGCGGAATCTGGAAATACAAACCAATTTCCCGTTTGGAGGTTTGGCCGATGCGTGCCGGAATCATTAGGTTTTTGGGGCTTGGCCTTGCGGCGGCCCTTTTGTCATGCGGCCGCGGGAAAGAGGATGGTGAAACCGCGGCCATGACGGTACAGGCAAAGCCGGTGGAAATAAAACTGCTGCAAAACGAACTGGCCAGCTTTGGGACCATCACCTACAAGGCAAAAAACGACATTACGATTCAGGTTGAGGGAACCATCACCGCCATCCTGGTCCGCGAAGGGGATTGGGTAGACCGGCTCTCCCCCATTGCCCGGCTGAAAAACGTGCAGTTGGAGATTCAATACGATCAGGCCCTCATAGCCCTGGAACAGGCCCGCACCGGCATGGCCCTGGCGGAAACCAAGCTGCAGGAGGCCCGGCTGGGGGCGGAAAGCCGTTTCCTGTCGGTGGAGCGGCAGCGGCTCAGCCTGGATCAAAAAGAACTGGAACTGGCGGAGGCCGAACTGTCCCTAAAGAACCGGCGGGAACTCTGGGAGCTCGGGGGTTTGACCGACGAGGCCTACCGGAACCTGGAACTATCCGTCCTTGCCCAGGACGCGGAGATCAAGATGCTGCGGAAGGACCTGGAGATTAGCTCCCTGGGCCTGCGGGAACTTGATCTGGAAGCCGCGGGGATTACGGTGTCCGCGGACAGCGAGGAAAGAAAGGAACAGTTTATCGGCCTTAATACCCGCACGGCCAGGGCGGAGGCCGAGGCCGCGGAGGCGAATCTGCGGAACGCCCGGAAGAACCTGGACTCCACGGAACGGCTCATGGAGGAACTGGTGGTCCGGTCCACCGTTTCCGGGGTCCTGGGGGCCCTGTACTTTGAAATTGGGGAATTCGCGGGCCGGAATGAAAAGCTGGCCACGGTGATGGACATTTCCAGGGTTTACGGCGTCTTCTTTGTCCAGGAACAGGATATCCGGGACATAAAAACCGGGGCCCCCCTGTACCTCGACATACCCTCCCTGGGCCTGGCCTTTGATGCGGGGATTGCGGAAATTTCCCCCGTGGCCGACCCCCAGAGCGGCAATTTTTCCGTGAAGACGGAACTGGTTAACACCGGCAGCCTTATCCGGCCGGGCATGTTTGTCAAATGCCGGATTCCCAGGGGTCAGGGGGAACCCTACCCGGTGATCCCCGAAACATCCCTCCTGCGGCGGGATTCGGGGGAGGAGGGCCAGGTTTTCTGCGTTATTAACGGCATCGCGGTACTTCAGGATGTCCGGGTCAAGGCAAGGCAGGAGGGGCTGCTCTGGATAAGTTCCGGCCTGGGGGAGGGGGATCTGGTGATAGACAAACCTTCCCCCTACCTCAAGGAGGGCCTAAATGTGGAATACCGTTAGCCGGAGGGCCGGCGTGCGGAACCTTAGCCGGAGGGCATCGATCCTGGCCCTCATGATCCTAGCAGCCTGTACACCGCCCCTTAGTTTTGAATACCTGGATATTTCCTGTTCGGTGGGCGAGGGACAGCAATACTACCAGGGGGAAACCGTGGCCCTTGATTTTTCCATCACGCCCGGCAGGGGCGAGACGGAACGGAGCATCGTACTTACCGAAGGGGGTTTAAGCCGCAGCCCGGTTTTTACCTGGGAAGGCAGGACCCTGCATATCAGACCCCTGACGGGCTGGAAAAAGGGGGAACACTACGGCCTCAGCCTGGACGGAAAAATCCCCATGGAGGACGGCAGGACCTACACGGCGCGGGTGCTCAGGGGCTTTATCTACGGTCTGGAGGGAAACGAATTTACCCTCGTCTCTTCCGCCATGGAACATGACAGCCTGGTATTCAGATTCTCCAAGACCCCGGATGTCACCTCCTTTGCCACGCTGTTCTCCCTGAATCCCGGCATGGATTACTACTGCGATTTTTTGGGAGCGGAAGTGCGAATCACCCCCAAGTCGCCCTGGCAGATCAATACCCTGTACACCTGGACCATCAAGGGCATAGCGAGCGGGGACGGCTACCTTATGAAACGGGAATACTCGGGGGTATTTTCCGGCCCCGGCGATCTTGAGGTTCCCTACGCCCTGGAACTCTGCCCCGTGGACAGGTCCCTGGGTCAGCCCTATCTGTGGAAACGGGGGACCGGCCTGGACCGGAATCTGGAAAACGGACAGGGCATAGGGTTCATCTTTTCCAAGCCCATGGATCACGGTTCCCTCCGTTCGGGCATTTCCTTTTATCCCTCGATCAAGGGCTATTTTGAGGAAGCCGGGGAACATGCCGTCGTCTTTTTCCCCGAAGAGGACTACCGCCTTGAGACGGAATACCGCGTCACCCTTTCCCAGCTTGTAAAGGATTCCCTGGGCCTCTCCCTCTTTGAGGAAGCGCGGTTCTACTTTACAAGCGCCGGCCGTTACCTGGAACTGGAAAGGGTGACTTTGGATTCCAGGGCGGATTCTCTTTTGCCCGGCGGCGTGCTCCAGGACCACCTGCTGACCCCATCGGCGCCGCCCAGTCTGGGAGTAACGATCGCCTTTTCCAGCGCCATCCCCCAGGCCAACCGCAAGGGCGCCGCCGACGCGGTTTCCCTGTCCGCCCTGTTTCCCGCCTCCGCCCTGAATCCCGCGCTGGCCTCCGCCAGGTGGGAGGACGGGGGCGCGGTCCTGAGTCTCCTCTATGAAAACCTCAGCCCCTCCGGGGCGGGGATAGACAATTACTACCAGATAAAAATCGTCTCCGGAAAACAGGGGCCCGTCAACGGCGCCGGAGAGTACCTCAAGGAGGACCTATGGTACGTGTTCAGAATCTACTAGCAGTTTTACTGTTGGCCCTGCTTAACTCCTGCGCTCAATGGCTGCTCCCGCCCCTTAGGGTGCTGTCCTGCAGCCTGGAACAGGAAGGGGCCTTGCTTCAGTTTTCCGCATCCCCTTCGGAGGCGTCGATTCTCAAGGCCTTTTCCATGACCGAGGACGGGACAAAACTTGAGGGGCGCTTCAGCTTTGAAGACCGGGATCTCTGGTTCTTTCCGGTAAACGGGATCAGGGAAGGCAGGGGCTACCACATAAGCGTCACCGCCACGGCGGAAGACCGGCAGGGAAATTCCCTGGAAGAAGATTTTCACCGGGAATTTTTTACCAGGGCCGAAGGGGAGGCCCCCCGGGTAAGGGCAATCCTGCCCGCGGACGGGAGCATCCTGGCACAGGCCCCCGCGGAGATCCGGCTTTTCTTTTCCGAACCCGTGGACCCCGTTTCCCTGGAGGGGGCCCTGCGGATCGATCCCTCCCCCAGCCATGTGATCCGCTGGGAGGCGGATTACCGGGAGGCGGTAATCCTGCCGGTTAAGCCCCTTAGCCTGGGGGTCCGCTACACCGTCTCCGTCTCCACGGCCCTGCTGGATCGATCCCGGAACAGCATGATCCTCCCGTTTACCGGCAGTTTCCTCCTGGGGGACGACCGTTCCGCTCCGGGGATCAGCCTCGCGTGGCTTAACCCGGAAGGAGGGGGAAACCTGGTAAGCGGCGGGCCCAACGCCGCCCTGCCCCTGGATGCGGAATTCGATATCAGCTTTACCCGGAACGTGGAAATAGAATCACTGGCGGGCTACCTCGAAGTACAGCCTTCCCTGGGCATAAGCGTCCGGGGGGAACGGGATTCCCGGACCAGGGCCCGCATTTCCCTTAGCCAAAAACCTGTCTGGGGGGAAACCTATACCCTTACGGTGCGGAAGGGCATAGGCACGGAGGGGGGAGACAAGACCGCAGAGGACCTGGTTTTTCCCCTGACCTTTGACGCGCCCCGATACATGCCTCCCCGGTTCCTGCGGGGTTTCTTCGACGCTAAGGACTCGGTGAAGATTCTGGGGGAGGAAACGGATTTTGATTCCCTGGCCCTTGAGGTGACTGCATTCCCCACCACCGGTGCGATCACGGCCACGGAACTGTGTCTGGTGTTCGCTGTCTCCCAGGAGGCTTCTTCCCTGGCCCCCTCGTCCGCCATGGGTTCCCTTTCCATCTCCGCCACCAATGCCTGCGCCTATGTTTCGATAAAACAGCTAAGGGTCCTGGATGAGTCCTCCTACCGGGCCGGCCCCTTTAACGATGCCGGTCTTACGGCGGGACCGGGGAAAAAACTCTGCGCCCTGGTTTACGGCCTGGAGATAGAAAATACCGTGCAGCCGGGGCTTCTCGTTTTTTTGATCCGTTCCTCCCTGGAGGATTCCCTGGGAAATGCCCTGGGAAGCGACGTCACCATTACCTGGAATAAAGCATGATAAAAAAACTTATCCGCTTTTCCGCCTGTCATCCCCTCTCCGTGCTCTCCGTCCTTGGGGGCCTGGTCATGCTGGGGATCACCTGCGTATTCGTTATTCCCCTGGATTTCCTTCCCCTCATGGAGGAACGTTTCCTCATCGTCGGCGCCGAATATCCGGGAGTTACGGCGGAGGAGATGCGGACCATGGTGACCATCCCCCTGGAAGATGCCTTTGCCGCGCTGGGGGGCCTTAAATCCCTTTCGTCGGTCAGCAGGGAGGGGCTTTCCCTGCTGCGGATAGAACTGCACTGGGGTATCGATACGGACCTGGCCCTGGCGGAAAGCCGGGAGATCATCGATCTCTGTTACGAAGGACTCCCCTCGTTCTGCTCCAAACCCAAGGTAAGCCGGGAAAGCGGAAACGGGAAAGACAGTATTACTATTATCCTGGTTCCCATGGACGGGGACCTCCGCTATGGGCGGTACATCGCGGAGACCGACATCAAACCCAGGCTGCAGCGGCTGGGGGGCGCGGCCGGGGTCACGGTTTCCGGGGGAGAGGAAGAGGAGATCCATGTCCGTTTTCAAAAATCCGGCCTTGAGTCCCGGGGCCTGGACCTTTCCTCCGCGGCCGGGATCATCGCGGCCGCCAACTTTGAATACCCCGGAGGGACCATCCGGGAGGGGGACCTGGAATATACCGTAAAGACATCGGGGCTTTACCGGAACCTGGAGGAACTTAAAAACACCCCCCTCTCCTGGGATCAGGGGAGTCTTCTGCGGGTAGGGGATATCGCGGAGGTGGAAAGGAAGAGCGGGCGGCGGGACAGTTTTTTTCTTTACCGTTCCGCCGGGGCGGGAATTTCCCGGGCCGCCGAATGTATCAGGATAGGGGTGCGGAAGGGGCAGGACTCCCCTCCCCTCCCCCTGTCCAGACAGGTAAAGAAGGAGATTGAAAACCTCGCCCTGCTGTACAGTCCCTGGTACCGCTTTGAAATTGCCGAGGACCTTTCGGACCAGATTGTAGAATCCCTGCGGTCCCTCCTGTTTTCCGCCCTGGCCGCGGTCTTGTCCGCGGGTCTGGTGGTGTTCATTTTTCTGCGATCGGTAAAACTATCCCTGGTGGTCACCGGCGTCATCCCCCTTTCCGCCCTGGCCGCGGTGTTGAGCCTGGCGATAAGCGGCCGCTCCCTTAACCTGATGTCCCTTTCGGGCATGGCCATCGGCATCGGCATGGTCATTGACGCCGGGGTAGTGGCGGTGGAACAGATCGACGGGGAGCTGAGGACCTGGGATGGGGCCCGCTGGCCCGAGCCGGTGATCCGGGGGGCAGGCGCCGTGGCCCTTTCCTCCGGGGCCTCCGCCCTTAGCACGGTGATCGTCTTTGTTCCCATTTTCGTTATCCCCGGACTCCTGGGGGAACTTTTCAGCGACCTGGCCGCGGCGGTAATTTCCTCAATTTCATTTTCCTGCCTCCTCTCCTTTACCTACATCCCCGCCGTGGTCAGCCTTATGAAGCCGAAGACTCTTGCCGGGGAATCCGGCCGGCTTACCGGGGGCCTGGAGGCGCGTTACCGGCGGATACTCCGCTTCCTTTTCAGAAGGCCCCGCTTCGCCCTGCTCCCCCTGGGGGCCTGCCTTGCCGCGGGCCTCCTGTGCCTGGGGCTTTCGGAATTTACCCTGCTTCCCGAACTGCCCGGAAGCTCCGTCTCCTTTGAGCTGAGCTTCCCCGCGGGAACGGCGCTGGAAAAGATGCGCCGCGTTGCCCTGGAACTGAGCCGGGGTCTGGAAGAAATTAAGGAGATCGAAGCCCTGGAAATAAGCGGGGGCCTTGAAAAGGACGACTACCCCCGGCTGGTTCAACCGGCGGTCATCCCGGAAAAGATCAGGTTCACCGCCCACGGCCGGGGAAAAGGCGCCGCCCTGCGGGACCTGATTGCCGCGCATTTCACCAGGACTCCCTATATCCCGGCCTTCGGCGGCGGCCGGGATATATTGGCCGAGGCCCTCAACATGGGGGACGCGGAAAACCTTGTCCGGGGGGAGAGCCCCGCCGGGGTCCGGGCCGCGGCGGAGGCCCTGCTGGCGGAACTCGAGGGGGAAGGGGGAGCGGAACAGTTTCCCGGCGCCGGGGCTTCCTCCGGATTTGCACCCCACGCCATGAGGACAAGTTCCGCCTTCATTCCCGACCGGCTCGCCCTGGCCCGCTTCTCCCTGAACGCCCAGTACGTTGCCCAAATTGCCAGGGATGTGCTGGAGGGTATCCGCGAAAGTTACTACGAGGGGGGAAGGGAACTACCCCTGGTCATCAAGCTGCGGGAGGAGGACCTGCGATCCCCCCAGGAGCTCGGGGAAACCATGGTAAGCATCGAGTCCGGCGCCATTCCCCTGCGTTTCCTGGGGGGGATGGAGGAAGAACAGGGGGAGGCGGCGCTCTACCGTTACAACCGCCGGGACGCCAAAGTCTTCAGTTTCCCCCTGCCCAGGGCCCTGGGGGAACAGTTCTCCGTCCTCTCCCCCAAAGGGGAGGAAACGGAGGAGATGATCCGCACCGGCCTGGTCCTCCTGGCGATTACCCTGGTCCTGCTGTACCTGTCCATGGGGGCCCAGTTTGAGTCTTTCCTGATCCCCCTGATCCTCCTCCTGGCCATCCCCCCCTCCTTTGCCGGGGCCTTCATCCTCCTCCTCGTCACCGGCGTGAAACCGGACATCAACAGCATGATCGCCCTGGTGGTCCTCTTCGGCATTTCGATCAACAACTCCATCCTCCTCTACGAGTCCTGCGTGTCCCCGGCAGCCGCGGATCGGGGGATGCGGATTCCCCTGATAATCAGAAACTGCTCAAAAAAACTGCGGGCCATCCTTATCACCAACATTACTACCCTGGCGGCCCTTATCCCCTTCGCCTTTGATCCCTTCGCCGTCAATACCCAAGCTTCCCTATCCATCGCCCTGTTGGGGGGACTAAGCCTTTCCCTGGTACTGGTACTCCTCATCGTCCCCCTCTGTATCGCCTTTACGGGGAGGAAAAAATGAAGGGCCCCGTGAAGGCTTCGCCGGCCTTTTTTATTTTTATTATTATCACGATCCTCTCCGCCTTTGCCTTTTGGAACGGGAAGGGTTTTAACGCCGAACCGGAATCCCATTTTGTGTACCGGATTCGTTTCGAATACTTCGGCATGGACGCCGGGGAAATGGAAAAGCTCATCGCCGCACCCCTGGAAGAGGGTATCTCCGCGCTGGGAAATGTGGCGGAGATCCGCACGGTCTGCGACTACGGGCTTACGGAAACCACGGTCTTTTTTAACCGGAACTCCCGGAGGGGGCTGGGGGGGCAGGGGACGGAAAAAAAGAAGGTCTACCTGGCCCTGCGGGATACGGTGGACTCCCTTTACCGGGACCTGCCCCAGGCGGTTCAGAAGCCCAGGATCTATGAATCGGGGGGGCGGCGTCCCTTCCTCAGTGCGGCGATCCTGGCTGACGAGGGGGAAAGCCTCAACCATCTGCGGACCTATCTGGAGCATAACCTGAAGGGTGAACTGGAAAACCTGGAAGGGGTGGGGGAAGTGGTGGTAAGCGGCGGCTCCGTCAGCGAAGTCCACATTAAATTTGATCCGGACCGGGGGGCGGAGACCGGACTTAACCCCGCGGCCCTGGGCGGCATGGTGCAGGATGCCAATGTCCTCAGCCCCGGAGCCATACGCTACGGGGAGGAAACCAATGAACAGATCCAATTCAAAACCCGGATCGGGGACCTGGAGGAAATAAAAGAACTTCCCGTCAAGGCCGGGGAGGAGATCAGCGCCCTGAGGTACTTTGCCGATATCGGTCTGGGCCCCAGGGAACAGCGGGAAATTTTTACCCTGGACGGCAGGGAGTGCGCGGGTATTTCAATTACCGCTGTTCCGGGGGCAAACCTTATGACCCTGTCCCGGCGCTGCAGGGAACTGCTTGAAACCACCACATGCCAAATCCTGCGGGACGAGGGGGAAGTCCAGCGGGAAATGATCCGGGGCATGGCCGCCGCCCTGATTCAGAGTTTTGCCGCGGTCATCATCATCATTCCCTTTTTCTTTTCCTCCCTCCGGGCCGTCCTGCTCATCATCCTGTTCCTCCCGGTCTGCGTGATCTGGTCCTTAGGATTCCTGCGGATCATCAACATGGGGATCGATCAGTACGTTCTTTCCGGCCTCTCCATCTCCCTGGGCCTGGCCATCGATCCCTGGCTGGTGATCGCCTCTTCGGCGGAACGGGTAAAGGAGCTTTCCAGGGGCATTGCGGCCTCGGCCTTCACCACCCTCCTGGTCATCTTTCCCCTCTGCTTCCTGGACAGCATTACTCCGGGGATACAGCGGAGCGCCCTGGCCGTCATGGCCATGGTGGCCAATTCCCTCGTCCTGGGACTCTTTTTCTTTGCCCCCTTCCTGGGCCCGCCGCGGGGGGAGACGGCTAAGAAAACCGGACCGGCCAAAAAGGCCGGAGGCCTCCCCCGCCGCGTCTGCAGGGCCGCCGCGGCCCTGGGATACCTGGCCTCTTCCTTTGCCCTGGGCCGGCGCCGAATTGCCGTAACCATCTATGCGGTCCTGGGCCTGTCGGCATTCGTCCTGTTCTTTTACTCCGGCAAGAATCTTAACCTCCAGTTCCGCCTCCCCCTGCTCTACGTGTCCGCCGAATTTGAAAGCAGCAAGAGCGCGGCCGCGGTTCACCGGGACCTGGAGGACCTGGGCCGCGCCATAAGAAAAGAGCAGGGGGTACGGTTCGTGGGGCTGGAGTGCCGAAACGGCGCCGGGGAATTTGAGATTGGTTTTGACGGGACGGTCACAGGCCGCGGGGACCTGGCGGACCGGATCCTCTCCCTCTCCCCCCTCCTGGGGGACGGCTTTCTCTATGTCCCCGATGCGGAAGCGGGTTTTAAGTCCGGCCTCTACGAAATAGAGGTTACCGCGGTGAGCGCCGAGGGGGAGCGGTCCCGGGAACTGGCCAGGGAGGGGGCGGAGATCGCGGGGAAACTGGGGGGGACCGTACAAACCGTGCTCAACTTCAAAGACCCGGCCGCGGTCATCGCGTTTACGCCGGACCGGGAAGTCCTGGCCAAGTCAGGCCTTACAGTCCGGGACCTGGCCTCTTCCCTGCGCTGGCTCCTATTCGGTCCGGTAACCGGCAAGTGGCTGCAGGGGGACCGGGAGATTGACATCCGCGTCATGGGCCGGGGCTTGGCCGGGGGTTCCCGATCCTCCCTGGCAAATCTGGCCCTCCCCTCCTCCTCCGGTCCCATCCGTCTGGAAACCCTGGGCGCCCTGGAGGAACTGCCCGGCGAAGGGGCAATCTACCGCCGGGACGGAAGGCGGGTAAGCTATTTTACGGTTCACCTGGCCGCGGGGAGCGCCAGCGCGGCCGCGGAAACGCTGCGGGAAAACCTCAACCGGAACCGGGAGCGGGGATCGGGTTTTCTCCTTCCCCGGGAATTGGAAACCCTGGACCGCCGCTACGCCATCATCTTCCTGGTTTTTATGGGAAGCTTCGCCGGGATCTTTCTTGTCCTCTTGGGGATGACGGAGAAACTGAAAACCGCGCTGCGGATCTGTTCCATCATCCCCGTATCCTGCGCCCTGCCCCTGCTGGTCAAATTCCTCTGCCGTTCCCCCCTGGAAATAGGGGACGCTGTGGCCCTGGTGGCCATCGCGGGACTCTCGGTCAACAACGGCGTCTTTTTGGAGGAATCGCGGTTTAGCGC
Source organism: Treponema sp. (assembly GCA_031274285.1). Taxonomy (GTDB): domain Bacteria; phylum Spirochaetota; class Spirochaetia; order Treponematales; family Breznakiellaceae; genus JAISFT01. The sequence continues at coordinate 9,559 of JAISQJ010000105.1, read as the reverse complement.
CCCCCGGTTCAAGATTCGGGACAAGATTATCCCCATCCTGGTAACTTCCCTCACGGGGATCACCGGCGCGGTCCCCCTGGCCCTCCTGGGCGGGGAAGGTTTATCCGCCAGCCTCTCCCGGAGCATCCTGTGGGGAATCGCCGGCTCCCTGCTGGCCTCCCTGTTCCTCTTTCCCGCCCTCTACCCCAGGCGGGCCGGCACGGGCCCGGCCTTGCCCCCTCCCGGCCCAAAAGACTATGATTGAGGTTAACGGGTTACCCGAAAACTGCCGGTAAGAGGCCGGCAGGCTGCCAGGAGGCTGCACATGACCATCGATCCGGCCAGGGCCGCGCTCATCGAGATAGATATACAGAACGACTTCTGCCCCGCCTATACCCTGCGTTCGGGAGAGAAGCTTCCCCCCGGCGCGCTGGCGGTGGAGGGGGGGGACGAGGTCATCGCTCCCCTCAATGCCCTGGCCGCGATCTTTGCGGAGAAGGGGGGCAAGGTAGCGGCCACCGCCGACTGGCACCCCGAGGGCCACGTCTCCTTCGCATCCTCCCACCCCGGCAGGAAGATCGGGGACCGGGTGGAACTACCGGGGGGGGCCGGGCAGTTTCTGTGGCCGGACCACTGCGTGCGGGGGACCAGGGGGGCGGCCTTCCACGAAAAACTGGATCAGAGACCCTTAAGCCTTATCATCCGCAAGGGTTTCCGCCGTTCCCTGGATTCCTACTCGGCCTTCTTTGAAAATGACGGCCTGTCCCCCACGGGCCTTGGGGGCTGCCTAAAGTCCCTGAACGTAGAAACGGTACTCCTGGGGGGGCTTGCCACCGATTACTGCGTCCTCTCAAGCGCCCTGGATGCGGTACGCCTGGGCTTCACCACTATCCTGCTCACCGATGCGGTGCGGGGGGTCGGCCTCCCCGCCGGTTCGATTGAGGCCGCCCTGGAGACGATGAAAAAATCATCCGTCCTGATGATCCCCTCGACGGATCTCAGCTTTGGAGCCTAGCGCCATGGAGAACCGGATCCCGAACAACTCCGCCCTCTTTACGGATTTTTATTCCCTTACCATGGCCCACGGTTACTGGAAAAGGGGGATCAACGGCCGGGCCGTCTTTGAAATGTTTTTCCGCAAGCAGCCCTTCGGATCGGGCTTCGCCGTCTTCGCGGGCCTCGGGGACCTGCTGGAAAAGATCGAAGCCTTCCGCTATTCGCAGGAGGACATTGACTACCTGCGGAGTCTCGGCACCTTTGACGGGGAATTTCTTGATTACCTGTCCCGATTTCGTTTTTCAGGCGACCTGTGGGCCATGGACGAAGGGAGGGTAATCTTCCCCCAGGAGCCCCTCATCAGGATAGACAGCAACCTTATCGAAAGTCAGATTCTGGAAGGGATGCTCCTCAACACGATCAACTTCCAGAGCCTTATCGCCACCAAGACCGCCAGGGTTTGGCTTGCCGGCGGCAAGGGTTCGCTCCTGGAGTTCGGGCTCCGCCGGGCCCAGGGGCCGGACGGGGCCATGTCCGCGTCCCGGGCGGCCTACATCGGCGGCGCCGACGCCACCAGTAATACTATGGCGGGAAAGGTTTACGGCATTCCTGTCCGGGGGACCATGGCCCACGCGTGGATCATGAGCTTCCCCAGCGAGGAAGAGGCCTTTCGGGCTTATGCGGAAATATACCCGGACCACAGCATCTTTCTTATCGATACCTACGATACCCTAAAAAGCGGGACCCCCAACGCCATCAAGGTGGGACGGGAACTGGCCGCCAGGGGAAAGAATTTCGGGGTCCGCCTGGATTCCGGCGACATCCACTACCTCTCCGTGGAGGTGCGGAAAATGCTGGACCAGGCGGGGTTCCCCCAGGCCTCCATCACGGTCTCCAACGATCTGGACGAGCAGATCATCCAAACCCTGCGGGAGGCCGGCGCGCCGGTCAACTCCTGGGGTGTCGGCACCCAGATGGTAACCGGCGGCACCGAGGCGGCCTTTACCGGAGTCTACAAGCTTGCCGCCAGGGAAGACGCCCAGGGCCGCATGATCCCGGCGATCAAGTTTTCCGACAATCCCGAAAAGACTTCCAATCCGGGGATCAAGCAGGTTTGGCGCGTTAAGGACAGCCAGGGCATGGCTATCGCGGATATACTGGCCCTGGTGGATGAAACGGGGGAGGAGAGTTTGGAAAAGAAGGGCCGCTATGCCTTTTGGCACCCCTCCGCGGACTACCGCCATTTCTACCACGAAATTTCCGGGAGCGCGGAAAAGCTCCTCAGGCTCCGCATGGAAAAGGGAAAGACCCTGGCAACAACGAGTCTGGAAGAGATTCGGGAGCGGGTAAAACGGGACCTGGATTCCCTGGACCCAAGCTACAAGCGGCTCCTCAATCCCCATGTCTACAAGGTTTCCATTACCCAGCGGCTCCGGGAATTGAAACTGGCCCTCATCAAAAATTACCTTGGAGATCTGTAATGGAAACCATCAAGCTGCGCCTTATGATTCCCCCCGGTCAAAAAACCGGAAGTTCCGCCTTGGAAAAGATCTGCCCCTACGGGACACGTCCCAATTCCCTTATCGGGGAATTCGGATTCCCGGAAGACGAGATCGCCGCAGTTAAGGTGAACAACGAGATACTTCCCCTTTCGGAAGAACTCAAGATCAACGCCGTCCTGGAGGCGGTGCCCCTGTCCAGTCCCGAGGGGATGATGATCTACCGCCGGTCCCTGGCTTTTCTCCTGGCCATGGCCGCCAAGCGGCTCTTCCCGGAGGAGAAACTCTTTGTGGGCCATTCGCTGGGGAACAGCTACTACTATACCTTCCTCTCGGAATCGCCGGGCCGGGTTTTCAAAGAAACGGAGGAATTGAAGGAGGCCATGCTGGCCCTGGCCGCGGAGAATTTGCCAATCGCCACCGGGTTTATGGCCTACGGGGAGGCCCTGCAGCTCTTCAGGGCCGGCGGCCAGGATGATACGGCCCTGCTCCTGGAACAGCGGAACGAAAACGCCGTGCGGATCAACCGGTGCGCTTCCTTTGCGGATCTCTTTGTGGAACCCCTGGTGAACCGCACCGGCCTTCTTGCCAAGTTCGATCTCCGGCCCTACCACCAGGGCTTCCTGCTCCGCTTCCCGGCCATCGGCGGGGGCGGAAAAATCGATCCCTTTGAAGACAGTCCCCTGATTTTTTCCGTCTACGAAGAATATAAAAAATGGGGCCGGATCGTGGATGTCCGGTCCGTGGGAAAACTCAACCGCCTGGTTTCCCAGCGAAACATACGGGATTATATCCGCACCGCCGAGGCCTTCCAGGCCCGGAAGCTTGCGGAGATCGCGGAGCAGATCTACGGGCAGAAGGAAAAGGTCAAGGCCGTGTTCATCGCCGGCCCCTCAAGTTCCGGGAAGACCACCACGGCGAAACGGCTCTCCATCGAACTGATGGTCATGGGGATAAAGCCCATCGCCATAAGCCTGGACGATTACTACCGGGAAAGCGGCGAATCCCCCCTGGACGAAAACGGTAAGCCGGACCTGGAAGCCCTGGAAGCCCTGGACATCCCCCTGCTCAACTCCCAGCTCCTTGAACTCTTTGCGGGCAGGGAAGTGAAGCTCCCGGTCTTTGATTTTAAGACCGGAAAACGGCGGGAGGGAGGGGGCCGCAGCATCCGCATGGAGGAACGGCGGACCATGCTTATCATCGAGGGCATCCACGGCCTCAATGACGCCCTTACCCCCCAGGTGGAAAGCTCCCTGAAATTCAAACTCTACGTCTCCGCCCTTACCCAACTGAACCTGGACGATCACAACCGTATTCCCACCGGCGACAACAGGCTGCTGCGGCGTCTGGTCCGGGATCACCAGTTCCGGGGAAAGGATGCGGTTTGGACCATCGGCCAGTGGAGCAGCGTTCAGCGTGGGGAGCGGAAGCACATCTTCCCCTTTCAGAACAGCGCGGATGCGGCCTTCAACTCGGCCCTGGACTACGAGCTTTCGGTCCTCAAGTTCTACGCCGAGACCCTGCTCCGGGCGGTCAAGCCGGGTCAGGAGGCATACGGGGAAGCGGTCAGGCTCCTGGCCTTCCTGGAGAACTTTATCCCCATCCCCCCCCAATACGTGCCGAACCAGAGCATCCTGAGGGAGTTCATCGGGGACTCGGAGTTTAAGTACTGATACCCCCCTGGAGCCCGTCCCCCAGGAAGTTGATTCCCAGAATCGTAAGGGCCGTGAAAAGGCCGGGAAAGAGGATCATCCAGGGGGCGCTGAAGATAACGGTCTGTCCCTCCTGAAGGATGCCGCCCCAGCTTGGCAGGGGCGGTTGTACCCCGGCCCCCAGGAAACTCAGGGCCGCCTCCACCGTCATGGCCTGGGCGCAGATGAAACTCACCTGGGCCCCCAGGGGGGAAAGGATGTTGGGCAGGATATGGCAAAAGAGTATCCGTCCCCTTCCCGCCCCCTGAATCCGCGCCGCATCGATGTAGGGCTGCCCCCGGATTGCCAGGACCGAGGAGCGTACAAGCCGGGCGGTCACGGGGGTGAAACCCAGGGCCAGGGCCAGGATCACCTGGACCGTATTGCCCCCCAGGGCCGTGGTCAGGGCCAGGGCCAGGAGTAAGCTTGGTATAGACCTGAGGGCATCGCAGAGGCCCATCAGCGCCGGTCCCAGGACGCCGCTGCCGTAGAGGCCGATAGGCAGGGCCAGGGCCGTGGAAAGGGCCGCCGCGGCCAGGCCGATCCCCATGGAGACCCGCCCCCCCGCCAGGACCCTGGCCAGGAGGTCCCGCCCCAGGGTGTCCGTGCCGAACCAGTGCCGGGCCGAAGGGGGCAGAAGCCGTTCCGCCATGTTTATGTGATAGGGGGAGGCCCTAAGGAACAGGGGCCCCAAGAGGGAAAGACCGAGCATCAGGGCTACCAGGCCCAGGGAGGCGGTCCTTATCATGCCCCTCCCCCTTCGGGGGCGCCGTCCAGTACGAGACGCGGGTCCGCCAGGGCCGCGGTCAGATCAACGAGGACGTTGAGAATCTGGTTCATCAAGACAAACAGTAATACTACGGCCTGAATGACCGGGAGATCGCGGCGGGCAACGGAAACGGCAACAAGGGCGCCGAGGCCGGGAATCCCGAAGACGGACTCCACCACCGCGGCCCCCGACAGGGCGCCGATAAAGCCCTGGCCCAGGACGCTGAGCAGCGGCGGCAGCGCGTTGGGCAGGGCGTGGCGCAGGGCCAGCACGAGTTCCCCCGCCCCCTTGGCCCTGGCAAAGCGGACATAGTCCCGCCCCAGTTCACCGGCAAAGCTGGACCGGGTTATCCGCATGAGCAGGGCCCCGTACATGAGGGCCAGGGCGATCCCCGGCAGGGCAATGGATCGAAGATGGGGGCCGAGGCCCAGGGAAAGGGGAACGTAGCCGGCCGCGGGAAACCAGCGGAGCCTAACCGCGAAGACGAGAATCAAAAACAGCCCCAAAAGAAAACTGGGAACCGAAATTCCCGCCAGGGCCGCCAGGGAACAGCCCAGGTCCGCGGGCCCTCCCTTCCTCAGGGCCGCAACCAAACCCAGGGGGACGGCGCCAAGGACGCTGAGGATCAGGGAAAAGAGGGCCAGGGAAAAGGTGGGGGCCAGGCGGCCGGCCAGGAGTTCCGCCACCGGAAGGCCGCTGCCGGTGGAAAGCCCCAGATCGCCCCGCAGTAAACCCAGGGCCCAGCGCAGGTAACGCCGGGGCGGGCTCAGGTTAAGACCCATCTTCTCCCGCAGGGCAAGGAGATCGGCTGGGGCCGCCTCCGGCCCCAGGAGGGCCGCGGCGGAGTCGCCGGGGACCATACAGCCGATACCGAAAACCAGCAGGGATACCAGGAGGAGAACCGGAAGGGTCATGAGGATTCGGCGGAACAGGTACTTTACCATGAAAGCTCTTACCTCGAAAGGACTTACCTCAGCGCGGCGTTCCAAAAGTAGAGGCCGTTATACACCGTCAGCCCCTCCACCCGGTCCTTCCATGCATGGGTCTGGGAAAAGTATCCCAGGTTGACGATGGGCAGGTACTCCCACGCGTAGGCCTGAAGCCGCTCCCAGCAATCTCTGGCCTCGGCCCGGCTCCCGGCGGCGTTAAGGTCACTCAGGTACCGGGCCAGCAAAGGATCGTCGGACCAGCCGGGAAAAAGGGGATCAAGGTAAAGCTTAAGGGAGGGAACGGGGACCGAAAAAAAACTGGAGGTATAGATGTCGTAACGGGAAGGGTCGTTGCGGTACTGCAGCAGGGCCGCCCAGTCCACCACGGTCATCTCCGCCCTGATCCCCGCCTTTTCAAGCTGGGCCATCAGGGCCAGGACTCCCCGGTCGGTGGTTCCCGGCGTCGAGGTGAGTATCCGCAGGGGCCTTCCGTCATAATCGGTCTTCTTTAACAATTCCCTGGCAAGATCCGGATCGCAGCGGTTATAGTATTCCTCCCCCGCGGAGGATCGCCAGAATACCTGGGTGTCCTCCATGTAGGAGGAACCCAATTCGTACTGCTCCCCAAAGACCGCGGCCATGATCTCCTCCGCGTTTATCGCGGCGTTTAGAGCCTGGCGGAAATTCCGGTCGGCGCAGGGACCCTGCCTCTTGTTGAAGACCAGGGCCAGAGTCCCCGCCTGGTACCGTACCTGCCTTACACCGGCCGTCCCCCTGATGAGGGGCATATCGTCGTTATCCACGTTATAGTCCACGTCAAACTGCCCGGTCAAAAGACCCGCAACCCTGGTGCTCGCCTGGGGAACGAGGTGGTAGTAAAGCTGTTCAACCTGGGGATCCTTGTATCCCGCCCAGCCGTCCGTTCCCTTCCCCCCGACGCCGTAGGGAAGGTAGCGGGAAAATTTTTCCAGCCTGATATACCGGCCGTTTTTCCATTCGGCAAAACGGAAGGGGCCGGTGCCAATGTACTGCCGCATGAAGCCGCGGCTGTCCTCGTCGGCACAGGCGGCGGCGCTGGTGATCACCGCGGCCTGGGGGGCCCCGGCGATCATGTCGGGAAAGGTAACGGCGGGGGCGGCGAAACGAATCTGTACCAGGTTATCGGAAATTTTTTCAAACCGGGAATCGCCGGCCAGACTCCGGGCGGGGGCATAGGAATCGATCCAGCGGTTCATAGAAGCCGTCACATCCTCGGCCCGCATAATCGAACCGTCGTGGAAGGGTACTCCCTCCCGCAGGCGGAAACTTAAAACCTTCCCGTCCGGGGAAATATCAAAACTTTCCGCCAGCTCGGGGACCACGTCGGATAAACTATTCAGGGTCACCAGTTTTTCCCAGATCTGTCCGGCCCCGATCTGCCGGGCTATAAGGGTACTGTTTTTATGTAAATCCAGGGAAGGGGATTCCTGCATCACCGCCACGTTAAGAACCCTCTCGGCCGTTTTTCCGCGATCCCCCGTACCCAGGGCGGAAACGTAACCTGAAAGGAGCAGGCCCAGCAAAAGGGGCAAAAGCCGCTGCCCGCCGGGAAGCGGCACGAAGTAAGCCATGGGGTATCATACACGGAAGCTTGACAAAGGGGAAGAAAGATTCGGAAGATGGAATATGAGGATTATTGAGGCCGCGGCCCTTACCGAAACGGTCAAAGAGCTTTTTATCAAGGCTAACCGGGAGCTTCCCCAGGATGTACGGGCCTGTATCCGCGCTTGGCGGGACCGGGAGACCTGGCCGGCGGCGCGGGAAACCCTGGACCGGATCATCGAAAACTTTGAGCTGGCGGACAAAAACCAAATCCCTATCTGCCAGGATACGGGAATGGCCTGCGTATTCCTGGAGATCGGTAATGATATATACATTAACGGTGATATAGACGATGCGGTAAACGAGGGGATCCGCCGGGCCTGCCGGGAGGGATACCTCCGGGCCTCAGTGGTCTCCGATCCGGTCCGCCGGGGGAACACGGGGGACAACACCCCGGCGGTACTTTATGTTGACATGGTAAAAGGCGAAGGGCTTAAGGTGACGGTGGCCCCCAAGGGTTTTGGCAGTGAAAACATGAGCCGGATCAAGATGCTCTCCCCGTCGGACGGTATCGAGGGCCTTAAATCTTTTGTCCTCTCCGCGGTGAAAGAGGCGGGCCCCAACCCCTGCCCCCCTATGGTCGTGGGAGTTGGGGTAGGGGGTACCTTTGACCGGGCCGCCCTGCTGTCAAAAAAGGCCCTGCTCCGTCCCCTGGGAGAGCCCAACAGCGATCCCTTTTACGGGGAGCTGGAAGCGGAACTCTTAGAAAAGATAAACGCCCTGGGTATTGGGCCCCAGGGTTTTGGGGGGCTTACTACCGCTCTGGCGGTGGCTATTGAAACCATGCCCACCCATATCGCGGCCCTGCCCTGCGCGGTAAATATCAACTGCCATGTAAGCCGCCACGCCCAGCGGGAACTGTAAGCCCCGCCAGGGTGCCGGACATAAACATAAGGACGTGAAGTAATGACGACCCGTATCGAACTACCCCTTACCCGGGAAAAGACCGCCCCCCTTAAAGCGGGGGACCGGGTACTCCTTTCAGGGTTTATCTACACCGCCAGGGACCAGGCCCATAAGCGGCTGGACGCATTACTGGACGCGAAAAAGCCCCTCCCCTTCCCCCTGGAAAACGCGTGTATCTATTACGCCGGCCCTACCCCGGCCTCCCCGGGAAGGACCATCGGGTCCGCGGGGCCCACCACCAGCTACCGGATGGACGCGTGGGCGCCCCGGCTTTTGATGCTGGGCTTAAGGGGAATGATCGGTAAGGGGCAGCGCTCCGACGAGGTGATCCGGGCGATCAAATGGGCGGGGGCGGTGTACCTGGGGGCCATCGGCGGAGCCGGGGCCCTCCTCTCCGAGTGTATCACCGCCGCCGAACTGGTCGCCTTTGAGGACCTGGGGACCGAGGCAATCCGGCGCCTCCGGGTAAAAGATTTTCCCGTCACGGTGGTCATCGACAGCCGGGGGGAAAACCTCTACCGCGGCGGCCCCCACGCTTACCTCAGGAGTCTGCCGTAAGGATACCAATTAGGTATCGGCCCAGTCTTTGAGCCCCTGGAAGATAAGTTTCCCCACCACCGATCCGCCGTCCAAAACACCGATGCTCTGGTCGCCGTAGTAGGCGGCCCGGCCGTGGACGGACCTCATGTTCCGGGTGGCCTCGGAGCCTTCCGCGGCGGCTTTGGCGGCCGCCCCGTAGCGGGCCGCCGGTGTTTCACCGGCGTGGGCCTTGAGGGCCTCCACCGCCGGGACCAGGGAATCCAGGATGGTCTTTTCGCCGGGTTTGGACTTCGCCTTTTCCATGATGTTGCTTATTCCCGCCTCCATGGCAAGGGCAAGTTCGCCAGCCGCGGCTTCCTCCTTTCCCTTTAAGGCCCGGGCCATGCCCATAAAGCCAAAGGAGATAATAGTTCCCAGGGAGGAAGGGGCGGCCTCGTTAAACACGGCGCCGCACTTCATAAAGATCCTCCCCAGGTCTTTTTCCTCCACGGAGGACAAATAATCCCGGACCGCCAAAAAACCCGCGGCCATGGATATGCCCAGGTCCCCGTCGCCGTTTTGCTGATCCAGTTCCACCAGGTAATCCCGGTTCCCGGCTACCAGTTCGCT
>JAISQJ010000089.1 GCA_031274285.1 Treponema sp. | reverse complement strand
CCCGCCGGGGCGTCGGGGCGGCGGGGGCCTCCCGCCGCCCCCCCGGCCCCCCCCCCCCCCCCGCCGCGCCCCCCCGCCCCCCCCCCCCCCCCCCCACACACCGCCCGTGTAGGTTTTTGTTCTTCATGGCCGACGCTCCCAAAAACATAGGCTTAGTATGGGCGGGGCGGGGGGAGAAGTCAAGTATGATGTCCGGAGGCTGCACCCAATGATGCTCATCGGCGAGGCAGGAACACGGCGTATTAATTTTCTTTGGGGTCCTGGCCGGTAAACTCACAGCGGGGCCCCCCTTGAGGTTCCCCCCGCAGTGATTTCCCGGCCACCCCCCAAAAAATTTAGCGGCTGTGTTCCTGCCTCGCCAAGGACTACCTTCGGGTGCAGCCTCCGTGAGTGTAAGCGCTATGCGGTTTTCACCTTTTGGGCTATAGTGAAGGTACGGAGTGTCTTATGATCGTTGAACAAATTGTTGAAATCCCGGCGGACCGGCGGCTGGTGTTGGACTTGCCCCAGGAAATTCCCGCGGGCAGGGTACGCCTTACCCTTAGCCCGGTTGCGGAAAGAGACAGCAGCGCGGGGTCAGAGGATACACCGCTTACCGATTGGCTTTCGGGCATACTCTCCCACGTCGGAGATATAAGCCCTGGGGAAATCCGCGCTGAACGCCTCCGGAAATACCTATGAAAATTCTTGTTGACACAAACATCATTTTGGATGTATTGCTTCAACGTACTAATTTTTACGCCGACTCGCGGGCAATTTTTGAACTCACCGAACAACGGCGAATTACGGGCTGTATTTCCGCTTCCGGCATCACCGATATTTTTTATCTTGTCCAAAAGGAAATAAAAAATACCGGAACGGTTTATGAAGCGATGGACAGCCTGGCCGCCATTTTCCGTATAGCTCCGGTTTATGAAACTGCCATTACCAGCGCTCTGTCTCTCCGCTGGAAAGATTTTGAAGACGCCGTTCAATATATGACAGCGGTAGAAAATGGCGTTGATTATATTATTACCAGAAACAAGTCAGATTATGAAAATTTTACTATTCCCTGCTATAGTCCGGCGGAATTCCTTTTGTTCCTTAAGGCAACAGAAGATCGATAAGGGCCCTGACCTCCAATATGCCGCATGGCTCGCCGAGGGTCGTGAGGCCGCCTTGATCCAAACATACGAAAGACCTGGATTTTAGCACTATTTTGGCTTTCACTCTTGATTCTAAACCCAGCATTATTCAGCTACGGACGGTGGATTCCAGACCCGAAAAACTCATTGAGCCTGTCTTCCAGGCTGTCGATAGATTCAGTGCCGATATTGAACAGGGCGCAATTATTACCATTGATATGCAGAAGGCCCGTATTCATATTCTTCCCCTCGCCGCTAAAAAGTCTTAATTTTCCTTCCTTTGTGCGCCTTATGCGCCTCCATGGTTGATTCTTTCCAAAGATATAACGATTTTCAAGATAGTTCAGTAGGTTAAAAAAGTAAACGCCGATGCCCTGCACTGTCCCCTTGACTATATATAGCTATATGATATATTATAGCTATATGGCATCTATAGAAAAAGGTCCACAATACGCAACCACCATTCGTTTTGACGATGAATATACCCGCAGGGTTATTGATAAGGCCGCCGAACTGCTTAATCAGACCAGAACCGGCTTTTTATTATCCGTTGCCCGTGAAAAGGCAGAAGCGGTCATTAAGGAACGTTCCCAGACCAAAAGTGAAATTGAAACCTTGCTCTTATCTCCCCAGGCATCTTTGGATATTGCCAAGGCCCTTGAAAATCCGCCTAAGCCAAATAAGGCTCTTACAGGAGCGATGAAGAACTACAAAAACGCCCGTATAGAACACAGGAAATAAAGATGCCTGTGTTTTCAGAATTGCGCCCCGAATATGAAAAGGCATCTTTTTCATGCGGGGTTTCCGTATTAGATTCTTATCTCAGGGAACGGGCGCGGCTGGATGTTAAACGCGGTTTATGCGCTGTCCATATCTTGGCGGAAGGTACTACGATTATTGGTTTTTATACTTTGTCAGCGTTTACCTTGCAATTACAGAGTCTCCCTCCCGCAATAGCAAAAAAGTACCCCACGAATTTACTGCTGCCCTGTTGGTTAATTGGCCGGCTTGCTGTTGATACTAAATTTCAGAAACAAAAATTCGGTCAAATACTATTGGCAGATGCCTTGCATAACATAGTCCTCCTTGCTGAAAAGGCGGGTGGCTATTGTGTTGTTGTGGATGCCAAAAATGAAGAAGTAAAACCGTTTTATGAAAAATATGGATTTAGGCCGGTTATACATGACAATCTGCGCCTGTACCTGCCTGTATCTTCTATCCCGGCCTTTTAAGCTAAAGTTGACCACCTCTCTTACTTCCTTCCTTTTTGCTCCTTTGTGGTTTTTACTTCTTAAGCAATCTTTAGCCTAAACAAGGTATTGGGCTGTCTGAGATGGATTGGGGGGTAGGCCGGGACCATGGCCCGGCCGGAGGGGGGGCCAAAGTAACCGTAGGGGCTACGGAAGGCGAAAGCCTTAAGGCTTTCGCCCCTTGTCCGTGGTAGGTGGCCCCCCCTCCCGGCCTTTTATGGCGCAGGAATCCACTGGAAGGGGGCGGCCAGGGCCTTTTCCCCGGCTTCGATAAGGGAGATGACCGCCAGGGTTTCCGCCTTGGGGGCCAGGGGTTCCCTGGTTTTATAAAAGGTCAGCAGGGCCTCGATAAAGGCCTTAAAGAAGTCCGATTCGATAACCCGGTAGTCGGTTTTTCCCGGGCCGGCTTCGACGCTGACCGCGAAGGGGGCGGATGAATGGGCCGCCTGGTTAAACATGGCCTGCCGGCCATCGCCGTACCGGATGACGATGGATTTGTTTCCCCCGTCCATGATTCCCATCAGCTTTTCCGCGCCGGTTCCCATGACCTTGGTTATCATTTCCATCTGGTGTACCGCGTAGGTGGCAAAGGAAGGGCCCGCGCCGGTACTCACCACGCTTTGGGCGTTCCCATGGTACGCTTCGATTTCCGCGGCAAAGCGGAGCGGCGAGGCGCTGCATAGGGGGACGCCGTATTCCTCCGCCAGGGCAAAGATTTCCCGGGCCTCGGCCAGGGAGGGGGTAAAGGTTTTGTCTATGTACGTGGGTTTCCGGCTGGGAAGCGCCCGTTTGGCGTAGGCCAGGTGCTTTTCACTGTTATCGGGGGAGAGGATCAGGATGCAGTCGCTTTTTTCGCACACTTCCTCCGGGCTGCCGCAGAGTTCGGCGCCGTAGGTGCGGCACCAGGCCGCGGAGGAAACGCCCTGGGGGGAATCCCGTTCTCCCCAGGCAAAGGCCGCGGCCGCGCCCCGGACCGTACTTTCCCCTATCATCCGGGGGTAGTTGTTCGCGTGCCATTCGTCAAGGTAATAGTCAATAAAGCCAATCTTTAACATGGTAGGTATGCTCCTTGGCTACAGGTGTAAAACGGAACGGGGATTGTGTCTAGACAGATGGCTACAAATAGGCTAAAGTCTTCGGGTACCAGGGGGAAACATGACCGGCGGGGCAGCCAACAGGAAAAACGGAGTCCTTGGGGAATTGTGGAAAAACAAATTCCTTTACCTTCTTGCCTTTCCGGCTATCCTTTACACCTTCGTATACGGCTACCTAACGCTGCCCTACATGGTTATTGCCTTTGAGCGGTTTAATTTCCGTACCGGCCTCCGCAGTCCCTTTGTGGGGCTGGCAAATTTCAAATTCTTTTTTTCCTCCTCCTGGGCATGGACCGTTACCCGGAATACGGTGCTGCTTAATTTTCTTTTTATCATTGCCGGATCCGTTATGGCGGTCTTTCTTGCCATTATCATAAACGAAGGGCATACAAAACGGTTTACAAAAATTTCCCAGTCTCTTATGCTTTTCCCCTATTTTATTTCCTGGGTTATCGTCAGCTACATACTGCAGAGCATCCTGGAAAATCCCAACGGACTAATCAACCGAGTCCTCCTGGGCATGGGGAAAGAGGCGGTCTCTTTTTACTCCAAGGCGAATTATTGGTACGTTATTCTTATCCTCCTTACGGTTTGGAAAAACGCCGGGTATTCGTCGATCATCTACCTGGCGGCCATTACGGGGATAGATGAGGGAATCTACGAGGCCGCCTACATAGACGGCGCCGGCCGCTGGGGGCGCATTAGGTATATTACCCTGCCCCTGCTTATGCCCACGGTGGTACTCCTTACCCTTATGTCCATCGGACGGATTTTCTACGGCGACTTCGGCATGTTTTACGCCATTATCCGGGAAAACGGCCAGCTTATGAGCGTTACCGAGGTGATCGACACCTACGTGTTCAGAACCTTCCGGATCACCGGGGATCCGGGAGTCTCCATGGCCATAGGATTCTACCAGTCCATTGTGGGCTTTATCCTGGTCTGCGGGTCTAACTGGCTGACCAAGCGGCTGTTCCCCGAAGGCGCGCTGTTTTAAGGAGGGGGCGGATGCGGGTTGAAAAACGATTTTCCCTGGGCAGTATCCTTATTCATGGGGCGATAGCCCTCTTTTCCCTGTTTTGCATCCTTCCCTTTATCCTGGTCTTTATCACGTCCTTTGCGTCGGAACGGTCCATTGCTTTAAGGGGCTATACCTTTTTCCCCGCCGAATGGTCGCTGGAAGCCTATCAAATGATCTTTGGCCAAAATTCCACCGTGCTCCGGGGTTACGGCATCAGCGTCCTGATTACCTCCCTTGGCACCTTCCTGGCGGTAACCATTACCTACTGCGCCGGTTATGCGGTGGCGAATAAACTCTGCAAATACCGGAACGGCCTGTCCCTGTATTTTTTTGTGACCATGGTGTTTTCCGCGGGGCTGGTTCCCTGGTATATGGTGTCCCGGACTATCGGGGCTTACAACAACATCTGGGCCCTCATCGTGCCGGGCCTTATCTTTTCCCCCTATAACCTTTTTCTGGTGCGGAATTTTATCAAGGGCATCCCCGACACCCTGAACGAATCGGCCCGCATGGACGGGGCCGGGGAGATTCTTATCGCCTTTCGGATATACCTGCCCCTCTGCCTGCCGGTCCTGGCCACGGTGGCCCTTTTCTATGCCATTGGCTACTGGAATAACTATTTTAACGCGGTAATGCTGGTGAACGATACCAAGATCCATCCCCTGCAGATGCTGCTCTTTAATATCCAGTCCACCATTACCGGCATGAACCGCATGGTATCCGGCGCCGTAGTAACCCCTCCACGGGAAAGTTTTAAGATGGCGGCCTCCATCATTACCATGGGTCCCATCGTGTTGCTCTACCCCTTCCTGCAGCGTTACTTTGTTAAGGGCGTTATCGTGGGGGCCATCAAGGGGTAGCCCTTTTCAAGGGATTTTTGGCGGAATGGGTTTGTAACGGAGATTCCCCCCTGCGGGGTTTCAAATATTTTCTTAGGAGGAACTTATGATGAAGAACAGGTATCTTCGCGGATGTATCCTGGCTCTGTTGCTGGTAGTGCCGGTCTTTGCGGCCTATTCAGGCGGCCGGAGGGCCGCGGGCGGCGCGGCACACCCCATGCGCTTTGTTATCCCCGGCACCGCGGCGCCGGATTATGCGGGGGGAATTAAGGCGGTTAACGACAAGATCAAGGCCGACGGCCTGGATATCGAAGTGTCCATGATCTACATTCCCTGGGATGTCTACGACCAGCGGCTTAACCTGATGATGTCCAGCGGAGAGCCCTTTGAACTGCTCCACGTCATGCAGGATGTGAAGAACATCAGCAACCTGGTGGGCAGGGACGGCGTTATCCCTATCGATGAATACCTGGGCAACTATCCCAACCTAAACGCCCGGTTCACCGCCGACGACTGGAAGGCCGCCCGTTTTAACGGTAAGACCTATGCGGTGCCCGCGACCTGGAGAAGTTTTGACAACTACATAGGGGCGGTAACAGTACTGTTGAATCCCCTGCGGGCGGTGGCTCCGGAATTTCCGGTCAACGGCAGCATCGATCAAATAATCGATGTTTCGAAAAAGATGCAGGAACAGATCCTTAAAGACAAGGGGAAGACCGCCTACCACTGGATGCACCAGATCTCCTGGCCCCCGAACTGGCTGCACCGGACCTATCCCACCTTCCCCTTCTATGTGGAAATGGGCGGCAGCCTGATACTGGCCCGGCAGAACGGGACCATCGACTCGTATTTTGAAAGCCAGGAGTTCAAGTGGGACTGCGAGAACTACCGCAAGCTTTACAATGCGGGGCTTATCTATCCCGATATCCTTAATACCCAGAGTCAGCACTGGAACGATGAATTCGGCATCCTGGGGGTCATGCTCCCCTCGGAGGCCAACGGTACCCTGGACGCCTGGGTTCAGTTAAAGCAAAACCTGCCCAATGAAGAGGTCACTACCTACTTCCTTAACCCGGAAAAGCCCAGCATATCCTTTTACACCCAAAACCTTAACGCCATTTCCGCCACCGCGGAGAATCCCGAATCGGGGTTAAAATTCCTTTCCTGGCTCTACGGCAGCAAGGAAAACCACGATCTGTTCCACTACGGGATCGAAGGGACCCACTATACCGCGTCGGCGCCTAACAAAATTACCCCCAAGGTCGATTCCACCGGATCCGCGCTCTACCGGGCGGATACCTGGATGACCGGCTACCTGCCCTGGATGCGCTTTAACGAGCTGGCTTCGGATTCTCAAATTGCCTGGGCAACCTTTACGGCGGATAACAAGGTCTATACCCCCATCGCCGGTTTTATCTTCGATTCTACCCCGGTGGCCAGTCAGCTTGCGGCCCTCCAGACCGAGGTTATCGCCTCCTTCTACCCCCTGCGCTACGGCCTGGTTGACTATGCGGCCGCCTATCCTGCGGCCCTGACCAGGCTTAAGGCGGCGGGATTGGACCAGTACATGGCGGAGTACCGCCGGCAATTTGCCGAATATTTACGGGCAAATCCCGACGCGGTGCAAAGGTAGTGGCCATAGTTTTTGATGCCCCCGCCGCGGAAGCGGCGGGGGTAAACCGGGCGGTTTTGGAGGAACTTATCCGCGCCCTGGAGCGGAGCCCCTCGGCATTGCGGGGCCTGATACTGGCCCGCGGGGGGCAGGTTGTTTGCCGGGCCTTCTGGGAGCCCTACCGGCCGGATGATCCTATTTGGGTTTACTCCCTAAGCAAAAGTTTCTGCTCCACCGCCGTGGGTTTTGCCTTGCAGGAGGGACTGCTGCAGCTTGACGAGGCCCTGCTGTCCTTTTTCCCCGAATACGATTCGCTGGTTACCGATGAACACTGCCGGGCCATACGCCTGCGGGATCTGTTAACCATGAGGACGGGCCACGAAACGGATACCACCGGCTCCATAATCAGGGCGCCCAATTGGGCGGAAGCTTTTTTCAAGCTCCCCGTAAAATTCAAACCGGGAACCCATTTTGTCTACAATTCCGGGGCCACCTACATGCTTTCCGCGGTGGTACAAAGGAGGGCGGGCCTTACGGTCCTTGAATACCTCAAGAGCCGGCTCTTTGAACCCCTGGCCTTTGGCCCTGTCTTTTGGGACTCGTCCCCCCAGGGCGTCAATACCGGCGGCTGGGGCTTTATGGTTACCCTGGAGGATATTGTAAAACTGGGCCTTCTCTACCTTAACCGGGGGACCTGGCAGGGCAGGCAGATCCTCAGCGAATCCTGGGTGGCCGACGCCTCCTTCCCCCATGCGGACAATGCCATAACCCCCGGCGCCAGCGCCGATTGGACCAGGGGCTACGGTTACCAGTTTTGGCGCTCCCGCTACGGTTTCCGGGGAGACGGCGCCTTTGGCCAGTATTGCCTTATCCTGCCGGAATTCGACGCGGTCCTGGCCCTTTCCTCGGAAACGGAAAACATGCAGGAACCGCTGGACATCATCTGGAAGTACCTTCCCCCCGCGTGCGGCGCCGTTAAGGGGACAGCGGAGGCGGAAGAACAGGGGACCCGGCTGTTCAACATTGCCGAAAACCCCTGGGGCGTCGATCAGGTTTGCCTTGATTTTCTGCCGGACCGCCTGGTCCTGTCCTTCAAAACCGGATCGGCGCTGCAAAAACTACAGGCCGGCCGCTTCGGGTGGCTGGAAAGCGAAACGACCCTCCCCTTTGAGGGCTACAGTTTTATTCCCCGCTGTGCCATGGCCGGCAAGGCGGTAAAGGTATCCGCCACGTTCTTCCGGCAGGACCGGGGGGATCTGGAACTGCGGATCGTCTACCTGACCAGCCCGCACCGGGAAACCCTAAGCCTTAAGTTTGAAGGGGATTCCCTCCTCCTCCGCTGCCCCGCCAATGCCGCCGCCCGGGCCCTGGGAAAACCGGACTTTGAAATTAGAGGACTCCTGGCTTAGAATTCCCCTTTGGAGGTAGCTATGAAAAAGATAAAAATTGCCCTTATCGGCTGCGGAAAAATAGCGAACAATGCCCATCTTGCCCCCCTTTCGGTTATGCCGGACCTGGAGATCAAATACGCGGTCGATTTGATTGAGGAACGGGCCCTGGCCGCACAGAAACAATACGGAGCGGCCCTGGCCATAACGGATTACCATGCCGCCCTTAAGGACCAGGAGGTGGAGGCCGTTTTTGTCCTAACCCCCAACTATTCCCACTACACCATTACCATGGATGCCCTAAACGCGGGTAAGCATGTGTTTTGCGAGAAGCCCATCACCGTCAACTACTCCCTTTCAAAGGAAATGGCCGAAACGGCGCGGAAACAAAACAGGATTCTTAATATCGGGGTCTGCAACCGCTACCATAAATCGGTGGAACTGATCAAAGACTATGTGGAAGGCGGCAGGCTGGGGGAACTCTACCACATCTACTGTTCTTTCCGCAATTTCAGGAGCATCCCCGGCCTGGGGGGGGCCTTTACCTCCAAGGAAAAATCGGGCGGCGGAGTCCTTATTGACTGGGGCATTCATTTTCTGGACCTCATCCTCTATATCACGGGGGTGAAGATTCACACCGTGTCCGCCAATACCTACAACAAGCTGGGAAAGGATATTTCGGCCTACGTGTACAAGGATATGTGGGCGGGGCCTCCGACGCCGGATGGGATCTGCGATGTGGACGATATGGTTTCCGGTTTTATCCGAACCAGCGGGGCAAGCATCAGTTTTAACGGCGCCTGGGCGCAAAATATCGATCACAATGAGATGTTTATCGATTTTATGGGGGACAGGGGGGGCATCCGGCTTAACTACGGGGGGGACTTCACCTTTTATACCGCGGAGAACGGCATACTGCAGTCGGTAAAGCCGGACTATAAGATTCCCAATATGTACGAGCGGGAAGATATAAGATTTATTGAGGCGGTACGGCAGGGGCTTAAAACCAGGAGCCATATCGATGAAGTGCTGGAAAGCGCCCGGCTCCTGGACGCCATCTACGAGTCCGCGGATAAGCGGGCGGAAATTCGGATAGGGTAGGGGCCATGAAACTGGGAGTTATTACCGACTGTTTCCGCCTTCCCCTGCGGGAGGCCCTAAAAAGGGCGGCGGCCCTGGGTTTTGGGGGGGTGCAGATCTATGCCACCGGGGGGGAATTTGACGCTTCCCTGCTGAAGAACCGGGCGGCCTTGGGGGAGTATACCGGGCTCTTAAAGGACCTGGGCCTTTCGGTAAGCGCCCTCTGCGGCGATATGGGGGGCCACGGCTTTGAGAACCGGGCGGACAACGGGGTGCGGGTGGAGAAAACCAAACGGATCATCGACCTGGCCGCGGCCTGCGGGGCCCCGGTAGTTACCACCCATATAGGGGTTATCCCCGAAGACCAGGGATCCCCGAAATTCTCCGCCCTGCTGGAAGCCCTGGATACCCTGGGCCTCTATGGGAAGGGCCAGGGCATAGACCTGGCCATAGAGACGGGTCCGGAAAAGCCGGAAACCTTAAAAAAGTTTATCGATCAGACCCACGGCGGGGTGGGGGTCAACCTGGACCCGGCGAATTTTGTCATGGTGACCGGGGTAGACCCTGCGGCGGCGGTGGAACTGCTGGGCCCCCGCATTGTGCATACCCATGTGAAAGACGGGATCATGAAAAAACAGACCGACCCGGCCATTGTTTACAATTTTTTCGCCGAGGGGGGAATTGGGGATTTCAGGATGGCCGATTACTTCCTGGAAACCCCTGTTGGGGAAGGGGCGGTACATTTTGAAAGCTACCTGGGGGCCCTTAAAAAGACCGGCTACGACGGTTTCTTTACCATCGAGCGGGAAGCCGGGGAGGACCCGGAAAGGGACATAGCCGCCGCGCTCCGCTTTATCAGGGACAAGCTGGGCAGGGCGGGCTATTAGGAGTTGTACTTGGGCTGATTTTATTGCCTATTGCCGCACGTAGGGTTCACCGAAACCCAGGGTCTTGATTATTTCCCTGGTGCGGGCCAGGTCCCCCATTTCCACGGCGGGGATAATGACCCGTGTCAGGTTTTGGTAGTCTTCGTAAATCGGGCTGAATCCCTCCCGCTCCAGGGCGGCAAAGGCGGCGGCGGCGTTCCGCTTTTCCCGAAAGGCGCCCACCTGAATGATGTAGCGGTTCCCCTGCCCACCGGAGGCCGTTTTTTCGGCCGGGGCTTGGGGAAGGAGGACCGCCACCTCTACCGGGTCCTCCCCTCCGCTGAGGTACGGTTCCGCTTCTCCGGGGTACGGTTCCCCCCGGCCATTCCAGGCTGTGGGGGGAGCTTCCTCCAGGTAGTAGAACTCGCCGCCCTGGGGGGACCAGTCCGGTTCCGTGGAGGGGACCGCATTGGCAATAGGGGGGGTCCCCGCCGGCGGGAGAGCAGGGGGGGGCGGCGGGATGGGAACCGTCTCGGCAACGGAGGAGGAAGCCCCCGGCGGGACTGCCGGCGGTGAAGCGGGGTCTGACGGTGAAGCGGGGGCCGGCGGCTGGGGCGAATTGAAAGGAACCTCCGGGGGCGGAACAGGAACCGGTGGGTCGTCCCGGCTGAAAGGAACCTGCGGGGGCGGCGGTAAAGGAGGCGGCTGGAGCCCAGCCTGGGCGCCGGACGGGGCGCCCATCTGGATCCGGGTTTCTCCGGTAGGGAAAACGGCCTGGTAGTCGATCATCAGGTGGGGGCGGGCGCCGGTCATGGCCAGGGCCGTCCGCTCTTTCGTGGCCTCATCGACGGCGAATGCCAGGTCATACCAGTTTTTTTCCCTGTTCAGCACAAAGCCCAGGGTAACGCCCCGTTCGGGGTACGTTATCTCAAAGACATCCCCCTCGGGGCTGACAATGCTCAGGCGCCCCTCGTCGTCCCTGGTGATCCGGCGCTGATTCAGGGAGGAACTGCCCTCCCTAAAGGTGAGAACCGCCATTTCCTGCATTAACAGGGACTGCGCCGGGCCGGTTTGGGGGCCCTGGATGGACTGGGAACTCCAAAAATCCTGGGAATCCTGGCCGTTCTGTGAGTCCTGGGCGCCCTGTGAAGCCTGGGCCCGGCTGGCTTGGGGGCTGCTCTGCGAAGTCTGGCCGCCCTGGGCGGGGCGGGGGTTCCTGACGACCCTCGGCAATCGCTGGGTTTCCAGGTCTAGGGAAGATTCCCCAACCCGGTCATGCAAAAGGGCGACATTTACCGACGTATAGTACCGAATCTCCCCCAGGAGATGATATTTCTTTTCTTCCTTGGCCTGGCTGACGATCTGGGGGGTAATGGGGACCCGTACCGCTTCCCGGTACAGGGTATGAAGGCGGTTAAGCTCTCTGGTCAGGTTAAGGGTTTCCTCGCTTGATTCCGAACGCTCCATGGTGCCGCATGCGGTAAGACCTGCAAGGGTAAGTGCACAAAGCAGTAAAATCCGGGTCATGGGTTTCATCTGATACCTCCTTGTACCATTCCGCCTATGAAGCGGAGGACGGCTATTCCCGCCGTCCCATCAGACGCAACGCCCTTCCCTTCGTTGTCCCTTAATATTAGGCCCTGGACCCTGGTTTGTCAATGCCCTAATACCGCATAAACGTTCAGGTGTAGCCCGGACTGCCTACTGGCGGCGTCCCCGGCTATGCCGGGGCGCATAAAGTCCTGTTATATGCTGCTTGCCTATTTTTTAATATTTTTCAAAGGTATAAATATTCACTATCGTGAATATTTATACCATTTTAAGCGCGAAGCGCAACAAACTCCTAGCGCAACTTGAAAAAACTAATCCAAAGGACAACATTACCCAAGCATAAATGCTTTTTGTATGTCTTGTCATTTCAAGCTTCTCCTTTATTCGCCGTAGTAAAGTGGTATGCCGCTTATTGAGTATGTTGCGCCGGGTTTTGTCTCGTCCGCTTCATCATGAAGGTCGAATCTTGCCGGGGCAAAATCAGAGCCCGATTCCATCAGGGTAAGCGCGTTGATAGCCTGGGACATGGGAACATACCCTGTCTTTGATACGGTTATCTTTATCGAAACTTTTGCGGCATTTTCATAGGTCAGGTCGTTTATCAGATTTGCAATGAAAGGCTTTCCACCCAAAGCGCCTGAACTATCCGTGATTCCAAGCTCGAAATCCCTAAAGCCGGGTACGGAAGCATCCGTTGATTCAAGACTAAGGGAAACCTTGGCGCCGGGAACGTTAGATGTTATCTTCCAGTTTTGAATTAACCTGTCGATATTTGCAGCGGCGGTAAGCGATTCGTCTTTTTCGAGGCCGCTGCCGTCCGTGATTATCCAGTGGTAATGGGTACCCGCCTCAATACCGGCTTCAACCGCACTTATGTACTGATACGACGCTAGTAGGTCCTGCGCGCTCAACCGATAGCGGCCCGGAGGCAGGCGGAATGTTGCGGAAGGAGAACCCGCCGCAAGCGAGCTCGATCCGGGAGCCGCGCCGACCGCGAAATTTTCGAGGGACCCGCGCCTTCCGTATGGCCCAAGGTCGGCGGCCTCCAGCTTCACAGGCCGCCTGCTCTTGTTTGTAACGATGACCGAGCCTTGCCCGTCTTCCGGGAGATACCATGTAATCTGTGCAATCGAGCCTATAGACGGTATATTATAGGTTGGTTCAAAATTGTTCGCGGAAAGTATCCAGGTGTTACGGGCAGCAACCTCCGCATCATTCCAATCGGGGTAGTAAAAGCGGAGAACATGGTTGCCCATTGCAATAGTATACAAGACGGTCAACTGTATGGGGCCTATATCCATAGGAATATAGACGGGATCATCACGCGGATCCATCGAGACAAGCGGCCGTCCTGCGTTTATCGGTCCTTCAAACACGGTTGCCGCAACAGGGCCCAGAGAAGGATGCTCAAACGGATATGCAAACCTCACAAGTATTTTACTGCTGCCGGCAGCTACGGCATCCCCCTTCCCGGAGCCGTTGCTAATATGCAAGTTTCCAATTGAATCAGAATTCCGGTTTTCATCGGTTTGTTGCCTGTCTGTGGAATTCATTTCTCTGTCTGCCATGGTCCCGGTTGTTCCGCATGATACAAACGTCATAGTTAATACCGAAAGCAGAATAGGCATACTCAAATAAATCTTCTTCATAAAAACACTCCTTGTATATTGCTTGTTTACAAGCGGTAAAATTGGTACAAATAAACATTTAGGCATCATTCCCTTAAATAATTTTCTTCAATATGCTTGGCAATATCACGAAAAGCCTGCATATACGCACTTTCTTCAGTCAAACCAGCTTCATCGTAGAAGGTATGGTTATATATGAATTCAGGAATATGGATGTTTCGCCCGTTCATATCGGTTATATAAAGCAAAACATCACAGGTAAGCTTGTA
>JAISQJ010000068.1 GCA_031274285.1 Treponema sp. | reverse complement strand
ATTGCCGAAGCCTTTACCCTGGGGAAACCCCTGATCGACCGGGACCTTACCGTGTCCGGGGGGGCCTGCAAAACCCCCAAGAATATCCGCGCCCCCATCGGGACCCTGATAACCGAGCTTCCCCCAGAATTTATGGGGATCGATCATGACCGTCTGCGGAAGATCATCTTCGGCGGACCCATGATGGGAAACGCCGTACCCACCGCGGCAATCCCCATCCAGAAAAACACCTCCGGCATTATCCTGATGACCGGCGGAGAAACCCTGGCCGACCGGGAGGGAAGCTGCATACGCTGCGGCCGCTGTATACGGAACTGCTCCTGCCGCCTTTCCCCGGTGATCATGAACAATGCCCTGGAAGCGGGGGACCTGGACGAGGCGGTCAATGCGGGGCTTATGGACTGTATTGAATGCGGAAGCTGTTCCTATATTTGCCCCGCCCGGATCAAGCTGGTTCAGCGTTTCCGGGTGGGAAAACAGCGCCTGCGGACCAGAAAGGCCATGTCCCAGATGCAGGCCCGGGCGGAAATAAAACAGGAAAAGGGGGCGGTACCGGCGGCGCAGGTTACCGGTTCCGCCAGCCCGGAGAAGATGTAGTATGCCGGAATTGTATTTGGGATCCAGCCCCCACATAGGGACTCCAGTCCGCACGCCGGCCCTTATGGCCCATGTGCTTATCGCCCTGACGCCGGTCTCGGTGTTTGGGGTCGTTTTATACGGCATCCCCGCCCTGATTTTGATCCTTGTTACAGCTGCCGCCTCTGCTGCGGGGGAAGCGCTTTTCCGGCTTATCACAAAGCAGGAAAACCGCAGCGGGGATCTTTCCGCGCTTGTTACCGGGCTGCTCCTTGCCCTGGTCCTGCCTCCCTCAACCCCCCTGTGGATGGCCGCCCTGGGGGGAATTTTTGCGGTGATCGTCGCCAAGGAATTTTTCGGAGGGCTGGGGGCCAATGTGTTTAACCCCGCCCTTTGCGGCCGGGCCTTTTTGCTGATGAGCTTCCCCGCCTTCATTACCGCCTGGACCATGCCCGGCGGGGCGGCCGTCCCCGAGGCGGTTCTGGCCGCGGACAGGGCGGCCCTTTCCGGGGCGGACGCCCTGTCCGCCGCCAGCCAGGGCCTTGCCCTGGACAGCATCAGCGGCGCCACCCCCCTGGGGATTATCAAGATGGGCGGCGCCGTTCACGATGTGGGCCGCCAGTTTGCCGCTCTGGGTCTTTCCAAAGGGGAAGATTATCTTTCGGTGATTAGGACCCTGTTTACAGGCAGCCATGCCGGTACCATCGGGGAATCTTCCATACTGCTGATCCTGGCAGGCTGTCTTTACCTCCTTGTGATGAAGGTGATTGACTGGCGCGCGCCCCTGGCGATGGTTGTTTCCGCCTTTGTCCTCTCCGCGGCTTTGGGAATGGATCCCCTCTTCGGCGTGCTTGCCGGCGGCCTCTGTTTCGGCGCGGTCTTTATGACCACCGATTATACCACCGCCCCCCTTACGGCAAAGGGCAAGCTCCTCTTCGGCGCCGGGGCGGGGATCATCACCGTCCTAATCCGCCGCTGGGGCAATTATCCCGAAGGGGTTACCTACGGGATTCTTATCATGAACGCGGTAACCCCCTTCCTTAACCGGCTTCTCCAGAAAAAGTACGGTTATGTAAAGCCCAAGAAGGCCGCCGGTAAAACCGGGGGCGGGCCCAAAGCCGGGGGCGGTTCCGGGGGGGGCCACATGAAAGCGGAGGGGGCTCAATGAAAGCGGGGGAAATTGTAAAACTCGGCTTGGTGCTGACGATCTATGCCGCCGCGGCCTGCGCGGGCCTGGCCCTGGTATATTCGGGAACCAGGGAAACCATTGCCCAAAGAACCCAGGCGGATTTGGAAGCGGCTCTGAAAGAACTCTTTCCCGCCGCCGACGGCTTTGATGAAATTGACGAAACCATCACCAGCCCCGAAGCTGCGGTGAGCTTTGAAAAGCAGTACGCGGTCAAACAGGGCGGCAGGATCATCGGCGCCGCCCTGCGCGCCCGGGGGGGAAGTTACGGCGGACCCATTACCGTACTGGTGGGGATAAGCGCTGACGGGACTATCAGCAGGATTAAAATTATGGAACATGCCGATACCCCCGGTCTGGGGGCCAATGCCGCCTCTCCCGACTATTTTATAGACCAGGATGGAAGTACCACCTTTTACGGACAGTTTGCGGGCAAAGCGGCGGCGGATCCCTTTGAGGTAAAAAGCGATGTGGCCGCCATTACCGCCGCCACCATTACAAGCCGGGCCGTCGCCGCGGTGGTAAAGGCTTCGGGGGAAGCGGCCCTTGAATGGCTCGGCAAAAACGGAGGAACCCAGTGAAACTTTGGAGAATTTTTACCAACGGTATTGTGCGGGAAAATCCGCTGCTGGTTTTGGCCATAGGACTCTGTTCAAGCCTGGCGGTAACCAGCACCGTGGCTAACGGCCTTGGCATGGGTCTTTCCATGACCTTTGTGCTGCTGATGTCCGAAGTGGTAATCAGCCTCTTCCGTTCCCTGATCCCCTCTTCCATACGCATCCCGGTATTTATCATTGTCATCGCCGCCTTTACCACGGTGATCGATTATGTGCTCAAGGCGTATTTTCCCGATCTTTCCAAAGCCATGGGGGTCTTTATCCCCCTTATCGTGGTGAATTGCATTATTATGGGCAGGGTTGAATCCTTTGCGTCAAAACAGCCCCCGGTTTATGTGATCCCCGACTCCCTGGGTATGGGGCTGGGCTATACCTGGGTGCTGGTGGGGATTTCCGCGGTGCGGGAATTGCTGGGAAGCGGCAAAATTTTAGGGCTTACAATATTTCCCGATATCTTTAACGCCCTATTTGCGCTGTTTAAACTCGACCTTAGGGTAGGCTTTGAACCCATACTGTTTTTTATCCTTCCCGCGGGGGGCTTCTTTGTATTCGCCCTCTTTATCGCCCTGAACCAGGGAATAAAGCAGATGCTTAAACCCGCTTCCGCCGGGGGGCCCCC
>JAISQJ010000158.1 GCA_031274285.1 Treponema sp. | reverse complement strand
TAACGCTATTTTCCGGTATTGCTAAGTGCCCGCAGGTACGGCGGAGCGTAGACACGCCGTATTTGGATAGGTTATAGTGGCAAAAAACGGGCATGTGGGAGGATCCCTCTCCGAGATTGGCAGTGTCATAAGGATACAGTTACAGGGAGGCCTCGGCTTAGTCCCGTATCCCTTTTAGGGCGGGCTATTCCTTAACTTCGAGCTTGGATTTTTGTTGACTTTTAAAACATGTCATGGTAACATGGCGCAGCTACGGCCTAAAGGCCGAATAAATTTAGCATAAGGAGAAAACAGTGAAAAAGCGACTTGTCTTACCGTTTGTTGTTATTATGCTTTTTGGGCTAACATTTAATGTTACTGCCCGTGGGGCAGGTGGGGGGCAATCTACCTCCCAAACCAGGTATTTGGTACCAACGACTCCGCCCGGCACCGTAACCGTTAAACCCGCATACGGAGATCCCGTGGAGTATCCCCAGCCCGCCACATCCTATACAAGAAATTCTGCATACCCAAATCAGCCTGAAATTTCAAATCCAAATGGATACCCCATAACAAAAGAAAAGGTAACGTTAAGGGTTGCCGCTCCTGCCCACTCCTATGTCAAAGATTTTGAAGACAATGATTTGACGAAATTTATGGAAGAGCTGACCAATGTCCATGTCGTTTGGGAGCTGCTGCCGGAATATGATTACATGGAAAAAATCAACCTCATGTTTAACAGCGGCGGGGATGATTTGCCGGATGTGTTCCTTTCATGTAATTTCCCAAGCCCCATGTTGATTTCTCTGGGTTCCGCAGGGCTTATTCTCCCCCTGCAGGATTTGATCGAAAAGAACACCTACAACCATAGAAGGCTGTCCCAGGCAAAACCGAATTTATTACCCTCACTGGTATCCGCAGACGGTAATATCTATACTATGGGGCAGTTTTCTCAAAACGAGCCGAATCAATATGCCATGCGTTTTTGGATCAACCAAGCCTTTCTTGATACCCTTGGTATGAAGCTGCCCACCACTACGGATGAATATTACGAATATCTCAAGGCGGTCAAAACAAGGGATCCGAATGGAAACGGCAGGGCGGATGAAATACCCCTGGTCGGCGCCACCGAGGGTTGGCATGCGGAGATAGACGGTTTTCTGATGAATGCCTTTGCCTTCAATGAGACAAGCACAGAGGCCGATCCGGCAAGACGCCGCCGTGTTTTTGTATCCCAAAGCGGGAGGGTCGAAGCGTCCTTTGTTACCCCCGGATGGAAAAAGGGACTTGAATACCTGCATAAACTTTATGCCTAAGGTCTGCTGGCGCCCGAATCCTTTACCCTGAAAAAAGAAGAATACCGCGCCCTGGTTGAAAATCCCGGTGTTGCGATTGTCGGTTCTCTGCCCAGCGGGGGTCCTCATGAATTTGCCAACAACAGCGGTACGCGAAAAAGAGACTATGTGATCCTCCCTCCCCTCAAGGGTCCCGATGGTATACAGCAGATATGGTATGACCAATATTATGGTCCTACTATCGGAAACTTTGTGATCACCAAGAACTGCAAGATCCCTGAAATTGCGGTCAAATGGGCCGATTATCAATACACCGAAGACTTCAGAATGAGAAACAGGTGGGGCGTACTGGGACGGGACTGGAAGATGCCGCCCGCAGGGACCAAGTCGGTGGACGGTTCAAATGCCATATACGAAGAAATTCTAAGATGGGGAACCCCGCAAAACGCCTATTGGGGAATGGTCGGTCTGGTTTGGTCACGGTGGGGCGGTTATAAACGAGCCCTCAACGACGATCCCTGGGATCTCGAACTGGTACTGTACAATGCCTATAGGGACTATCTGCCCTACGGTTATAACCGGAGCCTGCCTTTCACCCTGGCATGGACCCTGGAAGAGGCCAGGCAGTACACCGAACTTAACCGGGTCATTGTTGAGTATGTGGAACAGTCCCTTGCCCGGTTTGTTACCGGCGAACTGGATATCAACAGAGACTGGGATCGCTATCTTTCGGACCTGAACAGGTTGGGGCTGCCGGCCTTACTTAACCTGTATCAGACCGTGTATGATAGACAGTGGAAGTCAACACTCGGTTACTAAAATTGCTATAGGAGCCCTTAAAATTTTAGTTTTAGGGGCTCCTTATTAATACCAACAACTTTAAGGTCTTCAAAGGAATGTGTTCATAAGGGGCTAAAATATTTAAAGAATATCCTTGGCAGGGATTAAAACTATATAAGGAGTATAATATGGCAAAGAAAGTACTTGTTACAGGTGGTTCGGGCAGGCTTGGTAATTTTGTTTGTCCTTATTTAAAAGAACAGGGTTATAATGTTTCCAGTTTTGATATGGCGCCTTCAGGACCGGATTCGCCCAACGTTAAGGCAGGGTTACCCTTTGTGCAGGGCAGTCTTACGGATCTTGGAGATTGCATGCGTGCCATTTCTTTTGGGCAGCCCGATGTTATTGTCCATTTGGGCGCCATAAGATTTAACTCAGAAGTAATGCCGCCCTATAACGGAAATTGGTCTTCTTCCATAACCGACGGCGCCCGTTACGGGCAGCGGCTGCCCCACGAGTGGGACACCATGGAAATTAATACCATGGGTTCATACTTTATATGCGATGCCGCTCGTCGTATGGGAGTAAAAAATATTGTTGCCGCTTCAAGTTATTTTGTCCTGGGCATTGGTTTCCGTCTTAGTGGTACTAATTTTGTGCCTGATTATCTGCCCATGGACGAAAATCATCCCCTAAGGCCGGAAGACAGCTATAGTCTTTCCAAAGTGCTGGGAGAAGAAATATATCAGGCTTTTATACGGGCCTTTGGCCTGCGTGTAGTTGCTATGCGTCTGTTGGGAGTATATTATCCAACCCCCGGCGATAAGCCCGATTTCAATATCGTTGTGCCCGAGGCTACCGCAGAAGACAAGGGGTATCTGATCAGCAACACTTATCAATATGTGGATGCCAGAGATATATCCCGGTTTGTCAAGCTATCCATTGAAGCGGATAATCTTGAACCCTTCGAAGCATTTTATGTGAGCACCGACACTAAATACAACGAACCTACGGCGGTTATAGCTGCACGGCGCTGGCCATTTCTGGCCGAAAAAGCGAAGAATATTCCCGGTACAGAGGGTTTAATCAGCATAAAAAAGGCGGAAAGGCTCTTGGGGTACAAGCCGGCATTTTCCTGGAGGGATAAAAAATAAATGGCTGTTTCAAATCCGCGTCTTTTGGTTGGGCATACCGGAATCACCTGGCAGGACGATAATGCCGAGGCCGGTATAAAGTGTATTTCGGAGCTGGGGTTTAATAGCATTGAAGTTTTTGCCTGGGTATTAAAAGATTTCTATGAATCGGGCAAGAGGGATATCTGTCAAAGGTATAATATCCCTTTAATTTCAAGCTATTATTCCATAGATATACTGAATCCCGTGGTTCGTGACGCTGAAATGAAAAAGTTGAGCGACTGGACGGATATTGTTATGGGCATGGGGGGTAAATACGCAACCTTTGGCGGTAATGGCATAAAACGCAGCGGCTTTGATTTTAATGAGCACAAAAAGTATATTGTCAGCTTTGTTAATGAAGCGGCGAAAATTATAGACGGAAAAGGTATGCGTCTTAATTTTCATCCTCATACAGGTACCCCCATAGAAACTGATACTGAAATAGTTTCATTTTTTGATGCGGTGGATACAAAATATGTGGGTTTTGCCCCGGATCTTGGCCAGATTCAGAAGGGCGGCGCCGATCCCATGCGTTTTGTCAAAGACTATATTTCAACCATCAAGCTGGTTCATCTAAAGGATTTCAGCGGGAAAGTGCAATACGACGGCGAAGGTAATTCCATTGATACAACCGGATTTGTGTCTTATACGCCCCTGGGACAGGGGGTAGTTGATCTGGCAGGAATACTGGAATTTCTTGAAAACTCTTCTTTTGATGGACCTATTATGGTAGAACTGGATAGGGGTAATAATATGCCCATTACAGCGGAAGAGGCGGTCACGATTGACAGAGATTTTATGAAAGCTCTTGGTTATCGTTTTGTAAAACGGTAAAATTTCACTGGAAATCGCCGGATTAGGAGTGAATTATAATGGGTAAAACTAAGATCGCACTGGCTCATACAAATGCGGATATCGGAAAACCGGGTGAATACAGCAGGGCACAGTTAGATATTGTTAAGCAGATGATCCGTGAAGCTGCAGATAATTCTAACGGAGGTATGCATAACATCGTAAAATCCGGTGATAAGGTTCTTATCAAGATCAATACGGTGGTTCCCTCTGCTCCGAATAATGGTTTTACCACAGACCCGCGGATGCTGGAAGCGTTAATTGAACTGGTAAAGGAACAAAACCCCTCCCGAATTCAGGTGGGGGAGCGCTGTGCCCAGGGAGCCGACACCATAAATGCCATGATCGGATGTGGAATTAAGGATGTTACCGACCGTACCGGGGTGGAGTTGATTCCCTTTGATAATGTTCCCTTTGAAATGTATAAAATTAACCGGCCTATTAGTTTTAATGAGTTTCCGGTCCCAAAACCGGTAATAGATGCAGACTGCTATATAGGCTTACCTAAAATGAAGGTGCATATTCATACCACCCTTACCTGTGCATTAAAGCTGCAGTTTGGCAATTTGCCCGATTATGACTGGATGGCCCGCTGTCACCGCGACGATATTTATCAGAAGATTGTAAATCTGACCAGGGCGGCTAAACCAACATGGTTTGTAACCGATTCTCTTTATGCCTGCCAGGGAAATGGTCCCTTTAGCCCTTATCCGGAGGACCTCATAAAAGACTTTAATACTATATGTGCCGGCAGTGATCCCGTGGCAGTGGATACCGTGGTTGAAGCTTTGATGGATTGGGACAATCCAGGGCAAAACGCCCCGGCCACTGTATTGGCCGCCTTTGAGGGCCTGGGAACAAACAAACTTGAAGAAATAGATATTCTGGGGGTTCCGATCAATTCTGTGAAACGTAAGTTCCGCCGCCAGGACACCAAGCTGCAAGGGCTTTTCCCCAATGTTAATGTGGTGGTTGGTTCCGCCTGCGAGCCCGGTTGTCGTGTATTGGTTCGGATGGCCTTGGATGAACTTTTGATAACGGGGAAACTAAAAGAATTAAAGCGGCCTTTGACCATATTTACCGGCAAACAGTTTGAACCGTATATAACAGATGTAGAAGGAGACGTTATTGTATATGGCGACTGTGCCAAAAACATGCTGGATTATTACCCTAAGGCGGCTTATTGGGGTGCTACTAAGGAATTCCCAAATTGTACACCCGTATGGTCAAATAGGCCCGGGTATCGTCTTGTGGATCATATTGCATCCTTAACAAAATAGATGGAAATACTTTACACAGATCAGGCGCCCGCTATAAAAGTGAATGATCGTATTTTACAGTGGATTGTTGCTGAAAACGGACCAATATCATCGAATCATTGTTCTTGTTGTATTGTTCAGTTTGAACCGGGTGCGAGCGCAAAGCCTCCTCATTCTCACCCTGATTGTGAGGAATCGATCTATATTTTATCCGGATCCGGTGAGATGGTATTAAAGGGGGGCGAATCTAAAGCGGTGAAGGCGGGTTCGTTCTTATTGATGCGGATAAATGAAGTACATCTTTTGAGGAATACAGGAGATACAAAAATGAAGGCGCTCTGTTTTTATTCCTCTCCCACGGATAACAGTAAATATGATTTTTACCCCATGGAAATTGTTGAAAAGGAGTAAAAAGTGAAAGCAGATAATCCAATTAGAAATTTTACCCTTAATAAAGAGGAAGCCCGGTTTATCGGGGAAGACCTCCAGAAGCCGGAGTGTATTTTGGCAGAGAAAGATGGCAGTGTCTGGGCGGCCGATGCAAGAGGGGGGGTATGCCATATAAAGAGCGATGGTTCTCAGGAAATAATCACACAAAAATATGCTGAAAAAATTGACCATAATTCATCTAATGTTGATCGTTTTTTCAAGGGTACTTTACCCAACGGCCTTGCCTTTGCGTCCAACGGGGATATTCTTATTTCAAAAGATGGGAAGGAAATTGGCAAGGTAAACTTTGTTCTCCGTGATTCGGCAGACAGGCTATGGATAACTATTACCACCATGAAGAAAAATTGGCTGGATGCCCTTCGTCCGGAAAGGGGTTGTTTCCGTGATGAATAAAAAAGATTGGGCCTTGGTTAGACGGAATTGGCAGTTATATCTGATTTTTTTATTTCCCCTGGCATGGTTTGTTATTTTTCGTTACTGGCCTCTCTTGGGTATTCAGATTGCATTTAAGGATTATCTGGTAGGGAATACAATTTTTAATGCAAAATGGGTAGGTTTTGATAACTTTATTAAATTTTTTAACCATCCGTATTTCTGGACATTGATCCGGAATACAATGTCTATAACAGTTTACCAATTAATAGCTTCTTTTCCCATTCCCATCATATTCGCACTTGCCCTCAACTCTACCCATAGAATCTGGATGAAGAAGCCGGTTCAATATATTACTTATATGCCTTATTTTATTTCCACCGTAGTTATGGTTGGTATAATGCTCCAGTTTCTGAATCCACGATTCGGCATAATAAACAATATTATTGATATTTTTCACGGTGAAAGAATTAACTTCATGGGTGAATCAAAGCTGTTCACGTCGGTTTATGTCTGGTCCGGGGTTTGGCAATACTTCGGCTGGAATAGCATTATATACCTTGCGGTACTCTCGGGGATTTCTCCGGAGCTTCATGAAGCTGCAAAGATAGACGGCGCCAACCGGTTTAAGCGGGTTATGTATATTGATATTCCCGGCATTATGCCCACCATGATAGTGCTTTTAATAATGAACTGCGGTCAGATTATGACGGTTGGATTTGAAAAAATATTTTTAATGCAGAATAGTTTAAACCTAAGCGTTTCACAGGTAATTTCTACTTATGTTTATACCGTTGGCATTAAACAACTCCCTTCCGAATTCTCTTACGGTACCGCGATTGATCTGTTTAATTCGGTCATCAATCTGATAATAATTGTTACGGTAAACAAGATTTCACAAAAAGTCAGCGAAACAAGCCTTTGGTAGGCGGAGAAAACAATGCTTAACACTAATGCAGATGTTCAAAAACAGAAGAAAGAAGAAAAAAGGATACATTTACGGGCTAAAAAAAACCTGGCCACAGGCGGAGACAGGCTGTTTTACCTTTTTAATGATTTAATATTGTTCATTTCTTTTATCATTGTTGCATATCCCATAATATATATTTTCAGCGCTTCTTTCAGTTCCCCCAGTGCGGTGATGTCAAATAGGGTATTCCTGCTGCCGGTGGAACCATCCCTGGAAGGTTATAAGGCGGTGCTGCGGGAAACCAAGGTATGGGTGGGGTATGCTAATACGGTCTTTTATACGATTGCAGGGACTTTGATAAATATTACGCTGACAATTTTATGCGCTTACCCCTTATCAAGAAAAGACTTCATCGGCCGTAACTTCTTTATGTTTATAATAACCTTTACCATGATTTTCTCAGGAGGTATGCTTCCTACCTATATTGTGATTAAAAGCCTTGGCATGATTAATACGCGGTGGGCCATGCTTTTGCCTTCGGCAATTAGCGTATACAACGTTATCATCACGAGAACTTACTATCAAACAAATATTTCAAGCGAGCTGTTGGATGTGGCCCTCCTTGACGGCTGCGATAATATTCGTTTCCTCTGGAAAATAGTTGTCCCCCTTTCAAAACCGGTAACGGCGGTGATAGTCCTTTTTTATGCGGTGGCCCATTGGAACGCCTATTTTAACGCCTTTATTTATCTTTCCAACCGGCAATTGTTTCCGCTTCAATTATATCTGCGTGAAATCCTTGTGCAGAATCAAATTACCGCTGATATGATTTATGATGTCGAACTGGCGGCGGCTAAACAGGGATTAGCGGATTTATTGAAATATTCACTTATCATCGTGGCAAGCCTGCCTATATGGTGTATGTATCCCTTTATTCAAAAGCACTTTGTAAAAGGCATTATGGTTGGCGCTATAAAGGGTTGATAACCCCTCCGGAGTTAATCGGCAAATGGGCGGCCGGTGGTCATTCGAATTCCAGATAGATGATCGTGTCAGGGGTAAGGGGGCTGCCGGGGGGCGGGGTTTGGCGGCGGACCCAGCCTTCCCCTTCAATTTCGAAGTGAAGGTCGTCCCGCAGGAGCAGGGGCGCCAGGTTGCGTTTGGAGAGGCCGGAAAAGTCGGGGACCGTGTCGCTGACCGCCGGGGTACGGTCCTGGGGCAGCGTTACCTGGGGGGAATGGAAGGCCAGGGGATTCCGGCCCCTGGGGATTCCCAGGTAGTCCACCAGGGATTCGGCGGCCTGCCGGATGGCGGGGGCGGCGATGCGGCCGCCCAGGATTTCCCCCTTGGGTTTTACGATTACCAGGTAGAGGATCAGGGAGGGGGATTCCGCGGGGAGCAGGGCGATACAGCTTGCGATAAAGTCCGTATCCGAATAGGAGAGGGTTTCGGGATCGATGATCTGGGCGGTGCCGGTTTTTACCGCCAGGGAAAGGTCTTCCACGTTGGCCCGCCAGCCGGTGCCGATATTGCTGGTCACATCCACCATGGCGGAACGGATGAGCCGTGCGGTTTCCGGTTTGATGACCTGCCGTGCGGGGCCTGGATCCCAGGAGCGGCTCTGGGTACCGTCGGGGGAACTTATCCGGGAGACTATGCGGGGAGGCACCAGCACCCCATCGTTGGCGATGGCGCTGGCGGCCTGGAGAACTTGCAGGGCGGAGACCGAAATTTCCTGGCCCATGGTGATGGTGGGCTTGGAACGGCCGGACCAGCGTTCCGGGGAGCGCAGAAATCCTGCGGTTTCCCCCGGCGTGCCGCTCAGGGTTCGGGACCCAAAGCCGAAAACCTTTAAGCCTTCGTAAAAGCTTTCCTCCCCCAGCAGGTCC
This sequence comes from Treponema sp., assembly GCA_031274285.1. Classification (GTDB taxonomy): domain Bacteria; phylum Spirochaetota; class Spirochaetia; order Treponematales; family Breznakiellaceae; genus JAISFT01. The sequence goes on along the minus strand of JAISQJ010000158.1, from coordinate 22,725 downwards.
GATGCGTAAGCCGCGCCGGCATTGCAGGAAACCACGATGATGTCCCGGGCCGTCACCCTGCCGTGGGCCCCCAGGCAATTGATGATGACACGCTCCCCCCCGGCGCTTATATGCTCGTAATGGCCGTTGCAGAAGAAGGCCGTTTCCCCGGTCATGACTCCCGAATCCAGCAGGTTTGCCAGGGAAAATATCTTAAAAACCGACCCCGGCTCATAGGCCCAAGTCATGGGCCGGTTCATCCGCTGGTTTTCATTGGTGGATCTAATATCATTGGGATCGTAGTTGGGCAGGGAGGCGGAGCCCAGAATTTCGCCGGTGCGGGGGTCCATGGCCATGAACATTACCGATTCCGAGCCTGTTTCCCGTATGGTTTCCCCTGCCAACTGTTCCAGAATGTACTGCACATTGGTATCAATGGTCAGCGATACCTGACTGCCCCTTTCTCCCCCGCCGGAGGGCGCCAGATCGGATTCAAACGCGTATTCGATCCCCTCAAGCCCCCGGTTTTCATCTCCCACAAAGCCGATGATCTGGGAGGCCAGGTTCCGCTCCGGGTAGATTCGGCCCGGAATGTACTCAAGGCCGATGCCCCGCAGCCCGCCCTCCGACTGAGATGCCTCCAGCAGCTTGATGACCGACTCGTCAATCTGTTTCTTGAGGTATACAAAATCGGTGGGGGAATAGAGAATCCGGTCCCGGATATAGGCGGCGTCTAATTCCAGCAAGGGGGCCAGTTCCTCCGCCACGGCCTGGGGGTCCTGGACGCTGGAACGCCAGGCGGTCACATTGGCAAGCCGGGTGTGGAGGGCCAGGACCCGGCCATTCCGGTCCAGAATGGGTCCCCGCTCGGCGATCCGCCCCCTCCGCTGTCCCTGGTCTTCCTCCCGGTCCCCCAGCATCAGGAAGCCGTAACGGCCCAGCAGGGCCGCGGCGGTAAGGAACAGGACGACGATAAAGATGGTGAAGCGCCGTGAATTTTTTGGCGGATCTCCGGGCATATGGGGAGCTGTCATTTAATACCTAATACCTTTCCAATGATGTTATCCGCTGAAACCGGCCCATAGGACCGGGAATCAAACGATTGGGCGCTGTTATCCCCCAGGGCAACAAACTCCCCCATCCCCGTCAATCCGGCGCAGCGTTTAACCGCAATCAGCCCTTCGGGGGTATAAAAGACCACCACTTCCCCCTGGCCGGGCATGGCCCAGCGCAGCAGGTAGGACCGGGACCACGGGAGTCTGAAACCGTAGCGCAGACGGTTTATCACCAGGATGGTTCCCGGCTTTATGGCAGGGCTCATAGAGCTGCCTTCGGCAATCATGAAGTCAAACAAGAATAATTTCATCCCCAGGGCCGCGATTAACGCCGCCAGCACAGCCCTCGGCAGGCCCTTTCCCATATAGAGGGGAAGTATAATGAATGACTTTCTTTGTGTCGATAAAGAACTATCATGTCTAACAATGCTTTGGAACAACACGTTAGGCGGCGGGTAAAGGCAAAGCCCCGCTCCACGGATTTTCGTGCCTACCATGGGCCCGGTACCTCGGGCCGCTGGTTTCTTGGCGACTCTTTCGGCAGTAAGTATCATAAAAGTCTGAAATGGGCGAATACCTTTACTCCCCCCGGCGTGGTGCAGCAGGTAAAACACCGGCCCGGCCGTCTATTCAAAGCGAAGAAAAAGGAAAAAGTCCCGGCCCCGGTCCCTAAGGCTAAGGTTCTCCATCGTTCCCCTTCCCCATTGAGTCTTCTCTTTGGGAACGAAGGGCTTTTCCCCATCCCGGTTAAGGCCGCAAACCAGGCGGTTCCCGGCCTGCTCCAGGATTCCCCCGGCGGGCTCAAGGAGGCTTCGGGAAGCTTCAACCTCCCCCTATCCCCTATAATCGCTGCGGTCCTGGCCCTTATCGTCTCCCTGGCCGCCCTGAATTGGAAGTTTCCCACCCTGAAGGTTCCCCTTATCGGCCCCTCCCTGGGGGAAAATTATCTGGGCGTTGCCGGACGGGGGGAGGAGCTGGGGTGGAACCTGGCCTCCTACGCCGGCCTCTACCCCCAGGAAACCGGGCAGGAGGAGGCAATCCCCCTGGACCTGACGGAGACCTTCTCCTGGAAGGAATACAAGGTGAAGAAGGGGGATACCCTTTCGGAGATTGCCAAGACCCAGGACCTTTCCCTGGGCACTCTGATCGCCTGTAACAGCATCTCCAATGCCCGGCGGCTGCGGGAAGGGGAGGTCCTGCGGATTCCCAACATGGACGGTATCCCCTACACGGTAAAGGCGGGGGATAGCCTTTCGGCGATTTCCGGTTCCACCGGGGTACCCCTGGCGGTAATTCTGGATGTTAATGACCTGGAAAGCGATGTAATAAACCCCGGCGCCAGCCTCTTTCTCCCCGGCGTCACGATGCCCCAGGAAGAGATACGCCTGGCCCTGGGAGAATCCTTTATCTATCCCATCCGGGGCGTCCTCAGCAGCCCCTACGGCTGGCGTATCGATCCCATTGCCCAGGTGAAACGTTTCCATTCCGCCATTGACCTTGCCGCCCCCCTGGGCACTCCGATCAAGGCCGCCATGGACGGGAAGGTTTCACGGGTGGCGGTGAATTCGGTGTACGGTCTCTACGTCATCCTTACCCACCAGGGAGGCTATCAGACTTTCTACGCCCATCTAAGCGCCGCCGCAGTGAAACAGGGGGCCTCGGTTAATCAGGGTTCCAAGATTGGAGAGGTGGGCAGCACCGGCTACAGCACGGGCCCCCATCTGCATTTCGGCGTTTTCAAGAATAATAAAGCTATAAATCCCCTTGAAGTTCTTCAACGGTGATACTAACATTTGGGGCGTAAAGGGATTGAAAGCCCCGGCATTTCATGCAGATCCCCGGGAGGTCTCATGCGTAATCTGGTACTGATCTTGATTGCTTTTATTGCGGTGGTTACCTTTATCAGGGCCTTTGATAAACCAGGGGACGAAATGCAGGGCGCCGGATCCGAAGCTATGAGCGGCTTAACCGTCAACCATCAGTAACCATTGTTAAAAAGTGTATAATGAATTTATGAACGATGGTGAAGACATTGATGCCCCGCCGGATTTGGATTCTTTTGAGTCCATCCTGGACAGCGCCTGTTCCCGGCTTTGGGACCGGAAGCTCCGTTATTCCCTTAGGCGAATCCAGGAGTTGAGCGAGATTCTGGATAAAACGGAGCGGGAACTGGACGAAATGCTGTTTCGGGGCAAGGCTTCTCCCCCGGTCTTCCTTTCCCCCGGTTCGGTAGAAGCCCCTTCCGCGGAGGCAGCCCAGGCGGAAAAACAACCGGGTCAGATTCGGCCATGAAACACCGTGTGCTTACCCTTCTTTTATCCCTTGTTCTTCTCCGATCCCTGCCCGCCCTGGTCACCTTTGGGGGACTGGATCTTTCCGATGATAACCGGCTCCTCTTCCGGGCCGATGCCGTCCAGGACGGCAGTGTGCCCCAGAACGCCCTGTTTGTTTCCCGCCTTACAGACCTTGCCCTTAGCCAGATGACCGCCTTCCCGGAGCGGATGGAACTTATCGCCAACGGAAGGATTGTGCAGGTACGGAACGCCTTCGGCGCCCTGCGTATCTCCCTGACGGGGGGCCTGCCCCAGGCGGTGGCCGGCTTTCCTTCCTTTGTGAACGGAAAGGCTATCACCGGCGGCCGGGTGGAGGATATGGCCGCTTCCCAGGATGGCCGCTGGCTCCTCTACGTTGAGCCGGTGAGTTCCGCCTATGGAAACCTGATCCTGGTGGATACCCAACTGGGGGAGCAGAAAACCGTGGCGCTGAACGTGGAGCGGCCGGACCTTCAATTTCCCGCCTGCTGGAGCCCGGATTCCCGGGTTTTTGTCTATGCCTGCGGGGGAAAGCTCTACTACTACACCGTAAACCCCGCCCAGACCGCCGCGGTGGATGATCGTTACCGGCTTATCGGGGACGGGACCATCAATTCTGTTTCCTGGAGCGGTACGGGCGACTTCTTCTACCTCAAGGGCTCAACGGTATTCAGGGTCCGGGGTTCGGAACTTTTTGCCCGCACCCTCTACGCCGACTTTTTGGAGATCGGCGCGGTGCTGGGGAAGATACCCTTCGACTTTGACGGAAATTTCGACCGTTTTTGGATAGCGCCGGATTCCCGGTCCATCCTCTTTTCCAAGGGAGGGCGGAATATTTTCTACTACCCCCTGGAGATGGACGACTTTAACACCATGGAGGCAAGCCTGCCCTACGTGGTGATTCCCCAGCATAGCTACGATATTAACGTCCTGTGGGGTCCTGCGGGGCCCCTGACGGTGATTGCCAGCGTTATGCGGGAGGAAGGCCCCAATGTTATTGTCTATCGGCTGAGTCCTCAGGTAGACGATTCCGGGGGGCTTTCCACGGCGGCTGCGGATCAGCGGACCGGAAGCGCCAGGATGGCCTTTATCCCCCTGGAAGCGCCGCCGGGCTCCGCCGGAGTCCTCTCGCCTGACGGCGCCAAGGCCCTTTTCTGGGGAGAGAAGGGGGTGGTCCTCTACGATTACATCAACTGGCGGGTTCTGAGGACCATCAGTTCCCGGCCTTCCTTTTCCTGTTTCTGGATAAGCAACGAGGAATTTGTCTCCGGCGATGACCGCAGGATAGAGCGGGTCCAGCTTTCCGGGTTCCGCAGCCTGGTATGTCTGGCGGGGATTTCGGAATACGGCTTTGAGGAGCGGGGGCGGGGCATCCTGGCCCAAACCGGCGGAGTCTGGTTTGCCACCGACGGGGTCCAGCCCTGGACCGAGGTTTCCAATCCCCCGCGCCGCAGCCCCTCCCAGATCTCCGGCCGTTACCGGGTCTATCTGGAGCCCCAGGTTTCCGGCCCCTACGAAAATCTCCCCATGATCCGCAACACCGCAGGGGTGGGGACCGTGGCCTTGGTTCAGGGGCTCCAGTATCAGCGGGAAGCCCCGGCCCGGGATCTGCCGGAGGTAGCGGGGATCTTTTCCCACGGCCTTAGGTCGGGCCTGCGGGAAGTGTCCCTGTGTTTCGATCTTTACGATGATATTACCGGCCTGCCGCAGATTTTGGACGCCCTGCGCCGTTTTGGTTTTAGGGCCACCTTCTTCCTCAACGGCGAGTTCATCCGCCGCTACCCCGAAGCCGCCCGGATCATCGCCAGGGCGGGGCACGAGAGCGCCTCCATGTTTTTTGCCCCCATCGACCTGTCCGATTCCCGTTTCCGCATTGGCGGGGACTTTATTTCCCGGGGCCTTGCCCGGAACGAGGATGAGTTCTACCGGGCCAGCCAGGGGGAGCTTGCCCTGCTCTGGCACCCCCCCTACTACGCCGGCTCTACCGAAATAGCGGAGGCTGCGGCCCAGGTAGGCTACCGCAGTTCCGGCCGGGATGTGGACCCCATGGACTGGGTGAGCCGGGAAGACGCCCGCCGTCTGGGTATTTCCCAGTACCCCGCGGGGGATATGATCGACCAAATCATGGAGGCCAAGCGCCCCGGCTCCATTATTCCCGTAAGGCTGGGCATGCTCTCCGGGGGCCGCTCGGACTACCTCTTTCTGCGCATCAATGTGCTTATGGACGCCCTGGTCCGCTCCGGCTACACCGTGGTCCCCGTTTCCACCCTGATGGAACACGCCAAGTAAGCCCTGGTTTTTCCGGCTGGCCCTATGGCCGCATATTGTTCAACCATGGCAACCGCTACCTGCGGGAGAATTTCCTAAAAAAAAGCCGGATAGAATCCCAAAGCCGCCGGAAAAAACCCCCCTCCCCATAGTCCTCCGCGGCCAGCAGGGGGATACGCCGCAGTTCACCAAGATCATCGGAAAGGATAAGGGTCCCCACTTGTTCCCCTGCCCCCAGGGGGGCGATGAGGGGATCGGTCATCTCCGCGGCAAGGTAAAGCTGCCGGCCCCGGTCCCTGGGCGCGGTAAAGTCCGGTTCCCCGGCAATTACCAGCCGGGCCTCCCGCTGGTTTCCCTTCCAGAGCTGCGCCGGTTCCGGCTCCCCAAGGATGGGCCGGATGGTCCTGTACTGGTCAAAGGCCCAGGTCAGGAGTTTCCGGCCGTCCTCATCCCGCGCCTTGTCGCCCCCCCAGACCGCAGGGGCCCCCAGGAGGACCAGGATAAAGCGGGTTCCCTCCCGCTGGGCGGTAAGGGCGATGTTGTAACCCGCCTCATCAATGTAGCCGGTTTTAAGGCCGTCCGTGCCGGGAAAGTCTTTTAACAGGCGGTTGTGGTTCTGCTGGACAATGGTGCCCGGCTTTTCCCGGTAGCGCTCGGCCACGTTATCCGGCTTGGGGTAGGCAAACTCCGGGACCGAATGGAATTCCTTCAGGACTCCGGGGTAACGGGAGATGTAGAATCGGCAGAAAAGGGCAAATTCCCGGGCCGTGGTCATGTTGTATTCCGAAATTCCGGAAGGCTCGGTAAAGCGGGTAAGCCGCAGTCCCAGGTTCTCCGCCTCCCGGTTCATCATCGCCGTAAATTCCTTTACCGAGGGGGCAAAGCGCAGGGCCACCGCCACGGCGGCATCGTTTCCCGACGGCACCGCCAGGCCCAGGAGCAAGTCCCGCAGTTGAACGGTCTGCCCTGCGGCCAGGAACATCAGGCTGGAGCGGGGAGGCTGGTTGATCGCCCAGCTTTCCCTGGGCGGACTCAAGGTTTCGTTCAGGGATGCCCTGCCCGCCTCCACTTCCCGCAGGGCGATGTGGGCGGTCATCAGCTTGGTAAGGGAGGCCGGGGGAATAGGTGCGTCGGCATTTTTTTCGTAGAGCACGGTCCCCGTATGGGCGTCCATGAGCAGGGCTCCCAGGCTGACGATCTCCGGGGCAGGGACCGCGGGCTCCAGGAGCCCCGGCTTTACCTGGGCGGCCAGGGGGGAGGCAAACCACAGCAGCAGTAAAACGATGCCCGCCATAGCCTAAAACTCTGCCTGCCCCGCTGCCCTTGGGTAGGGGATCACATCCCGGATATTGGCCATGCCGGTTACATACTGGATAAGCCGCTCAAAGCCCAGGCCGAAACCTGCGTGGGGGACCGTGCCGTAACGGCGGAGATCCAAATACCATTGATAATCCTGAAGCTTCATGCCCAATTCCTCCATGCGCCGGGTAAGCTTTCCCAGATGGTCCTCCCGCTGGGAGCCGCCGATAATCTCCCCCAGCCGGGGAACCAGCACATCCATGGCCCGCACGGTCCTGCCGTCGTCGTTAAGCTTCATGTAGAAAGCTTTTATTTCTTTTGGGTAATCGGTGACAATCACCGGGCCGGAAAAAACCTTTTCGGTTAAAAACTTTTCGTGCTCGCTCTGCAGGTCGCAGCCCCAATAGGGCTTAAACTCAAAGACCCCGGCCTGTTTTTCCAGTTCCCTAACCGCATCGGTATAACTAACGTGGGAAAATTGAGAAACCGAAAGGCTTTCAAGATTTTCGATGAGCCCCTTCTGGTAGCGGGTTTCAAAAAAATCCAGGTCTTCCCGGTTCTCCTCCAAGACCACGGTGAAAAGATATTTAAGGAATTCCTCCGCCAGGATCATGTTGTCTTCCAGTTCCGCAAAGGCCGTTTCCGGTTCCACCATCCAGAACTCCGCCAGGTGCCGGGCGGTGTTGGAATTTTCCGCCCGAAAGGTGGGGCCGAAGGTGTAGACCCGCGAGAGGGCGGAGGCGTAGGTTTCCGCCTCCAACTGCCCCGAAACCGTGAGCCCTGTTTTTTTGCCGAAAAAATCCCTGCCATAGTCCACCGGAAGGGCCTGGTTTTGCCCCCGGCCCAGGGCCTCCAGGTCCAGGGTGGTTACCTGGAACATGGCCCCCGCCCCCTCGGCGTCGTTGGCGGTGATGATGGGGGTGTGGATATACTGGTAACCGTTTTGCCGGAAGAAGCGGTGCACCCCAAAGGCCAGGGAGGAGCGGACCCTGGCAACCGCGGCAAAGGTGTTGGTCCGGGGCCGCAGGTGGGCAATTTCCCGCAGGAACTCCAGGGAGTGGCGCTTCTTCTGCAGGGGGTAGGCCGGTATGCCCGGCCGCCCATCGCCGGGCGCTTCTCCGATAAGTCTGAGGGAGGCGGCCGCCAGTTCCACCGCCTGCCCGGAGGCCGGGGAGGGGACCAGCTTCCCGCCTATCTCCACCGAGGCCCCGGTCCCCAGGGCATCCATGACCGCGCCCAGCGCCCCATCTTCCGGCCCCCCGGCCCGGTCAAAGGTACACTGGATACCCTGCATGGAGGAGCCGTCGTTTACCTCGATAAAAACCAGGTTTTTTAGTTCCCGCTTGGTCCTAACCCAGCCGCGGACCTTGAGTTCCCGGCCGTCCGGGGGAAAGGCAAGTATTTGCCGGATCAGGGGGAAAAGGATGCCGCCTTCGTTCATTGTTGGTCCCGGCCCGGGGTTCCGGACCACAGGGGCTTTAAGCATAACATGGCCCTATTATACCTAAGCGGTCCCCCCAGGACCAAGCCATTCACACCGGGGAGGCATTGCCGGACGGGGGCATTGCCGGTGAACTGGCCAGAGTGCTTGAAATTCATAAAAGCGATATATACGAATAAACTGCTTACTCAATAATGTTGCAGACCCCTTCCCTGCGGGCCGGGGGAACTGAAGGTTTCGCGATGTAACCAATGGCGGCGGAACTGCAGATCGTATGCTCCCTGGGGATGCCCAGGGTAAAGAGGTAATCCCGCAGAGGTCCGTCATCGCGGAGCCAGTGGGGGGAGTTGATATAGCAGCTTCCCAGGCCCATGCTCTCCGCCAGGAGAAAGATATTTTCCAGGGCCAGGGAACAGTCGGCCATGGCGTTTTCATAGTTCGGCCGGTTGCTTGCGATAATCAGGGCCGGGGCGTGGTTGCAAAAATGAAAATCCTCCCGACCGGATGATTTTTTTGCCCCCTGTTTGGCAGGGTAGTCGTCATCGGGAATCCAGGTTTGAAAACCCTGCCGTATAAGGGCGTTTATCCTGTCGATTACCTGCCGGTTCAGGATGGCGGTAAAGAGCCAGCTTTGACTGTTGCTCCCGCTGGGCGCCCAAATGGCCGCCTCCAAAAGTTTTTCTAGAGCGGCCCTGGGTACCGGTCGGTCCTCAAAAGCCCTGGTTGACCTGCGCCTCTTGATAATTTCCAGCAATTCCTGTTCCATGCTTAAATCCTCCTATGCCCGCAATTCAACCAGCACTGTCTTAATCTCAAAGGGCCGGAATTCCAGGACTATACCATCCCCGGTAAAGGGCAGGGCCGCCTCCCCCCGTTCCAGCATATCCGTCTCCCAGGCTCCGGCGATGGGCCCTGCCGAAGATTCCCGGTTAACCGGGTTAAAGCGGACGGTGGTCCGGGCATGGCCCCCTAGACTCTCGTAGAGCCTGAGCGCCACGGTGCGGCTTTTCTTTTGTCCGGTTAATCCAAAGGGAAGTTCCGCCGCCTTTAGACACTCCAGAATCACTGCCGGGTTGTCTATCGAAAGGAAGGAGAACTCCGCGGGGATTCCCAAGGGCGCCGGACTTTCCGGCTCTGCCGGGCCTCCGGACTCTATCGGACCTTGGGACTCTGCCGGGGCCTCCGGCTCCGCCGCACCAAGTCCCATTATACCAAGACTCATCGCATAAAGCTTTGCCGCGTCCCGCCCTGCCTCAGGCCCCATCACATCGAACACCGGGCCTTCGGCCGCACCTTCCGCCAGGCCGCCCTCCCAGGATACCGGGGCGTTGAGTTCGTAGGCGGCCCTGACTACCCCGGACTGGGCAAAGGGACCCTCAAAGGGGAGCAGCGAATAGGTAAATCGGTGCCGGCCCTGGTCCGCCTCCTCGTCCGGGGCGGTGGGGGAACGCAGCAGGGTAAGACGTATCCTGCCGCCGGAAACGTCGTGACCGTACTTGCAGTCGTTCAGCAGGGCCAGCCCCGATCCCGCCTCCTCCAGACAGACCCACTTGTGGGCGCAGATTTCAAACATCGCCCGGTCCTGGGGCAGATTCTTGTGGGTGTTCCGCAGGAGATGGCCGTACTGAACCTCGCAGCGAACCTGGGAAGCGTCAATGCCGCAGTCAAAGCAGACCTTAAGGAGCCGCCGCTTTTCATGCCAATCCACCCTGGTAACAAAATCAATACGCCGGTTCTTGGTATAGACGATCATGTCCTGGGTCAAGGTAGAGGCTTTGCCGATAAGGTAGGTCCGGCGCAGGATAAAACAGCCGGCCCCCTGGGACACCATGACGGTTGACTGGAGCCTGGTCTCTTCCTCCGCGTAGGCGGTCCAGTCCGCATCAATGTCCCAGGCTTCCCAAAGGACGGGCAGGTCCTGGGCGCTCACCAGGTAGTTGAAACGGCCCTGGGTCATCACGAATTCCCGGCCCCACTCCTTGTCCCTTAGGCTTTGAATGCGGCCTGCGTCATCAAACTGGATATGATAGAAGGGGGTGTCCAGGACATTCCCGTAGTATTCAAAGGGCGTACTATCCAGGTCCTCGCCGCTTACAAAGCGGGCCCAGCCCAGGGACGGCAATTTGGGGAAAAAGATCGCGGTTTGGACCCCGTCAATATTTTCAAAGCGCTGAACGGAAAAATTACCGTTCTCCCCGGCCGCGGGCCGCAGGCCGCGGAGTTCCGGGTCCAGCAGGGCCGCAGGCAAAAAGACCGGGTCCTCCCTGGCCCAGGAAAGGCTGTTAAACAGGGTCAGCCCCTGGGGACCGGCCCGGTGGATCATCCCCTGCAGGGGCTTCATAATTTCAGCCAGGGACTCCTCAATCCCCCGGTAGGACTCCTCCGCTTCCCGGTACACCCGGTTGATAGAGGAACCGGGGATAATGTCATGGAACTGGTTGGTAAGCAGGACCTTCCAGTTTTTCAACAGCGCCTCGTGGGGATACGGCGCCCAGCCCCCAAGACCGGCAATGGCGCAGAGGGCTTCGGTGTGGCGCAGGGCAAATTCCAGGCAGCGGTTCCAGCGTTTGGTCCGGGCCTGGGTGGTGTAGGTCCCCCGGTGCAGTTCCAGGTACAGTTCCCCCCGCCATTCGGGCCAGTCAATGGCCCCATCGGGACCAAAGATACGGTCCAGGGCCGTGGAAACCTTGCTCCACGCCGCCTTGGGGGCCCCTTCCAGGTCCCCCAGACGCTTAGCCATTTCCAGGTCCCCCCGGGTCGTGCCGCCGCCGCCGTCTCCCTCGCCCACCGCGTTAATCGCCTGGTTCTGAATCTCCTTATGCTGAATCTGATCCCATAGCTCCGCCAAAAATTCCGGCCCCGCCTTGCCGTTGTAGCCCCGCAGCCGGGACGAAATATAGTGGGTCTTGATCCCCGTGCCGTCGATGCCCCGCCAGATAAAGGTATCGTAGGGGAAGCGGGTCGTATCGTTCCAGTTAATTTTACTGGTGACAAAATATTTGATCCCGCAGCCCGCCAAAATTTGGGGCAGGGCCGCGGCGTAGCCAAAGACATCGGGAAGCCAAAGGGTATCCGCCTCACAGCCCAGCAGTTCCCAATTCGCCCGTTTCCCTACCAGGAACTGACGGACCAGGGATTCCCCGCCGGACAGGTTGCAGTCCGCTTCCACCCACATGCCGCCGTTGGGGTCCCAGTTCCCCCTGCGGTACGCCTCTTTTACGGCGTCAAAAATTTCAGGGTACTCCCGCTTCACTATTTCCAACTGGGCAGGCTGAGTCTGGATGAACACAAAGTCCGGGTACTCCTCCGCCAGACGCACCATGTTGATGTAGGTTCGGGCCGCCTTCCGCTCCGTCTCCGCAATGGGCCACAGCCATGCATGGTCGATATGGGCGTGACCGGTAAGGTGAATCTCCGGGACCGTGGGACCGTTCTTCATCCGCAGCAGCGCCGCCAGTTTCCGCGAAGCCGCCGCCGCCTCCTGTTCCAAAAGCTCCCCGGCGGAATCAAAATGGATTTTCGTCAGGGCGTCGTAGAGACCCTTCAGGATACGGGCCTTCCGCAGGGAATTGGGGGGCAGGGTCTTCGCCAAATCAAAAAGACAGGCCGCATCGTAGTAAAGACCGTACACCGGCTCTATCCGCTCCACCAGCGCGCCGCCCTCAAAGCTATTGGGGTAGGAGGGAATCTGGCGCTGCAAGGTAAGCAGGACCTTCCTCTCCTCAAAGGGGTGGCAGCCGGGGTAGTAGTGCCCCGAATAGGCTTCCAGGTAGATACTGTGGACCCCCCCGTCCAAAAGACGGGAAGGCACCTTAACCTTTTTATGGGCCGGGTTAAAGGCCCCTGCCGGTTCCCCGTCAAGAAAGAGCAGAGAATCCGCATTGGGCGTTATCCGCAGATACAGGGGGTACTTATGCTGCGCCGGCGCCGTGAACCTGGAGCGGAACCAGTAACAGTGCCAGGCCTTACCGTATTCCCAGGGACAGGAGATTGTTTCCCAGGGCCTGGGAGGAATGTCCGCGGGCCTATGGATACTTTTCTCCGTGGACATGGCCGTAAAGGCAAGCGCTTCAATTTCCCGGTAGCGCCCGCCCTTCAAAAAGCGCAGATACTGGCCTATCCGGTGTTCTACTTTCGGAATCAACATAGCGTTCCTCCCCCTAGAACGATATGGCATGATCCCAAGTTCCGCAAGGCATAGCCAATCAGCAGAAAGGGGGCCCCTACAGTATTACTACTTGACGGCCTCGAAGCCTTGGCGGAGGTCGCCCAGGATATCGTCGATATGCTCGGTGCCGATGGAGAGGCGGATGGTGTTGGGTTTAATGCCCTGTTCCAGGAGGTCCTTTTCCTCTACCTGGGAATGGGTGGTGGAGGCGGGGTGGATGACCAGGGACTTTACGTCCGCCACATTGGCCAGGAGGGAGAAGAGGTCCAGGCCGGCGATAAATTGCTTGGCCGCCGCCGCGCCTCCTTTAATTTCAAAGGTGAAGATGGAAGCGCCGCCCCGGGGGAAGTACCGGCGGTAAAGCGCGTGGTCCCGGTGTGCTTCCAAAGCGGGGTGGTTCACCTTTTCTACCTGGGGATGGGTTTTAAGGAAGTCCACCACCTTGAGGGTGTTTTCCACATGCCGCTCCACCCGGAGGGAGAGGGTCTCCAGGCCCTGGAGAAAGAGAAAGGCGTTAAAGGGGGAGAGGGCCGCGCCGGTATCCCGCAGCAGGGTGGTCCGGGCCTTGATGATGTAGGCCAGATTTTTTGCCGCGTCGGTAAAGACCACGCCGTGGTAGCTGGGGTTTGGTTTACTGAGGCCGGGGAACTTGTCGTTTGCCGCCCAGTCGAATTTACCTGAGTCCACAATGACCCCGCCGATGGAGGTTCCGTGGCCGCCGATAAATTTGGTGGCCGAATGGACCACCACGTCGGCGCCGTACTCAATGGGCCGCAGGAGGTAGGGGGTGGCAAAGGTATTGTCCACGATAAGGGGGATACCGTGCCGGTGGGCGATCTTCGCCACGGCCTCAATGTCCACCACCGAGGCGTTGGGGTTCCCCAGGGTTTCAAAAAACAGGGCCTTGGTATTGGCCTTGATGGCCTTTTCAAAATTCTCAGGAACGCTGCCGTCCACAAAGCTGGTCTCCACCCCCAGGTCCTTAAAGGTATTGGCAAAAAGGTTGAAGGTGCCGCCGTAGATTTGGAAATCGGAAACGATGTGGTCCCCCGTGCGGGTGATGTTTTGAATGGCGTAGGTGGTGGCGGCGGCGCCGGAGGCGGTGGCCAGGGCGGCCACTCCCCCTTCCAGGGCGGCGATCCGTTTTTCAAACACATCCCAGGTGGGGTTCATGATCCGGGTGTAGATATTTCCCGGCTCGGTTAAGGCGAAGCGCCCGGCGGCCTGGGCGGGGTCCTTAAACACATAGGACGAGGTCTGGTAAATAGGCACCGCCCGGGCATCGGTGGCGGGATCCGGCTGCTCCTGACCCACATGGATCTGGAGGGTTTCAAACTTGTACTGCTTGCTCATGGTAAAGCTCCTTCTCGCTTAAAAATTCGCGGCTGCGCCGCCGTTCTGAACAGGGAGAAAACCTATGGTTTTACTATACTATATCCTGGGCTGCCCCGCTACGTGTCCGCTGCGCTGTTGGCGGAACGTGAAAATGGGGTAGTATGGGGGGGTGAAGCGAATAATCCTTAAAGCCGGGGAGGAAGGCCGTATCCTCGCCGGTCACCCCTGGGTCTACGATAACGAGGTAGAAAAGGTTCTGGAGGGGAACTCCGGGAAGGGGCCCAGGGAAGCGGCGCTGGCGCCGGGGGAACTGGCGGAGGTGGAAACCGTGTTCCGGGGCAAGCCCCGTTACCTGGGCCGGGCCTTTGCCAATCCCAACTCAAAGATCCTCGCCCGAATCTACAGTCCCTCCAAGGAGGGGGTGGACCGGGGTTTTTTTAAGCGCCGTATCCGGGAGGCCGTTGGCCGACGGCTCCTCTACGGAGGTGCGGGCGAGGGATCCTACAACCTGGGCCGGGAGCCGGCCCGGCTGGTGTTTGCGGAGGCGGATTTTCTTCCCGGACTTATCATCGACCGCTTTGTGGGCTGGCCCCTGGCGGCGATAGAAGAAAACGTATTCGAGCGGCCCCTGGACTACGACGATGTGGAAGCCCGGCTGGGGCCGCCGGATTCCTGGATTGTGATTCAGTTCCTGTGCTTTGGCATGGAGGTACGGAAGGAGGAGATCGCCGCCGCCCTGGAGGAGGTCCTGGGCGCCCCCCTTACGGCCGGGGGCAAAGCCCTGGGGCTGCCCCGGGGGATCGTGGAAAGATCCACAGCCAGGGTACGGGAGCTGGAGGGGCTGCCCCGGCGGGAGGGGCTTATCAAGGGCAGCGTTCCCCCCGGCGGCATGGTGCTGTTCGAGAACGGCCTCCCCTTTGCGGTGTCTCTGGAGGAGGGGCAAAAGACCGGGCACTTCCTGGATCAGCGGGACAACCGGCTGCGGGCCGCCGCTTTCGCATCCCAGCTTGTTCCCGCCGGCGCGGGGCTGCGGGTTCTGGACGGCTGTTCCTACACCGGGGCCTTTGCCATCCATGTGCTCAGGCTGGGGGACGGCGGCTTTAATGCCGGGGAGCAGGGGACAGCGATGTTCGCGGACTGCGTGGATTCCTCCCCGGAGGCCCTGGAAATGCTCAGGGTCAACGCGGGCCTGAACGGGGTGGAGGATCAGATGCGGCCCCTGGAGGCGGACATCTTTGAGTTTCTGCGGAAGGCGGAACGGCAAAAGGAAACCTACGATATGGTTATCCTGGACCCCCCGGCCTTTGCCAAGAGCCGGACCGCGCTTGGCGGCGCAATCCGGGGCTACAAGGAGATAAATCTGCGGGCCCTTAAACTGCTGAGGGCCGGGGGCATCCTGGTAAGCTGCTCCTGCAGCCAGGCCCTGGACGGGGCCGGTTTTAAGCGGATGATCAGCGAGGCCGCCTGCGATGCGGAACGGCGGCTCCACGGTCTTGAATTCCATTCCCAGGCCCCGGATCATCCAATCCTGGTGGGCTATGATGAATCGGAATACCTTAAATGCGGAATTTTCCGGGTTTTATGACCGGGCCGGTATTAACATTAAACAAGGGAGAAGTTTCTATGGACAAACGGGAATGGGTGCTGGGGGCTCTGCGCAACGAAAAGCCGGACCGGGTCCCCGCGGGATTTTGGTTTCACTTTACCGCGGATGAGGTATTGGACGGATTCGAACATCCTGAAATGTTTGAACAAAACCTGCGGGGTCATGTGAAATTCTACCAGGAATTTCAGCCCGATTTTATCAAGATCATGAGCGACGGATTCTTTATCTACCCCAACAGGGAATTGCAAAGGGCGGAAAAAGCGGCGGACCTATGGAAGGTTTCCTCCATCGGCCCCCACCATCCCTGGATAGAAAAACAGGTGGAATTGGTCAAAACCCTTACGGCGATTTTCGGGAAGGATGTGTTGAGTTTTTACAACATCTTTTCCCCGGCCACGGGTTTTAAATTCAGCCGCCGGGATTCGAAAAGGCCCGGCGAGGCCCTGCTGGGGGATTTTATTCGGGAAGACGAGGCCGCCCTCATCCATGCCCTGCGGATAGCGGCCGCCGACCTTGCCGTCCTGGCCAGGCGGGTGATCGAGGAGGGGGGCGCCGATGGAATCTACTACAGCGCCCAGGATCAACACGATTCCCGAATCGACACCGAAGTCCAGAACCGGGTCTTTGCCCCCGTCGATGCCGAGGTGCTGGAAGCGGCAAACAAGGCCGGGGCCCTGAGCATCCTCCATATCTGCGGGTACGCCGGCCACCGGAACATCCTTAGCCATTATACCCGGTACCCCGCGGGGATCATCAATTGGGCCTCGGCCATTGAAGGGGTCTCTCTGGGGGAAGGGAAGAAACTTTTTGGCGGCAAGCCGGTGATCGGCGGCTTTGCCAACACCACGGAGGGAATCCTGTATCGGGGCGGCGAGGCGGAGATAAAGGCGGAAACCCGGCGGCTCCTGGGCGAATCCGGCCGCGCCGGGGTGATCCTGGGGGCGGACTGTACCGTGCCCCGCGACATTGATCTGCGGCATCTCCAGTGGGTCCGGGAAGCGGCGGTCGAAGGCTGACGGGGGCTCCATGAATCTTACGGAACTTATGGCCGGGCTGGTGTTCCAGCTCGGGGTGATAATTTTTGCCGTCCGCCTCTGCGGGCGGCTGGCCCGGAAGGTGGGGATTCCCCCGGTGTTGGGGGAACTGCTGGCCGGGGTGATCATCGGCCCCTACGCCCTGGGGGGTATCGGCCTGCCGGGTTTTCCCCAGGGGCTTTTCCCCCTGCCGGAGGGAGGCGGCCTGGCGGTAAGCCCGGAACTGTACTCCTTTGCCACGGTGGGGTCGATAGTCCTGCTCTTTGCCTCCGGCCTGGAAACGGACCTAGGGCTTTTCCTCCGGTATTCCGTGGCCGGGGGGCTTATCGGCCTTGGGGGGGTGGTTTCCTCCTTTGTCCTGGGAGACCTGGCCGGGGTCCTGCTCCTGGGCAGTTCCTTTATGGACCCCCACTGCCTCTTTCTGGGAATCCTCTGTACCGCCACCTCCGTGGGCATTACGGCCCGGATTCTTTCCGACCAAAAGAAGATGGACTCCCCCGAGGGAGTCACCACCCTGGCCGCGGCGGTGTTTGACGATGTGCTGGGCATCATTGCCCTGGCGGTGGTGCTGGGACTGGTGGCGGTCCTCAACGGCGGCCAGGGCCAACTGGACCCCCTGTCCATACTGGCCATTGCCGGGAAAGCCTTTGGCATCTGGCTGGGCTTTTCCGCCCTGGGGCTCATCTGTTCCCGGCAGATTGCGGGCTTCCTAAAGGTCTTTAAGCACAGCTACGATTTTATGGCCCTGGCCCTGGGCATTGCCCTGCTTTTGGCAGGGTTCTTTGAAAAGCAGGGGCTGGCCATGATCATCGGCGCCTATATCACCGGCCTGTCCCTGTCCAAGACCGACATTGCCCCGGTGATCCAGGAGCGGCTCCACGGGGTCTACGAGTTTTTTGTCCCCATCTTCTTCGCCGCCATGGGGATGATGGTCAATCTCCGGGAAATCGCCTCCCCGCCGGTGCTGATCTTCGGCGGGGTCTACACCCTGGCCGCGGTTCTGGCCAAGGTGATTGGCTGCGGCGGCCCGGCCCTGCTCCTGGGCTTCAACGCCAAGGGGGCCCTGCGGATAGGGACCGGCATGGCGCCCCGTGGGGAGGTGGCCCTGATCATCGCCGGCATCGGCCTTACCACGGGGATTCTGGATTCCAGCCTCTTTGGGGTAGTCATCCTGATGACCCTGATCACCACCCTGGCCGCTCCCCCCCTCCTCAATTTTACCCTCCGCCTCCCCGGTCCGGGGACCCGGAATCCCGTGAAGGCCGGGGACACCGCCGGCGCCTCCTGGGATTTCCACGATGACGAAATTGCCGGCATGGTCCATGACACCCTGCTCAAGGACCTGCGGACCGAAGGCTTTTACGTCCAGATAATGAGCATGGACGAAGGGCTTTCCCAGGCCCGGAAGGACGACATAGCCCTCTCCATCGCCAGAACGGGAAGCGCCCTTAACATTGTGACCGCCCAGGCCGACATGCCCCTGGTAAAAACCGCGGTTTACGAAGTGATGCTGCGGCTGACTGAGACCATGCAGAAGCTCAAGGCTGCGGCGGACCCCGCATCCATGCGGAAGGAACTCCTGGAAGGCCGGGGCAGAACCACCCAGGAGATTCTAAGCCTTATCAGCGGGGAATGTACCGTCATGAACCTGCGGGGGAACACCAAGGAACAGGTGCTTACCGAAATGGTAGACATCCTGGCGGTTCACGGCAAACTGGAAGACCGGGACCTGGTGCTCCACGACATCTTTGAGCGGGAAAAATCCATGAGTACCGGCATGCAGCACGGCATTGCCCTGCCCCACGCCAAGAGCGAGGGGGTTAAGGATATCTGTGTGGCGGTAGGGGTAAAAAAGAAGGGCGTCGAATTTGATTCCATGGACGGCGAGAAGTCCCGGCTTTTTATCATGGTGGTTTCCCCCAAGAAAGTTTCCGGCCCCCATATCCAATTTCTGGCCGCGGTGGGCACCGTCCTTAACGATGAAACGGTCCGGGAGCAGGTGATCAATGCGGGTTCCCGTGAACTGGCGGTAAACCTGCTGCGCCGGGGTTAGCGCCTGGCGGGGTTTACTTTTTTCCGCGTTAGTTCGTTATCGAAGCCGGGGTGATGCTGCCCAGGATTACCCGCCGTTTTGCCCCGGTGGCGCCGGGGACATTGCCGGGCCGGCCCTGCATGGTTTCATGGGCCAGGAGGGCAAAGGCCACCGCTTCCTTGGAATCGGAGTTCCAGCCCAGGTCTTCCTGGGTCAGCACCGTACATTCCGGCAGGAGCGCGGCAATGTCCCGGCGCAGGGTTTGGTTATGGGCGCCGCCGCCGCCCAGGATAATTTCCCTGGCGGGACAGCGGGGAAACACGTAGCGCCGGTAGTTCAGTTCGATGGAGGCGGCGGTGTAGCGGGTGGCGGTGGCGAGCCAGTCTTCCGGTTTGATGCCGGGGTGGGAAGCCAGGGCCGCTTCCACAAACTGGGCGCCGTAAAGCTCCCGGCCCGTGGCCTTGGGCGGGGGCGCGGCCACATAGGGAATGGCCATCCATTCGGCCAGGAGGCTTTCCTGTACCCGGCCGGAGGCGGCGATTCTGCCGTCCTCATCGTAATCAAGGCCGTAAAAGTGTTTTGCCAGGCCGTTGATGATCATGTTGGCGGGGCCGGTGTCGAAGGCAAACACATCGTCCAGGGAACAGTCGGCCTTGAGCGCGGTCACGTTGCCTATGCCCCCCAGGTTTTGCAGGGCCCTGGGTTTATCGGAACGGTAGAGCAGGTACTCCGCGTAGGGCACCAGGGGCGCTCCCCGGCCTCCGGCGGCCATATCCATGGCCCGCATGTTCGATACCACGGGGATCCCCGTCTCCCACGCGATAACCGCGGCCTCCCCGATTTGCAGGGTGGAGGCGGGATAGCCCTCCTCATCTTCGGCGATATGAAAAATCGTCTGGCCGTGGGAGCCGATGCACGCTATCTCTTGGGGGCTAAGGCCCGCGGCGGCGATGACTTTTTTCGCGGCTTCGGCAAACCAGCGGCCCAGTTCCACATTCAGCGCGCAGATCAGCTTCACATTGGATTTGTCCAGGGAACAACTGGCGAGGATTTTTTCCCGTAGGGCCTCCTCCATGGGCAGGCTTACAAAGGCCGCAGGCTCTACCCGCTCCCCCTCAATGCGTATCAGCGCTGCATCGCAGCCGTCCAGGGAGGTGCCGCTAATCAATCCAATACAGTATGGCATAACTACTCCTTTACATGGTGACAGGCAACGGTATGATTCTTTTCCCCGGTCCGCTCCTTGGGCCGCTGTTCCCGGCAAAGCTCCGTAGCCTGGCTGCAGCGGGGGGCAAAGGGGCAGCCCGGCGGCGGGTTCGCCGGATTCGGCACATCCCCCTGGAGTACCACCCGCCGCTTCTTTTCCAGGGGATCGTGGGAAGGCACCGCGGAGAGGAGGGCCCTGGTATAGGGGTGGAGGGGGTTCCGGTAGATGAGTTCCGTGTCCCCCTGCTCCATGATAAGCCCCAGGTACATCACCGCGATCCTGCCGCTGATGCGGCGCACCACGTTCAAATCGTGGGAGATAAAAACCAGGGAAAGCTGCATCTCCTCCCGGAGGCGCATAAGCAGGTTGAGGATCTGGGCCTGTATGGACACGTCCAGGGCGGAGACGGGCTCGTCGGCAATGACAAACCGGGGGCGGCTGACCAGGGCCCTGGCAATGGAGATACGCTGTTTCTGGCCCCCGGAAAACTGGTGGGGGTAACGGTCAAGCTGATCCTTGGTCAGCCCCACCAGGGCCAGGATCTCCTCCGCCTTTTCGCGGATCTCCCCTTCCCCCAGGGTGAAATGCACCCGCAGGGGTTCGGAAAGGAGGGAGCGGACATTCATCCGGGGGTTCAGGGAGCTGTAGGGGTTCTGGAAAACCAGCTGCATATCCCGCCGGCGGCGGCGCATCTCTTCGGGGCTTAAGCTGACTATGTTAAGGCCGTCGAAAAAAACCTCGCCGCCTGAGGGCTCTATGAGCCTGAGTATGCTGGCCCCGGCGGTGCTTTTGCCGCAGCCGCTTTCCCCCACCAGGGCAAAGACTTCCTCCTCCCCGACGGTAAAACTCAGGTCCTCCACCGCGTGCACGTGGCCCACGGTTTTACGGAGGACCCCGCTTTTTATGGGGAACCAGGTCCGCAGATGCCGGACATCCAGCAAAGTTTTGCTCATACCGTCCCCCCGGTCTCCGTCTCATCCCCCCAGAGAAAACAGCGGCAGCGGTGGCCCGGCCCCTCCGCCGCCATCAGGGCGGGCATGGCCTGGGTACATTTATCCATTTTTTGTTCGCAGCGGTCGGCGAAACGGCAGCCCGGTTTCCAGTCCCCCCCGGAGGGGACCATGCCGGGAATGGTGTAAAGTTCCCGCTTTTCCCCGCCCAAGGAAGTGATGGCCCGCAGAAGGCCCCTGGTGTAGGGGTGGGCGGTTCGGTGGAAAAGGTCCGCCGCCCCCGCTTCCTCCACCACCTGCCCCGCGTAGAACACCGCCACCTCCTCGCAGGTTTCGGCAATCACCCCCAGGTCGTGGGTGATCATGATGATGGAGGTATCCCGTTCCGCCTTGAGGGTGTTCATCAGGTCCAGGATCTGGGCCTGTATGGTCACGTCCAGGGCGGTGGTGGGCTCGTCGGCGCTGAGCAGCCGGGGGCTGTTCATCAGGGCGATGGCTATCATGACCCGCTGAAGCTGGCCCCCGGAAAGCTCGTGGGGGTAACTTTTCAGGGCCTGGTCAGGCCGGGGTATGTTTACCTTCCGCAGCATCTCCAGGCAGAGCGCGGACCTTTCCTTTTTGCCCATGCCGGGGCGGTGGAATTCCAGGGCCTCGCACATCTGGAATTCCACGTTAAACACCGGGTCCAGGGCGGTCATGGGTTCCTGAAAGATCATGGCAATTTCCCTGCCCCGTATCTCCCTGAGTTTTTCCGGGGGAAGGCTGAGCAATTCCAGCTCCTCCGCCCCGGTTTTGAAACGGGCCCTTCCCCCGCTTACCCGCAGGGGATAGGGCAGGAGGCCCAAAAGGGCGTTCACGGTGATGCTCTTGCCGCAGCCGCTTTCCCCCACAATGCCGAAGCTCCGCTTCTTTTTTATCGAAAGGTCCACCCCGTCCAGCAAGGTTACCGTATCTTGCCGCCGCTCAATTTCTATGGTAAGCCCCTCTATGTTCAGCAGTTCGTCGTCCGCGGTTTCCGGCATAAGTCCCCCTGCTTTAGAGCTTCAGTTTGGGATCGAGGATATCCCGGAGGCTGTCCCCCAGGATGTTGAAGGACAGGATGGTCAGGATGATGAAAAGCCCGGGAAAAATAACCAGCCAGGGGGCGATTTCCATGTATTTACGGGCATCGGAAAGCATGGAACCCCAGGAAGGGTTGGGGGGCTGTATGCCCAGGCCCAGGAAACTCATGGAAGCCTCGGTGAGGATGGCCCCGCTCAAAGCCAATGTGGCCTGCACGGTGAAGGGGGCCATCACGTTGGGGGTGACGTGCCGGAACAGCACCGCCCCCCGGGTGAGCCCTATGGAACGGGCGTTGGTGATATAATCCATGGACTTGACGGTTTTTACCGAGGCCCGCACGGTCCGGGTAAACACGGGAATATTCACGATCCCTATGGCTATCATGGTAATGACTATGCTGGGGCCCAGGGCGGAAACAATGAAGAGGGCCAGCAGTATCGAAGGGAAGGCAAAAATGATATCCATGATCATCATGATCACGCTTTCGAATTTGCCCTCGAAAAACCCCGCGGTAAGGCCGAATACATAACCCAGGCCCGCAGCAATACAGACCGAAACCATGCCCACCACCAGGGACACCCTGGCTCCGTAAACGATGCGGCTGAACACGTCCCTGCCGAAGTTATCGGTGCCGAAGAAAAAGGTTCCCCCCGGCGGGGCCAGCTTGGCGGCGGTGTGCATCTCCGCCACATCGTAGGGGGCGATCACCGGGGCCAATACCGCCATGAAAACGATCAGCAGCACCCCCAGGAGCCCCGCCCGGCCCAGGGAATCCCTGAGCAGCAGGGTAAGGATGCCCTCGTTCCCCGGCAGCAAAGTTCCGGGGGCGCGGGATTTCCTTCCGGGGGGCAGAGTATCTTTTATGTTTACGAGCGCGTCGGCCATTTTTCCCCTCTAATTGTATTGAATCCTGGGGTCCACATAGGTGTACAGTATATCCACCAGGAGGTTTATCATCACATAGATAAAGGCGATAA
>JAISQJ010000116.1 GCA_031274285.1 Treponema sp. | reverse complement strand
AGACGGCAAAGGGAAAAAATTGAATAAAAACACAAAAATAAAAGTTACCCGAATGTAGCTTTTAGTTTGTTTCATACAAAATTGTATGAAAACTCCAAACACAGAAGACGACAGGCCCTTAAACCCTGTCGTCTTCATCTATTTTTTACATGTTAGGACCGGCGCCTTAGGAAAGGCCTCCCGCCCTGAACCTCCTTTTACCGGGGCCCGGGGACAAGCCCCCGCCCCGGTGTTCTATCCTTTTTAGCCAATCGCCGCGGAACCGGTTTCGCCGGTACGGATACGGATGGTTTCTTCGATGGGAAGGATAAATATCTTCCCGTCGCCGATTTCGCCGGTCCGGGCGCCCCGGATGATGGCGTCTACCGTAGGCTTTACGAAGTTATCGTTCACCGCGATTTCGATGCGTACCTTCTTTAAGAGGTTCACCTCCATCTCAATGCCCCGGTACTGTTCCGTATAACCCTTCTGTTGGCCGCAGCCCATGGCATTGGTGATCGAAATCTTGTACACTTCCGTTTTGTACAATTCCTGCTTAACCTCATTCAACATATGGGGCTGGATATAAGCGATAATTAATTTCATTTTCTGCCTCCTTACATGTTGCTGAAGATCTGGAAGCCCGTATAGGCTTCAGCTTTATGTTCGCTCAGATCGAGACCTACCAGTTCTTCCTTGGGGCTGACCCGGAGGCCGGTGATCACCTTGATAATCAGGAAGAGGAGGAGGCTTGTTAACGCCGCCCATGCCCCTACCGCGACTATTCCCAGTGCCTGAACCCCAAGCTGGGCGAATCCGCCGCCGTGGAGAAGGCCAACCGCGGTCCCTTCTATGTTACCCCAGATCCCTACCGCGAGGGTACCCCAGATACCGCAGGTAAGGTGCACGGAAGATGCGCCCACCGGATCGTCTATCTTGAGGACCTTGTCGATAAATTCGACCGAAAGGACCACCAGCACGCCGCCGATAAGGCCGATAACGATGGCCGCGCCGGGGGAAACCACACCGCAGGGGGCGGTAATGGCCACAAGACCCGCCAGGGCGCCGTTCATGGTCATGGAGGCGTCGGGCTTCTTGAACCAGATCCAGGAGAAGATCAGGGCGGCGATAGCGCCGGCGGAGGCCGCCAGGGTGGTGGTAACGCAGACCCGGGCGATGTCGGGGCTGGTTCCCGAAAGGGTGGAAGCCCCGTTAAAGCCATACCAGCCGAACCAGAGGAGGAACACCCCCAGCATGGCCAGGGGTATGTTGTGCCCCGGGAAGGCTTTGACCGATACGGCGCCGTCCGCTCCCTTTACGTATTTTCCCTGCCGGGGGCCGAGAACCAGGGCGCCCATCAGAGCCGCCCAGCCGCCCACGGAGTGAACCACGGTGGAACCGGCAAAATCGTGGAACCCGAGGTCCGCGAGCCAGCCGCCTCCCCAGATCCAGTGGCCGGATATGGGATAGATAACCGCCGAAATAAAACAGGTGTAGATCAGGTAGGACTTAAACTGGGTCCTTTCCGCCATGGCCCCCGAAACGATGGTGGCCGCGGTGGCGGCAAACACTACCTGGAAAAACCAGTCCCGGTAATAAACGGGATCGTCCATAATGCCCTTAAAGAAATCCGAAAGGCCGATAAACTTGCCGGCAATAGCCTCTCCCGCGGCGTCAATACCAACGCTGCCGTACATGAACCCCCAGCCGATTGCCCAGTACACAATGGCGCCGAAGCAAAAATCCATCAGGTTTTTCATGACAATGTTGGTGGCGTTTTTTGCCCGGGTAAGCCCGGTTTCAACCATGGCAAAACCGGCTTGCATGATGAACACCAGCGACGCGCCAAGGAACAACCAGACCATATCCATGGCGTCATTCAGGGAATACTCCTCCTGGGCAAAGAGGGAAAACCCCACAGCCAGGAGCAGGATCGCTAAAACAAAAATTTTCTTTCGCACTTTTTCATCCTCCTCAGTATATTGTTACTGTTTATATAGCATCAATCGTGCCAAGATGGGGAGGAAATCCATCGCAAGGACGAAAAAAAATAATTTTGAAGGAAGGGTGTACGAATAAATCTAAGGCAGCTTTCCCAAAAACTGAAGTTTTGGGAAAGCCCCTCTTTTATCATCTTTTTTATGGGGTCCGCGGCTGCCGGTAGGCAAAGGCCGGTTTCATCCTTAGGGTGAAATCGGGGAAAATCATACATTTATGTATTTCCCCAAATAGCATCCTACATTTTTGTCACCCGGTAGATGCGCCAGTTGATCCCGTAGTGGTGGACCCGGAGCCCCATCTGCCGTTCGGTGATCCCCAGCCGCCGGGCCGAGGCGGCCATATTCCCCTCGCTGATCTTGAGGGCCTCCACGATAAGCTCCTTTTCCATCCGGGAAAGGGCCGCCTCCAGGGTGGTGGTGGGCTCGGTGTTGGTGGAGCCCGCGGATTGCAGGCTGGGGGGCAGGTTGTAGGAGTGGATTACCGTGTCCGACGAGAGGATCACCGCCCGTTCGATACAGTTTTCCAGCTCCCGGACGTTTCCCGGCCAGGAATAACTGGTCAAAAGGTCAATTGCCGGGGTGGATATCCGCTTGATGAGTTTGCCGTTTTTGGCGGCGTATTTTTCCGCAAAATGATCCGCCAAAAGGACGATATCGCTTTTCCGTTCCCGCAGGGGGGGGATGTGGAGGGGAAACACGTTAAGCCGGTAGTAGAGATCCTCCCGGAACCGGCCCGCCTTTACCTCCTCCTCCAGGTTCCGGTTTGTCGCGGCGATAAGCCTGACATCAACCTTGATGGTGGCGCTGCCCCCTACCCGTTCCAGTTCCCGTTCCTGGAGGACCCGGAGGATCTTCACCTGGACCTGGGGGGAAAGTTCCCCGATTTCGTCCAGAAAAAGCGTCCCCCGCTGGGCCATCTCGAACCGGCCCTTCCGCTGGTTAACCGCCCCGGTAAAGGCCCCCCTTTCGTGGCCGAAAAGTTCGCTTTCGATAATCGATTCCGGCAGGGCGGCGCAGTTGATCTTCACCAGGGCATTCCCCACCCG
>JAISQJ010000072.1 GCA_031274285.1 Treponema sp. | reverse complement strand
GCCGCGTTTTTAAGAACCGCCAATGCCGCCGCGTATGCGACGCTGTTTAACCAATTCTGCGCGGAAAATAATATCAGCAAAGCGGAAGTAAAAACTTATTTTGACCGGAACATCGCCGCCGCCGTCGCCGCCGAAGTGGACGCGCAGTTTAATCGGGTGAGTTTTTTGTTAGAAAATTATTCAACAAATAGCAGAATTTCTTATGATGTTGTATTGACACGCACGCCAACAAATCAGTATGTTTTAAAATATGATAGGGCAAGCGTGCAAAATGACGACAAGGAACTCTCCGGTACTTCGTTGGAAGCATTACTGGCTGTGATGTCTAGGAGTGGAGATTTTACACAGTCTGCTGTAAACACCGTCCGCGCTCAAGCCGCGCTGATACCGGCGGTGGTGTATGCGGACTGGAGCGCAAATCATGGTGTCGTCAACGGGCTAGACACACTAAAAGGCGCTTTGACAGATTTTTACCTTGCTCCCAATCAAGCAAACTATAATGTCCTGCTGGGCATATATGCCAAAAACCGCGCCATCGAGCTGGGGGATCAAGGCAACCCGGAGTTTCCCAGAGCTGTGCTAAACAGTCTTGTTGCAACCTTGAGCGGCCTGAATACGCATCTGGCGCAAAAAGTAACAGGAGATATGCAAAGAGTGAATATTCGCAATACTGCATTGGCCTTGACTGGCGCAAAATATCAGGCGTTTGATATTCCCTATGCCACGAGGTAGCGCAGGGGTGATAAGGTAGCCGCTCACGCGGCATCAGAAAACCTTTTTGGTGGACGCCCCTATTCTTTTTCTTCCCTTTTTCGACTTCTTCGACTTGGCGGTTGGAAATTCCGGGGAACGCAGGGGTGTCACCAAAAGACACGGAAGTGGTTGTTTTTCTTTTCGTACATTTCATGTTTTTCGTGGTTAAAAGTAAAATCGCTGAATTTCGATGGGCTCGGCTTTACAAAAAACCGGAAACAGGGTATACTCATTACAGGAGCTGAACATGGAAACCACACAGGCAATACCGGAGTGGAAAGCCGCCGCGGATGAAATTTGGGCAATTTTGAGAGAAGTCGGCCGGAAGCACGACGAGATCGCCCAACAAATGAAAGAGACCGACAAACAGATAAAAGAAACCGACAAACAGATGAAAGAGACCGCCCAACGGATGAAAGAAACCGATAAACAGGTGGGGGAAATTACCAATCGTTTCGGCGATATGGTTGAACATATGGTAATCCCCAACCTGCTGATCAAATTCGGCGAACTTAACTTTACGTTTACCAAAGCAAACCGCACGGTAATACAGGATAAAGAGCATAATATATTTACGGAAGTTGACGCGTTTCTGGAAAACGGCGATAAGGTGATGGCTGTCGAGATAAAAACAAAACCCGGTATTGACGATATAAACGATCATATTGAACGTATGGAAAAACTGCGCAAATACGCGGATTTGCATAAGGACAAGCGGGTATATCTTGGCGCTATGGCGGGTGTGGTTTTCAACGAGGGCGCGAAAACCTATGCCCTGAAGAAAGGTCTTTGTGTGATTGAACCGTCGGGGGAGACCTTCAATATCATTGAGCCAACGGGCAGCTATTATCCGCATGAATGGTAATTGCGCTGACGTATAAGAGGCGGCCCCTCCCGCAGGGGTGACAAGGTAGCCGCTCACGCGGCATCAGAAAACCTTTTTGGCGCTCTGCGCAAAAGCCGGTAAAGCCATGCGCTTACGAACCGGGGAAAGCGCGCCTACATATAGTTCGGGCGATCTGTCCGGTATAGATGCCGGAAACCCAATTACCAGTACGAGGGGAAATCCCCCTTCAAGGGCATATGGCGTCCGTGAATAGCGAACCGTAGGTTCGAGACCAGCTAAGGGCTGCGTAGACAACGGCGACGACCATCGAGCCCGCAGCAAGGGGGATTTCCTCCCGTACTACGCAATAATGGTTTATCCGACAAGACACTACCGGCTAAGACCCTCCGAATAATCGCGCGCTTTCCGAGACCCAGCAAAGCGCATGGCTTTACCGGGCGCGAAATTTGTACTATCCATAGAAATAATTAGATTTTTCCCCGGAGGCTTTTTGTGTCTAAAGGTTTAACCCAACGAGCCCATTCAAAAAGGTGACTGACACCGGAGCGGTTATACCCGGCGGGTCTTCGCGCAAGGGATGGGAGGGGTGCGGCCCCGGCGGCTCCGCCGCCGGGGCAAGCAGACCCGGCGCAACGCGCCGGGGCCGGAGCGAAGCGGAGCCCCGAATCAGCCCGGTCCCCCGCCGCTCGCGGCGGGGGATGCGCCCAAAAACAGCAGAACTAAAAGAGGCCCCGGATGTTTCCTTCCCCGTCGATGTCCACGTCCATGAAGGCGGGGCGGGAGGGGAGGCCCGGCATGGTGCTGATGTCTCCGCAGAGGGGGTACACAAAGCCCGCCCCGGCGGCAAGCCGTACTTCCCGGATGGGGAGCCGCCAGCCCTTGGGGGCCCCTTTGAGGCGGGGGTCGTGGGACAGGGAGTATTGGGTTTTTGCCATGCACAGGGGGAGGCGGCCGTAGCCCTGGTCTTCCAGGGAGCCGAGCCGTTCCCGGACCCCTTCGGCGTAATCTACCCCGTCGGCGCCGTAAATGTCAGCGGCGATGGTTTCGATTTTTTCCGTCAGGGGGGCCTCGTCCCGGTAGAGGAGGCGGAATTGGGAGGGTAAGGCGGCGGCCCGCTCCACGGCCCGGGCGAGCTCTAGGGCCCCCTCCCCGCCCTGTTCCCAATGGCGGCTTACCGCGGCTTCCGCCGCCCCCGCGGCCAGGGCTTCCGCCCGGATGAGGTCCCACTCGGCCTGAGTGTCCGTGGGGAAGGCGTTGATGGCCACCACCGCGGGGACGCCGAAGCGGCGGACTATTCCGATGTGGGCCCGCAGGTTGGCCAGGCCCGCCTTGAGGAGTTCCAGGTTTTCCTCTTGGTAGGCCGCGGCCAGGGGTTTGCCGGGGACCACCGCGGGGCCGCCGCCGTGGGACTTAAGGGCCCGCACGGTGGCTACCAGGACGACGGCGTCGGGTTTAAGGCCGGAGGAGCGGCACTTGATGTCAAAAAATTTTTCCATGCCCATGTCGGCGCCAAATCCGCTTTCGGTGACCACATAGGCGGCATGGCGGATGGCGATGCGGTCGGCCACGACGGAGGAGTTGCCGTGGGCGATGTTGGCGAAGGGCCCGGTATGGACAAAGGCCCCCTGGCCTTCCAGGGTTTGCAGCAGGTTGGGTTTGAGGGCGTCCCGGAGCAGAACGGCCATGGCCCCGGCGACCCCAAAATCTTCGGCGGTTAAGGGCTTGCCCTGGGTATCGGCGGCGGCCACCATGCGGCCCAGCCGGGCCCGCAGGTCCGCCAGGTCCGCGGCCAGGGCGAGGATGGCCATGACCTCGCTGGCCACGGCGATGTCGAAGCGGGTCTGCCGTAAGGGGCCGTCCCCCCGGGACCCCAGACCCACCAGGACCTGCCGCAGGGCCCGGTCGTTCATATCCACCACCCGGCCGATACTGACCCCGTAGGGGTCGATGTTGAGCCGACGGAGGCCCAGCTTTTCCAGATAGGCGGTGGACCAGCGGGACTCGTGGTATATCCGGGCGTCCACCGCGGCGGCGCAGAGGTTGTGGGCCGCCGCCACCGCGTGGATATCGCCGGTGAGGTGGAGGTTAAAGTCCTCCATGGGCACTACCTGGCTGTAGCCTCCCCCGGCGGCGCCCCCCTTGATGCCGAAGGTGGGGCCCATAGAGGGCTGCCGCAGGGCCGCCACGGCCTGGCGGCCTAGGGCGCCCAGGCCCTGGACCAGGCCCACGGTGGTGGTGGTTTTGCCCTCCCCCAGGGGGGTGGGGCTTATGGCGGTGACGTTGATGTACTTGGCCCGCCGGAACGGGGGACGCCGCTCCGGCGAATGTTGTTCCGGGGCTCCGACTTGGGGGTCCCCGGCCGGGGGGGCTCCGGCCGGGGGGGCTCCGGCCGGGAGGGCTCCGGCAAGTTTCCAGTCGATCTTGGCCTTGTAGGTCCCGTAGGCTTCCGCCCGGTCGACGGGGATTCCCAACTGGGCGAGGATCTCCCCAATCGGCTTTAACACGGCCCCCTGGGCTATCTCGATATCGCTGGGGACCGGAGTTTTTCTTGTTACCATGGGGGCATTATAGACCCTGCGGGGAGAAATGGGGAGTATCGGGGGGCAGAGTCTCAGTATACCGAGGAATTTGTGGGTTGGATCTTAAAGTCTCAGTATATCGAGAGATTTGAGGGTTTTGGCCTTGAAGTCTCGATATATCGAGAGTATACTGTTTTTAGCATGAAAACCAAAAACAACCCGCCGGCAGCGGAGTATATCAAACGCGATCTCTATATGAGGAAGATCCGGCCCTTTATGAACCTGGATATTATCAAGATTTTAACCGGGATACGGCGATGCGGAAAATCGGTGATGCTGCGCCTTATTCAGGAAGAACTCCTGGCACAGGGCATAGACAGGAACCGCATTGTCGCGATGAATTTTGACACCCTTGAATCCTCTTTGGGCAGAAGCGCCGAGGCCGTATACGGGGAAATTAAAAAGCGGGCGGAAGAAACGGGGGAGCGGCTCTACCTGTTTTTGGATGAGATTCAGGAATTGGAAGGGTGGGAGAAACTGGCCAATTCATGCCTTACCGAGCTTAAGGCCGATGTTTACCTTTCCGGCTCCAACGCCAAAATGCTTTCCGACGAATACGCCAGTTACCTGAGCGGCCGGTATGTATTGTTCAGGATTTATCCCTTTTCTTTTGCCGAAGCGCGGCGGGCGCTGGCAAACGCCGGAACGGTCCTGGCGCCGCCTGAGGCCTTTGAGCGCTATCTCCTTTACGCCGGCATGCCCTTTATTTATCAACTGCCCTTTGACCGTGTTTCTATCCGGCAATACCTGAGCGATGCCGCCGACGCTATCATCCTTAAGGATATTACCACCCGTTACCGGCTGCGGGACATCGGCGAATTTAAGCGGCTCATCCTGTTCCTCTTTGCCAATGTGGGAAACCATTTTTCCGCCGGGTCAATTCAAAATTACCTAAAAAGCGAAAAACACGGCCCCTCGTGGGAGACCATCTCCAACTACATTGAATACTGCAAAACCGCGTTTTTGCTGCTCCCCGCCCCCCAGGAGGATCTGCTGGGCAAAAAAATGCTTAAGGCCAACGGAAAAATTTACCTGACCGATCACGGTATCAGGGAAGCCATGTATGGCAACAACCAGCGTGACATCCAGCAGATCCTTGAAAATATCGTCTATCTTGAGCTGCTCCGCAGGGATTATGAGGTGAGCATCGGAAAAAACGGCAACCAGGAAATTGATTTTGTGGCGAGAAAAAACGGTGAGAAAATGTATATCCAGGTCTGCTACCTTCTGGCCTCCCCGGAAACGGTGGACCGGGAATTTTCCGTCCTGGGCAAGGTTCACGATAACTACCCGAAATACGTGCTGTCCCTGGATGAATTTGACCTGGGCCGGGGCGGCATACGGCACCAAAACATCCGTGATTTTCTGACAAGCGGGGCGGACGATTAAGGGGCTAAAGGTATACCCGGGGCACCCGCTTGCTGATGCCGCAGGTGATCTCGTAGGGGATAGTCCCCAGCTTCTCCGCCATGGCGGCGGCGTCTCCGGGGGCCGCAGCGATACTACCGGCCGCGGGGCCGGCCCCTTCCCCAAAAATAACGACCTCCTCGCCGGGGGAAACCGGCGGCCCGCTCCCCGGCCGGCCCAGGTTGAGCAAACACTGGTCCATGCAGATCCGGCCTGCCACGGGGTAGAGCCTGCCCCCAATACCCATCTGCCAGTTGTTGCTTAAACCCCGCCTTAGACCGTCGGCGTAACCGGCGGGCACAAGGGCCGCCAGGCTGTCTTCCGGGGCGGTCCAGGTCCGGCCGTAGGAGACGCTTTCCCCCCGCCGGATCAATTTGACGGCGGCCACCTGGCTGTGGAGTTCCATAACGGGCCTTACGGGAATCGCCGGGGGGCGCAAAGTATCGCTGCGGGCACTATCGCCGCCGGGGGCGGTGTCGTTGGGGGCGGCGCCGGGGGGGCCGTAGCCGTAGAGGAGGATGCCGGGGCGGACCATGTCAAACCACGCGTCCGGGTGAAAGCACAGGGCCCCGCTGTTGGCGGCGTGGATGATCCCCGGATCGATGCCCGCGTCCCGGATTGCCTGGATCGCGGCCCTAAAGCGCCCAAGCTGGGCTCCGGTATAGGCCCTGTCCTCCGGGGAGGGGGAATCGGAAACCGCCAGGTGGGTGGCCACCCCTCCCAGCCGCAGGGCCCGGTGGGAAAGGACGCGCCCCGCCAGGGCGGCCGCTTCTTCCGGAGGGCAGCCGGCCCGGCCCATGCCGGTATCCAGTTTTAAGTGGACCACCAGCTCCCGGCCCGCCCTTAAGGCGGCCTCCCCCAGGGCGTCGATATAGGCCCCCTCCCAAACCAGGGGGCAAAGATCGGCCCGGACCAGGTCCTCCAGCTCCTCCCCCAGGGTTTGAGAAAAAAGCAGGATAGGAGCCCTGACGCCCCCCTGCCGCAGTTCCTCCCCCTCCTGGACAAGGGCCACCGCCAAACAATCGGCCCCTGCCTCCAGAGCGGCCCGGGCCAGGGGCAGGGCCCCGTGACCGTAAGCGTCGGCCTTCACGGGAACGCAGATCCGCCGCCGCCCAATCCGCGCCGCCACGGCGCGGATATTAAGCCGAAACCGGTCCACATACACCAGGGCGCGGGTAGCCCTCATCGCTCCCCCCGATCTTTCATACCCCCAGTATGGTCCGGCGGCCTCCGCTGAACAAGGCCGTCCGCGGCATCGGGTCTCTACATGCTTTGGCTGCGGAAGAACTTTTTTAAGCCAGGCCGTAACATTCCGCTACCGTATAAAATTGGTCATTACCCGCGGCGGCTCTTCGGGGAGCGGAAGGGCGGCGGCCTTTTTGCACTTGATAAGATAGGCCATATTATTGGCCAGTATCCGCAGGGTACGGACCCCTTCCTCATCTTTATACACATCCTCCGGCGTATATCCGTGTATCTGGTTCCAGTAACAGGACGAAACCACGGGCATTTGGGCGATGGTAAAATACTTGTTAAGCTGGTCAAACGCGGCGCTGGCCCCGCCCCGGCGGCAGCTTACGATGCAGGCGCCAAATTTTAACCTGAGCGTCTCAAAACCAACGCTGTAAAACAGGCGGTCAAAAAACGATGTGGCCGCCCCGGAGGCGGAGGCGAAATGCACCGGGGAACCAAGAATGATACCGTCCGCTTCCCGCAGGGCGGCGGCGACGACATTGACCAAATCCCCTTCAAAGGCGCATTTGCCCATTTTTCTGCAAGCCAGGCAGGCGGTACAGCCCACAACCGGCTTGGCCCCCACCTGGTAGATTTCTGAATCCACCCCGTTTTCCGCCAGTTGTTCCTTGATAATGCCCAAGCCCGTGTAGGTACAGCCCTTAGCCCGGGGGCTGCCGTTCACCAAAATTACCTTCATGCCTCTCTCCTCCATATCATGGGTGATGAATAGTCATCATAAGGGTTTACTGCGGCGCTAATCTATACACAATCCTATCTATTTTTTGCCTAATCCTCCCAATGAACAAAAGTTGGCTATGAAAGGGGTTAAGGCCCCGGACGGACCGCTTGCGGCCCTATAGGGCTTTCAAAAAGGTGAAAGTCACCCCTGCATTACCTCTTCATGGGTGGGACAGCCGACAGCTTGTGTTTTTGGCCTTTACTTGGTATAATGTAATAGGATGATAAATGGAACCGGAAATTGTTTTCATCAAAACAGCGTTCAAACATGGTGTCAAAGATACGGATATCCGCCACGCCATTAAGACCTATTGCTACGAAGAAGTTTTAGATGGCTACGAAGGCAAGTATCTGGTTCTGGGCTACGATACCAACGGGAATCCGCTGGAA
>JAISQJ010000034.1 GCA_031274285.1 Treponema sp. | reverse complement strand
TTGCCGGTAATAATCTTCGCTGACAATGCCCACCTGGTCAAAAATTTCCTTGGCGGAAATTTGTCGGCCATTTAATCCCAGCCTGACAATGGTTTTTTGTTCCCTGGACAGATTGAAGGATTCAAAATTATCCAGCCAAATTTTTTCCTCTTTTGTGTATATAAATTTATAAAAAAGGGTAACTACAAAGGACTTGTTAGGGGATTCGATCTTGGGCTTAACCATGTCGTTGCTTTCCATGAGCTCAAATATTCTGCGAATCCCTTCGCCGAGTTCCCTTATGTAGCCAAATTCTCTTAGAACCCTGGCGATATAGGTATTCCGGGACTGGTGGACGCCCTTTAATTCTTCTAGTTCCTTTATGGTAATTGATGACAAAATTTTTCCGGGGCTTAAAACTTCCAGACGGTCGTCAAATATTTTTATTTCTATGCCCCTTCCCTCCAGGCTATAATCCCGGTGGGTAATGGCATTGATTAAGGTTTCCCTGCAGGCCAGCTCCGGATAGATTATCTGGGTCTTAAATAATGCATCGTCGGAATACCGGGTCTCGGTTAAATGGGGCCGTAGCGATTCCCAGCTTTGGTTAATTAAATCAAATATATTGCCACCGATCTCCGCTATTTCGGTCACATTAAAATCGGTCCCTGTTTTTTCTTCCGTCCCCTTGACCCGTAATATGCGAACCTGGGAACGGGGATGCCACCGTGAAGGTTTTTTCGCAAATAATAAGAGGGCTGCCCTTCTAAGGCGCAGGCGGCTGCCGTCAAATTCCGCCAATTCCAGATATTGGAGAAATTTCTCCGGGGACATTGATCGAAAGATGCTCTGGGAAACGGTTTCTATCAGGTTCAGATCAAGATCATTTATATTGGCTAGTTCGACAAACTGACGATCGTATTCCCTTGATAGCTCTTCTTCTCTGGCAAACCGTATTGAATCCAAGGATGTGGGGACCGATTCCCGGTCTTTCCGTTGAAAACACTCCCCCCTGGATGTTTGGTGGACATGCTTGGCGCCTTTTTCCACAGAAAAATAGGCAATCTTTTTCCCGTTATAATCAACAAGAGAGGCCCGTTTAATTGGCAGAGGCGTCTCTTTTAATATATAGGCTTCGGGGGCCTTGATAATCTGGGTCATTATTTCATCTTTGTAGGGTAGTCCGGTGATCTCGTTATCATCTTCGATACCTACAAAGAGTTCACCGCCGTCGGCATTGGCAAAGGCCACCAGGGTTTTGGCAATGTCGTAGCACACTTCCTTTGGGTCCCGGCCTTTTTTGCTGCCGACAGACCCTTCCAGGGCGCTTTTGAATTCGCGGTAATAGCTTTCCCCGATTTCTATGGCAATATCGACCCGCTCTTTAAGTTTGAGTAGTTGATCGGTATTTGGGGAGGGTACTTTCAATGGGTTCTTGGGCATGTTTGGCACCGGACGCCGTTTCCTGGTACCAACACCGGTAATTGCCGCCGGGTGTAGCTTCCCTGGCATTAAATGACTGCTGTCCTGGCCTTAATGGGGGAGGAAGGGGCCCAGTGTACTGCTACACAAGGGATTGCCGCCGTATGGCGGTTTTCATCTTCCGGGGGCCGCACGGCCTGCGCCTGGGGGACCTGCCGCCGCCGAAACAGGCTTGCAAGGCCGGGGCTGGGGCATGACGCCTTTCGCACCCTTACGGGAAAGATCATAGCATATTCGATGGTTCCGTGGCAACCGGAATGGCGAAAAGTTGTTCAAATTTTGAACAACTTCCGAAATAAGTGCGGGCAGGGCAGCAGCGTTTACGGAGGATACACCCGATGATGCTTACCGGTGCTGGGAATAAGAAAAACTGGCGCCTGGCGTACCATATGTCAGCCGGATGGCAGGACATCCCCCAAGCCGGACCCGCTTGCGGCTGCGCCGCTTCGGTCAAGTGTCCGTCTTGGGGGCCCCCCGCCATCCGGCTGACACGTTTGGCGCCGGATGCCGTTTTTTCAACACCAGCGCCGGTAATTGGCTTCGGGTGTATCCTCCGTGGGCTTAATGGGGAGGAAGGGGCGTTGCGGGGGGCTTCGCCCCCCGCAGAGGGGGGTAGGCCAAGACCGCCGGCCCTGAGCGGAAGCGAAGGGTAAGGCGGGCTGGGCCGAGGGGGGAGACCGGGCAACCCTGTTGCCTCCCCCCTCATGATTCAGAGGTCGAATTGGGCCCAGCGGACCTTACCGGCCTGGATGACGGTGCGGAGTTTCTTTTCCTGGCCGTTTAGGGCTTTGGCGGCGCCGGTTTTTACCTCCAGAAAGATGACTTCTGCGATTTCCTTTTGGTTCATGCCTTTGAATACGATGAAGTCTACGGGTTTGCCGATGAAGCGGCAGTCGCCGGGGTCGTAGGGGAAGCCGGGGAGGAGGGGGGCGATTTGCTCGGATGCGAGGCCTCCCAGGACGGCCCGTGACTGTTTGAGCCGGGTTTTTACGATGTCTTCGAGTTTGCGGCCTCTCCATTCGGCGTCTTCCCGGAGGCGGCCCTGGCGAATCCCGATGCGGAGGCCCAGGATGAGGCTGAGGACGCAGAGGATGCAAAAAACCAGGGCTAGGGCCAGGATGGCGGTGGTTTCGGGGCCGGAAATGAAGGGGAAAGGGGGGATTTCCATGGGATTCTTCACTCGGGTTTGGCCGGCCCGGCAGGCGGGGGGATGGGCTGGGCCGGGGGGGCCTGGACAGCGGGGCCGGCGGCCGGGGGGGCCGGGTCCGATTCCTCGCGTTCGCGGATGCTCTCCTGGAAAACCGTTTCGGTATCGATGGTCTTGTCCACCCCGAACTGGGGTATGCCGTCCATGTTGCGGAAGAGGGCGGCGGTCTGATTCCGGTAGGCCCAACTGTTCTCATCGTTGACCAGGTGGTCCAGGACGGTGGAAAAGGCAAGGCTGAAGAAGATGAGGGTGGCGTTGTTGCGCTTTTTGGGGGGGAGCAGGGCATCCAGCCGGGTGGATACGGGGTTGGGGATGGCAAAGTTGTAGGGCTCCCAGGGGTTGTCTACGCCGTCGCAGGGGACCTGTTTATCCGCCCCCCCTATGCGGTTGGCCTGCTCAATGCCCGAGGCAACCAGGGTAAGGCTGCGTCTGAGGGAGCGGATGGCGGGATACGCGGGTTCAACGTCCTTCTTCTGGAAGGGCGGGGGAAACAGGGTGTCGAATTTGTAGTAGGGGAAGAAAAAGAGCCGCTTGATCCAGTGTAGTTCGCAGAGCAGGCGTTTGGCATAGTTGGAACCGGCGGATCCGCCGGACTGTTCAAGGATGCGGCAGTATTCGCTGAGCCGGGGAAGGTATTCCTTTTCCAGGGCCAGGGCGAGGTGGTTTTGCCAGGAGCCCAGGATGCCGTTTAGGGCTTCGTCTACCCGGACGGGGCCGTTTTCCCCTGATACCACCGTGCCAAAGTGGATGTTTCTGAGGCCCAGGAAGAGGTCTTCCAGAATACGCATGATCACCACGGCCTGCAGCAGGGGGTCCGCGGGGGAGATAAGCTCATAGTTCCGCTTGAGGTTGTACATATCCCGAAAGTAGGGGTACAGGTCGGGGAAGCCGGAAAGCCGCTCCCAGCCGGCCTTGGGAAAGAGGGCTTCCAGGGACGCTACCCCCTGGAGCATGGCCTTGTGCTCCTTCTCCTTTACCGCTTCCTTTTCCTTGCGCTCGATGACCTCCGGGTCGTTGGGGTCCTCCTCGCCGGGCTTTTCGTCCTCCTCCTTTGCGTCCTCCCCGGCGTCGTCGTCCAGGGCTATGCTCCTGCCGGCCCCGGTCTCCGCGGCCATGCCCGCGGGGTCTATCCGGTCGGTCTCCGCGGCGTTGATAAAATCCATGAACCGGTTCCGCCGGAGGGAGAAAAAGGTTTCGTAGGGGAGGAAGCGGTCCGACAGGAGCTTCATCAGCAGAGGATACAGGAGGTAATGCAGGTCCCGGCGCACGTCGTTAAAGGCGGCCAGGGTTTCCCGGATGATGGCCTGGGATTTCTCCTTGGCCTCCGTGGGATTTTCCAGGTACAGGATCTTGTAGAGCATCTTGAAGGCGGCTTTGATGTGTTCGCCGGTTTCCAGCCGTTCCAGGATGAAGAGGGGCCGGTAGACCGCCTTGAGGATGTCGCTAAGCTCGCTGACGGCCACATTCCGGGGGTGGGACTGGACCTTGGCTATGTCGGAGGCCATTTTTTCCAGGTTCCAGTACCGCAGCACATCCAGGATGCGGTAGGAAAAGGGGCTGGCCCGTTTGAGTTTCTCGTTCCGTTTGAGGTTGTTCCGGGGGAAAAGGGTCCTGACGGAGGTTACGAGCTGTTCCGTCTTCTTGTAGTAGCTGTTGAGTTTCCGGTTGATAAAGGCGGGGTTTACCAGGTCCGGCTGTTCGCCAAAGATGGACAGCATGGTCACCAGGGCCTGGGCCCCGGACTTGATCTTGAATTCCGGCAGGGCGCAAAAACGGTCCATCTTAACCCGCTCCAGGTAAGAGGCCTTGACCGGAATGAGGGGATCGTCGGCAGGGTCGGCGGGCCGGCGGGTGGCGGCTTCCTGGAGGACCTCCGCTTCGTCCCCGTCGGGGGCTATCTCGACGCGGCGTCTGGGCCGGTGCGGTCGGCCGCCTGCCTGGCCGTTGTCCGCGGGCGGGCTGCCGGCGGCAGACGAGCTGCCGGCGGCGCCGGTTTTTTTGATGAGCCGGGGCTTTGCCGTGCTTTCCTGGCCGCGCTCCACCCCCACTTCCCCGCCCAGGATGGAGGCCATCCGCCTGGCCTCCACGGCATCGGTAACGCCCAGCTTGTTCCGCACCCGGTCCAATTCGCCGGGGGCATACACGGCCTTTTCACTCTTTGCCATATTTGTTAACCCTATACCCGCAAGTAAAGTTTTTCCCCGGTTCCCCAGAGGTTGTGGACGGGTATTTGTTCCCCCTTGGCGGATACCAGCATGCCGTTGTAATGACCAAGGGGGCTCTCCAGGGCGGCCCGGGAGAAGATAACATTATAGCCGCTCCGCAGGGATTCCAGGGGCGTAAAAACCAGATCCACCATGCCTTCCACGTCCTGAATGATCCACTCCGCCTTGATCCCCCCCGGCTGGGTGATCCGCACCGCGGGCAGGGGGGTAAGCTCGCCGTTTACCCAGAGGGCGTTTTCATTGTCCCGGCGGCTCTCC
Source organism: Treponema sp. (assembly GCA_031274285.1). Classification (GTDB taxonomy): domain Bacteria; phylum Spirochaetota; class Spirochaetia; order Treponematales; family Breznakiellaceae; genus JAISFT01. Next base: position 11,641 of record JAISQJ010000034.1, on the reverse strand, counting down.
CGGGTCTGGTTTTCCGCCACGGTAAACCCGATGCGGCGGCCCTGGTTGTCAAAGCCGGAGGCGCTGCACCAGACCGCATGCATGCGGTAGGGGAACAATCCCTTGAAGTCGTAGAAAAACCCTGAGGTCCGGGAGGCTTTGAAGGAAACCCGCCGTCCCCCAAAAACCATGTCCCCCCGCACCGCGGCCAGGGCCTTGTACGCATAGACACAGCGGCGCTCGGAAAAGCTCAGGTTGACCACCAGGGGGGAGACTTTCTGCCGGTCCAGGTCGTAGGTGAGATGGGCGGTAAAGGCGGGCTTGGATCGCTTGGCCTGGATATGAAGGTCCACCCGGATGGTATCGGCATCCAGCCAGTTGTGGATTCGGAAGAAAAATCCCAGGGAATGGCTGTCGATGGAGGCGTTGCGGAGCCCCTGGGGCAGTTTCCAGCCCCCAAGGGGGATGACTTTAAGATACCTAAGCTTTTCTTTGCTTTCCCGGTCGTACAGGAAAACCTGGGCCAGGCGGTAAAGCTTGACATTGGACAGGATGACCTCCAGGAAAAACCTGTGATCCTGGATGATGAAGGATTGCCATTCCTTGATGCGGCAGTCCCGCAGGGAACGGGGCAGGGGATACCGGAAGGGACGGCGGATGGCAAGGAGATCCACTTCTTCAAAGGGGCCGGACCAGGTTCCCTGGACCGGCGCGCCATCCTCAATGGGGCTGTGCTGGGGCGGGCGTTGTTCCCTTACATACATTTTCCTCAGTATAGGCGATTCCGGAATATTGTCCAATGCCATAGGGGCCGGGACAGGCGGGACGCAAAGGGATTGACCTGGTTAAAGTCGGGGAGCCAGTCCCGGCGGGCGGATGGTTCCTGGTAATAGCCGTCCTCGATGCCGTACTCCGCAAGCCAATCCATGACCTGTTCGTATTCCTCCCGGATAAGGCGCCGCTGGGGGCCCGGCCGGTCTGAGGGGCAGGGGGTGTATTGGGTCATCAGGGAAAGGAGGGCCCGGCCCCGGGCATGGCGGCTAAACCATTCGATAACGTCCCGGGTGGACTCCAGGCAGCCGGGAATGATGAGGTGCCGGATGATCACCCCCTGCACCAGGATTGCCGGGGCGGCGGCGGATACCGGGGCCGCAGGTTGCGGGACGCCGGGCGGTGGGGCGGCGCCGGGTTGCGGGGCCGCCTTCCACCTGAGTTCCCCCCGGCACTTGAGCATCCGCAGGATGGCGGCCCGGGCGTATTCGGGATAATCGGGGGCCTGGAAAAACCGTTCCCCCATCCGGCTGTCCAGGGTTTTTAGATCCGGCAGGTACACGTCGATACGGTCCTGAAGCAGGTCCAGGGTGGTTTCGCTTTCGTAGGCGGAGGAATTCCACAGTACCGGGATGTTCAGCCCCATAGCCCTGGCCTGGTCCAGGGCCGCGGCTATGGCGGGGGCCGCGTGGCTGCCGGTGACGATGTTGATGTTCTCCGCCCCCGCATCCTGAAGGGCCAGGGCAATGGCGGCAAATTCCCCCCGGTCCACGGGCCGCCCCATGCCCTGCCGGGAAATCTGGTAATTCTGGCAGAAACCACAGCCCAGGCCGCAGCCGGTCACAAAGATCGTTCCGGAGCCCCCGCCCCCGCCGATGGGGGGCTCCTCCCCCCGGTGGATGGAGGCGGAGGCCAGCCGCAGGGCTGCGCTTTCCCCGCAGCGGCCCAGGGCCCCCCCGGCGGCCCGGTAACCGGGCCCGTCCGCCGCGGCCAGGCGGTTTACGCCGCAGAACCGGGGGCAAAGCATGCAGGCCGCATAGGGCTCGGCGTGGTTTGCCATTAGCGCTTTTCCCTGCCCTTGAGGTTCTGTTCCAGCCGCTTGAGGGAATCCTTAAGGGCCGGGTCCTCTATCCGTTCCCAGGACTGGGCCTTGGTTCGGTGCTCCGGCTGGGCCGCGGCGGTTTCCCCACGGCCGGATGGCCCCGGGGCCCCGGTAGCCGGGATGGGGGAAACCGCGCCGTCCTCCGTTTCCCCCTTGAGGGTCCCCGGCGGCGCGCCGGTCTGCGGCGCCCCGGCTTCGCCGGGCTTTGCGGCCCCGGGCCGGCTCAGGGTAAAGGAGATCCCCCGGATATCAAGTTCGGGAAAGCGCCGCTGTGCGGTGCTTAGCAACTGCTGGGCCTTGGTCTGCAGCAGTTGAACCCAGCCGGGATGGTCCGCCTCCACCATCAGGATGCCCCGCTCCAGCTCCCGGATGCGGGAGTAGCCGGCCGCGGCCGCAATACCGCAGCTTTGGGCTATCTGGGCCCAGGAGGAAAAGAAACCCGAATAGGCTTTGACCTTGCTGTAGAGATTGGCATCGATGATGGCGGCCATGTACTCACCGGCCTTTTTCATGCGTCCCTCCTGTCCGCCGGCGTCATGCCGCCCTCCGAATCCAGCTTTCCCGAATCCACGCGGTACACCAGGGTTTTCTCCCCCGCGGAAGGAGCGGACCCCCCAGGGACCCCCCCGGCCGGCGGCTCCCGGCGGGCGTAGCGGCGGTAAGGCTCCTCGGGAAGGAAGGTGTAAAACGCCTGATCATAGGCGGGCATCAGTTCCAAAAAACGCCGGCGTTTTTCCCCGTCCATTTCCAACAGCACATCGTCCAGGAGCAGCACGGGGTTTTTGCCGGTGACCTGGGAAAAACGCCGGGCCTGGGCAATGCGCAGCAGCAGGGCCAGGAGCCGCCGCTGGCCGGTGGAGGCCTTGCCTGCGAACTCTGCGGACCCCCGGTAAAAACCATAGCGATCCCGGTGGGGCCCGGAAAGACTAAGGCCGGCCGCCGCATCCGCGTCCCGCCTTTCCGCCAGCCACGGGGCCCCGGCATCCCGGAATTTCCAGGAGGGAAGGTAGCGGACCTCTATGCCGGGGATGCCGGAAACCTCCCGGAAAAGGGGCCCGAAGAGATCGGAAAAGAGGGTAATCGCCTGTTCCCGCTGTTCCATCAGCTTGAGACCGTACCTGGCGAACTGGGGGTCCAGGGCGTCCAGGATTCCCGGCGGCGGCGGGCGGCGGGCCATGGCGGCCTCCCGCAACACGGCGTTCCGGGATTTTAGGACCTGCCGGTAGTTTCTAAGGTCATCCAGATAGAGGCTGTCGCAGAGGGAGAGGCTCTGATCGAAGAACCAGCGCCGCCGTTCGGGACTTCCCGCCACAAATTCCATATCTTCATGGCAAAAAATAATGCAGGGGACCACGGAAAGCAGTTCCCGGCGGTCCTCTACCCGTTTTCCGTCCAGTAAAACGGTTTTTTTTCCCTTTTCGTACTTGATTTTCAGTTCACTGCGGTAGGAATCGAGGCCTTCTCCGCATTGGGGGGCTATGGTTGCCTGAACCGCATAGTCTTTCTCACCGTTCCGGGCCAATTCCCCGTCCCGGTTCCCCCGAAACGAGGAACCATAGGCGGCAAAGTACAGGGCTTCCAGAAAATTAGTCTTTCCCTGGCCGTTTTCCCCTACTAAAAAGACGTTCCTTTCGCCGGTGTAGACCTCGGCGTCCGTTAAATTGCGAAACGATACGGTCCTAAGGGAATGAAAGATCACCAGTTAATCAAGCTGCATGGGCATGATGATGTGAAACAGGTCCCTTTCCGGTACCGGCTGAACGATGATGGCCTTAGTGGTATCCCCGAATTTGATGACGATATCTTCCTCGTCCATGGCCTTAAAGGGCTCTTCAAGGTAGTGGTAGTTCAGGGCTATTGAAACTTCCGGACCATCGTACTTACAGGGTATCTCTTCCCGGGCGGTCCCCAGCTCGCTGTCCTCCGAATAGACGGCCATGCTGCCCGGCGCCAGTCCCAGATAAACCCGGCGGGACTTCTGCTCCACCAGCAGAGAAACTCGGCGTAACGCGTCCAGGGTATCCAGCCGGTTTATCGAACAGGAGTTCCCCAAGTTTTCCGGGATAACCCGCCGGTAGTTAGGGAACTGCCCCTCCAACAGCACGGAGGAAAGGCTGTAGGACCCGAATTTGATGAAGATGGTCTTGTCGGTAACGGAAATGGAAACCGGACCCTCATCCCCCGCCCGCTTGGCCAGGATGTTCAGAATCTTGGGGGGTACGATGATGCCGCTGAAGTCCTTGATAGCGGAATCCGCAGTCTTCGCTATATAGGCCAGCCGGCGGCCGTCGGTGGCCACCATGATAATCTTGTCTTCAGCCTTTTCAAAAAAGACTCCGTTCATAAAGTACCGGGTTTCATCGTCGGAGACGGCAAATATGGTCTGCTCTATCATATCTTTGAAATCCCTGATGGGTAAATCAAAGGATTCCACCGTAGAAACGGCAAATTCGGGGAATTTTTCCGCTGCAATGCTTTTTAGCTGCCAATTTGCCTTCTTAACCGAAGATTTTATGGTTATTATGGTCTCTTTTTGGTCAAAAATAACCTCCCCTTCGGGGCACGAGTTAAGAATCCCTAAAAATTTCTCCCCGAATACGGTGATTGAGCCGGATTCCTCCACGGTTACCGGTACTTTTGTCTGAAAATTCACCTTGGTGTCCGTGGCTTTTATGAAAAGGGTATCGTTATCCGCCTCCAGAAAGATGTTTGAGTAGATAGAGATAACATTTTTACTGGAGATAATCTCCTGGGCAATAGCAATTTCTTTGAGCAGGATGCTCCGTTCACAGGTAAATCTCATATATGGTCAACTCCTATTTCTATTTATTATATATATAATAAGTAATAGTAGTAATAGGGCTGTCTTACATGTGGATAGCCGGGATAATTCCTTATGGGTAAAGGAATTAGGATATCCACAAAACAGGGAAAAGAGTCCCTGTTTCTCCACGGTTTCCCGGAATTTTAAGGGCGCCCCCCGTACTACACGGTTTATCCCGGCAGAATCACCGGTTTCCCCCAGGTTTTGCCGGCCTCTACAACTTAGCCCCCGCCTCCTTGACCAGCCGTTTTAGGCTTTCAATGGTTGGTTCCAGGTTTGGGTCCGCCTTCATCCGCTCCTCGATCTTGTCGCAGCTATACATCACCGTAGTATGGTCCCTCCCCCCAAAGGACTGGCCTATTTCAGTGGTGGAGTATTCGGTGATGTCCCTGACAATGTACATGGCAAGCTGGCGGGCATACACGATGTTTTGAACCCGCTTTTTGCTCTTAAGATCGTTGGCGGACAGGGAAAAATACTCGGCCACCACCTTTTGGATAAGCTCGATAGAGATATTTGCCTGCCGGGGGGAGGCGAACATATCCCGCAGCAGATGCTGGGCCTGCTCAATGGTCACCGGCTGGTGGACCATGTTCACAAAGGCCGTTAACTTGGTCAGGGCCGCCTCCAGATCCCGGATATTGGTGGAGACATTCTTGCTGATAAGGTCGAGAACACCGTCGGGAATCGGGATATTTCCGGCGGCAACCTTGTTTTTTAGGATGGCAAAGCGGGTTTCGTAGTTGGGAGGATGGAGATCCACGTTCAAACCACGTTCAAAACGGTTTCGCAGCCGTTCGGTAAGGTTTTTCAGCTCAGAAACCGGCCGGTCGCAGGTAAAAACGATCTGTTTTTTGGAGTTGTACAGGGCTTCGTAGGTAAAAAAGAGCTCTTCCTGGGTTCCTGACTTGTTTTCCAGGAAGTGAATATCGTCAATTAGGAGTATATCCACGTGGCGGTACCTGTTTTTGAAGGCCGCCATGCCCTTTTCATTCAGGGACTGGATAAATTCGTTGGTAAAGTTTTCCGCCGTGGTATAGATGATCTTGCTGGAAGAGTTTTCGTGGATATAGTTCCCAATGGCCTGCATCAGGTGGGTCTTTCCCAGCCCTACCCCGCCATAAATGAGGAAGGGGTTGTAGGCGGTTCCCGGATTCCGGCTGATGGCCAGGGCCGCATTGGCGGCGAAGTTGTTGTTCTCCCCTATCACATACCTGTCAAAGGTGTAGTCTTCCCGCAGTTGGGGATGGGGATCCTTGGGTTGGGGCGGGGACTTCTCCCTGCTATCTTCAAATGAAACAGCCTTTTTTCGGGAAGAATCGTTTTTTTTCACCTCTTCATTCGTAATTTCCGCCGCCGATTCCGCCTTATTTCGGGGATGAATCTCAAATTCCACCGGGAGATCCTTCCCGGTAAGCCCCTTCAAGGTAGTTTCTATGATTTCTTGATAGCGTATTTTGATCTGATCCCGGTAAAAAGTTGATGGAACCGAGGCAATGACCTCATTTTCCCCGGATCGCAGGTATTCCAGGACGCCAAACCAGACAGAAAATTCCTGTTCGGTTAGAATTGTACGGATTTGGCTTATCGCTTCCCTCCAGAATACCTCGTAACCAGGCTCAGACATACCAAATCCCCTAATTCCGTAAAGTAATTAACAGCTTTTCCACAATTACTTTCAACCTTGGAAAGGCAAGAATGCCGAATTCCCAATATTTCGGTTGGTTTCCCTTAATGAATGAATAGCGAAAAATGAGCTAATTCCTTGTATTATAAGGAATTAAACCATTATAAACATCCCCCGGCAAGACCCTTTCAGTCCTTTTTTTTGACGCCCTGCCACGGGAAAAGAAAACTCCCCGTCTTTTACACAAATTATACACAATTGAGGGGGACCCCCCGCAAGCCGTTGTCAATGGGCCGACCCTAAAGTAAGAAATTGTACGTTATCTTTACTTTTTTATGCAAGCCAAATATTATCCTTGTTATGAACCCTACCTATTCGGCCCAGAACATTAAGGTCCTTAAGGGCCTGGAAGCGGTACGGACCCGCCCCGGCATGTATATCGGGACCACCGGCATCGATGGTCTTCATCATTTAGTGTATGAAGTTGTAGACAATTCGGTTGATGAGGCCATGCAGGGCTTCTGTGACGATATCCTGGTGGTCCTGGAAGGGAACGACATAGTCCGGGTAGAGGACAACGGCCGGGGCATCCCCGTGGACATTCACCCGGAGGAAGGGGTCAGCGCCCTGGAACTGGTAATGACCCAGCTCCACGCGGGGGGCAAATTCGACAAGGACTCCTACAAGGTCTCCGGCGGGCTCCACGGTGTGGGGGTGTCGGTGGTGAACGCCCTCTCCGAATGGTGCCAGGTCTATGTTCACCGGAACGATCAGATTTATACCCAGCGCTACCACATCGGGATTCCGGAGGCCCCTGCGGCTGTCATTGGCCCCCAGGGCCTGCCCTACAACACCGAAGGCAGGGAAAAGGGCACCGTGGTCCGCTTTAAGGCCGATACCGCCATCTTTGAGACCACCACCTACAACTTCGATGTCCTCTCCAACCGGCTGCGGGAACTGGCCTTCCTCAACAAGGGGATTAAGATCAGCATCCGGGACGAGCGGCTTACCATCCCCAAGAGCCATGAATTCCGCTTTGAGGGGGGGGTTAAGAGCTTTGTAAGCTACCTGAACGAGAATAAAACGGTCCTCTACAAGGAGCCCGTCTTTATCGAGGGGGAGCGTGACGGCGTGACGGTGGAGTGCGCCATCCAGTACAACGACGGTTTTAACGAGATCATGTACTCCTTTGTGAACGACATCAACACCCGGGAGGGGGGGACCCATTTGATGGGTTTCAAATCCGCCCTGACCCGCACCCTGAACGAGTACCTGAAAAAGTCCAAGCAGGCCAAAAAACTGGAGGAAAGCCTCTCCGGCGACGATGTGCGGGAGGGTCTTACCGCGGTCCTTTCCGTCAAGGTGCCCAACCCCCAGTTTGAGGGCCAAACCAAGGCCAAGCTGGGCAATTCCGAGGTTAAGGGCATTGTGGAAACCCTGACCAATGAGCAGCTTGAACTCTACCTGGACCAGCGCCCGGAGGTGATAAACAACATCCTGGAAAAGAGCATCCTGGCCGCCAAGGCCCGGCTTGCCGCCCGCCAGGCCCGGGACGCCACCCGCCGCAAGAACGCCATGGACTCCGCCGGCCTCCCCGGCAAGCTGGCGGATTGCAGCGAAAAGGACCCCGCCCTCTGCGAACTCTTTATTGTGGAGGGGGATTCCGCCGGGGGCTCCGCCAAGATGGGCCGGAATCGCCAGACCCAGGCCATCCTTTCCCTCTTTGGCAAGATGCTCAACGTGGAGAAGACCCGGCTGGAAAAGGTGATAACCAACGAAAAGCTCCAGCCCATCATCGCCAGCATAGGCGCGGGCTGCGGCGCCCAGTTCGATATCGCCAAGATCCGCTACCACAAGATCATCATCATGGCCGATGCCGATGTGGACGGCTCCCACATCCGTACCCTGCTCCTTACCTTTTTTTACCGTTACATGACCGAGCTTATTGAGCGGGGCCACGTGTACCTGGCCATGCCCCCCCTCTACAAGATCAGCTACGAACGGAAGGCCTTTTACGCCTACGACGATGCGGAAAAGGACCGTATCCTGGCCGGCAGCGGTAAGGACCCCGAAAAGGTCGCCGTACAGCGGTACAAGGGCCTGGGGGAGATGAACGCCGAGGAACTCTGCGATACCACCATGGACCCCGCCCAGCGGAACATCATCCAGGTCCACCTGGACGACACTGTGGAGGCTGAGCGCATCTTTACCACCCTGATGGGGGAAGTGGTGGCCCCTCGCCGGGAGTTCATCGAGGAAAACGCTCTGCTGGTGAGCAATTTGGATGTGTGATAAAACACTTCGTGTTTTATCTTGGGAGTTTCCAACGTATTGGAAACTCCGGGAGAGTTAAGGGGCAATGCTTCCGGCTGATTTGCGGACTTTAGTCAATAATTTTCATGATCAGATAGAAAGCTATAAAAGTCCCGCCTATAACGAAACACAGCTCAGGCGGGATTTTCTTGATAAATTTATCAAAATCCTCGGTTGGGATGTGGACAACGAAAAGGCTTATGCGGAATCCTTCCGGGAAGTAATTCACGAAGATCGCATCCGCATAGCCGGACAGTCAAAAGCCCCCGACTACTGTATTCAAAGCAACGGCGGGCGTTTGTTTTATATCGAAGCGAAGAAGCCGTCGGTAAATATCCATGACGATCCCTCCCCGGCCTTTCAGGTACGGCGCTACGGCTGGACCGCTAAAATGCCGGTTTGTCTTTTAACCGATTTCCATGAATTTTCTGTTTATGATACAAGCATCAAACCAAAGAATACGGATGACGCGGCCATAGCACGGATATTTTATTGCCGTTATGATGAACTGGACGCGCATAATCCAAAATATCCTGATATACCGACCAACTGGGATTTTCTTTACGGCTTGTTTTCAAAAGAGGCGGTCTACAAAGGATCGCTTGAAAAATTCAGGACATCCGGCAAGAAGAAGGGGACTCAGGAAGTTGACGATGCTTTTCTTGAGGAAATAGAGCATTGGCGGGAACACCTTACGGCGAATATAAGCCTTAGAAATGAACTTACAGAACGCCAACTGAATTATGTTATCCAAAAAACCATAGACCGTCTTATTTTTCTGCGTATCTGTGAAGACCGGGGCATAGAAAACGCGAATGTCTTAAAGACCATCGCGGATGGTAAAGATATATACAAACATCTTTTGAATGTATTTATTTCCGCCGATGAAAAATTTAATTCCGGGCTTTTTCATTTTCACAGCGAAAAAGATATTAACGAACCGCCTGATACGATCAGCGAATCCCTCTTTATCGACGATAAGGTTTTGAAAGAGATTATCGGCAGCCTCTACTATCCCGCTCCCTACGAATTTGCGGTATTACCGGCTGATATTTTAGGTTCCATTTACGAACGGTTTTTGGGAAAAGTTATCCGAATGACCAGCGCTCACCGCGCCAAGGTAGAGGAAAAGCCGGAAGTCCGCAAGGCCGGCGGCGTGTATTATACCCCGCGGTATATTGTCAACTACATTGTAGAAAACACGATCGGCGTTCAGCTTCAAAATAAAACACCCAAAACGCTGAAAAATTTTCGTATTGTGGACCCTGCCTGCGGTTCGGGTTCTTTTCTCATAAACGCCTATCAATATCTTTTGGACTGGTATTTGCGGGAATACATGAAATCGCCGGAACAGTACAAGAGGCAGTGCGTAAAAACCGGCGAGCGCGGCGGAAACGGCGTGTATAAATTGACCATAGGTGAACGCAAGCGGATTTTAACCTGCCATATTTTTGGTGTGGATATAGACGCCCAGGCCGTTGAAGTAACCAAACTTTCACTGCTTTTGAAGGCCCTTGAAGGCTTAAACGAACAGGAAATCCAGAAAGAGTTGTTTAACGAGCGCGTCCTGCCGGATTTAAGCCGGAACATAAAATGCGGCAACAGCCTTATCGGAACCGATTTTTACATGCAGGGTACCCTTGGGTTATCGGAAGATGAGCAATACAAAATCAATGCCTTTGATTGGGAAACAGAATTTGCCGATGTTTTCAAAGATGGCGGTTTTGACGCGGTGATTGGGAATCCGCCGTATGTGCAAGTTCTGCATTCAGATAATGAATATATTATGAATTATTTCCAAAGCCATTATGTTTCTACCTCGGCATTTAAGAAAAATTTATTCCCATTATTTGTGGAAAAGGGCATAAATTTATTAAAGCCAGATAGTAAAATGGGAATGATTATTCCTGATAGGTTTTTCTTTACACCGAGTTACATTTATACACGGAAAAAAATAATAACGGAAACAACTTTAAATGAAATTGTTGAAATATTGGCCGGTGCATTTTCCGAGGCCACTGTTGGAAACGCAATTTTTATATTGTCAAGGCCGTGTAAAAATAATTATGACGTTATTATAAAAAACTACACCAAGAAAGATTTGACAGTTACTAATAAGGTGAATGTTAATAATATAAATCAAGATAATAATTATGAAGTTAATTTAATTATTACGGAAACATCTGAGAATATACTTAGAAAATGTAAATCATCAAGTGTATTGCTAAAAGATGTTGCGGATTGTCATGTCGGAATTATGGTAAAAAACAAGGATGAAAAGTTTACAAGTATTTATAAAAAAGGATATTTGCCGATTGTTAAAGGAAAGCAAATTAGCCGGTATTGTATAATTGAAAAAAGTTATTTTGAGATAAATAAAGTTGTTGTATTTGGGGGTACCAAGAATCCTGAAAAACACTTAACCAAACCAAAGCTGCTGCTAAGAAAGACAGGCAGTGTAATACATACCGCAGTTGATACAGATGGAATTTTTGCAGAACAAAGCGTCTATCTTATTCTTCCGGTAAAGTCTATTAATCCGTTCTATCTTTGTGCCGTATTAAATTCAAAATTAATGGGATATTTGTTCAGAAATTGTTTTATAACCAACCCCGTTGCATATCCGTATATTCAGCATTATGACTTGGAAAAACTTCCGATTCCCTTTCTTGACCTTTCCAAAAAATCCGACAAAGCCCAACACGACAAACTTGTTGCCCTGGTAGACCAAATGCTCGATCTGAAAAAGAAAGAACAGGCCGAAACCGTTCCCCAAACAAAGACGATGCTTGGTCGGCAAATTCAGGCAGTGGATAAGCAGATTGATACGCTGGTGTATGAACTGTACGGCTTGACGGAGGATGAGATTAAGGTTGTGGAGGGGGAGAGATAATTCTGATAATTTTTGATTGTTTGCGAAGGGTACATACCCCGGCCGCTTGCGGCGGTACTAAGGGTATGTACCCTGAGTCAAATACCTTACCAAAACAACCATACCCCGACCGCGCGCCTATAGGCGTCTGCC
>JAISQJ010000113.1 GCA_031274285.1 Treponema sp. | reverse complement strand
GTCCGGGAGATAAACAAAGGATGAGGCGGTTCCAAAATGCCGTTTTTTAAATAGAGTTGTTCGAAAACTTCAGTTTTTGAACAACTTCCGCTGAAAAATAAACCAAGCTTTAGATCAGCATATTCTAGCACATAGGAAGCGTGAGTGTAAACGATTTAAACAGCAGCGGTAAAACTTGTAAAAGCCCGGCCGTCTTGGTATAGTAATTTGTAATGAAACATACCCGGCTCCTGGCCCTGTTTTTTATCTCCATTGCAAGTATTTCCTATGAACTTTTTGTTATGCGGATATTTTCCGTAGGCGGCTGGTCCAACTTCGGCTCGCTGGTTATTTCCACCGCTCTTTTGGGGATAGGGCTTTCCGGGATAATCATCACCTTTCTGGAAAAATGGGTAAGCGGCCACGCCGGGCCGATTCTCTCGGTCTGCGCGATCAGCCTTCCCCTGCTTATGGCAGGGGCTGTCATCGCGGCCCAGCTTGTCCCCTTTAACCCGGTCTTTCTTGCCTCCGACTCCCGGCAGCTCTGGTTTATCGGGGCTTACTACATCATCTACGGGGTTCCCTTCTTCGTTATCGCCGCCTTTACCGGGGTGATCTTTATCGCCCTGCGGAACGAGATCCAGAAGGTCTACTTCTGGAACATGGCGGGTTCCGGGCTGGGAGGCTTTTTCATCATCCTTTTCATGTTCTTCCTGCCGCCCCGCTACCTGATACTTCCCGTCCTGGGGCTTTCCATCCTGGCCGCCTTCTTTGCCTCGGTGGAGCGGGCCGGGGAAACCGGGGCTTTTTCTTTTTCCTGGCCGCGGCTTACCGCGCTGATCCTGAGTTCCCTGGGTTCCGTTCTCTGCATTGTCTTCTGGGGGGATATCCGTATCTCCGATTTTAAAGCGGTAAGCTATGTGCGGAAGTACCCCGATTCCCTTCTGGTGCATCATTCCTACGGCCCCGGCGGGGAGTACCATGTCTACGCCTCCCGGTATTTTCACTTTGCCCCGGGGCTTTCCGATAACGCGGCCCTGCGGATTCCCCACATGCCCTCCCAGGTCTACTGGGGGCTTTTTGTCGACGGTTCCGGCCCCATCGGGATCATGGGGAAGCTTCGCGAGGATGAGCAGGCCTATATGGATTATCTGCCCATGGCGGCCCCTTACACCATGCTGGACAAGCCCGACGTACTCCTGGTTAACCTGAGCGGGGGGATCAACGCCCAGATCGCCTCGTACAAAGGCGCCCGGCGGATAGACATTGTGGAGCCTTCCCCGGAAATGATCGGCCTCTTGCGGGATGATCCCAACCTGGTCCGTTTTACCGGGGATCTGCTCAATTCCGGCCGAATCGACGTGATCCAGGGGGAGGGCCGTTCCTGGTGCCGGGAGCATACGGGAGAATACAACCTGGTGGAGATAAGCCTGGTGGACTCCATCGGGCTTTCCGATTCCGGGGGTTACCCGGTGCAGGAGGATTATAAGTACACCGTGGAGGCTTTTAAGGAGTATTTTTCCAGCCTGAAAAGCGGAGGGGTGCTTTCGGTCACCGTGTGGGACCGGCTCAACCCTCCCCGGAACGTACTCAAGCTGCTCAATACCATCATAAGCGCCATGAGGGAGTCCGGGATGCCGGAGCCGGAACGATCCCTCTACTCCTTCGGCCTTTTCATGTCCACCTCCACGATTCTGATAAAAAACGGCGCCTTTACCGAAGGGGAACTCTACGACCTGAACAACTTTGTGCGGACCCGTTCCTTTGAATTGCTCTACGTCCCCGGTATGGAACTGCCCCAGCGGAACCTCGATATCCTGATGGGGGCCTATCTCCATCACTTTGAGGGCAATGAAACCGCCACGGTGGAAAGCTTTACCAACGCCGATATGTACCGGGCGGCCATCCCGGTTTTCTTTGAGGGAAAGGCCGGGACTGTCGAAGATCAGTATATCTTTGACATACGCCCCATCAGGGATCAGCGGCCTTACTATTCGGGTTTCCTCAAGCTGCAGAACCTCCCCATGTACCTGGATCAGATGGAGGATGTCTCCGAGGAATGGGGCTACCTCCTCCTCCTGGGTATGCTGGTCCAGGCCTGTATCTTCGGCTTCATCGTGATCATCATACCGGTACTTGCCCACAGGAGATCCCTCTTCCGGAATCCCGGCGCGACGGCGGGGGTTATCTTCTACTACGCCGGTCTCGGGCTGGGCTACATGCTGATAGAGATCTACCTCATCCAGCGCCTGGGGATCTTCCTCTCCAACCCCACCTATTCTTCCAGTATCGTCATCACCGTGATGCTTATCTTCTCCGCCCTGGGGAACCTGGCCTCGGGGCTGATCAAAAGGTTCCGCTCCTTTACCGTTCCCCTGGCCTGCGCGCTAATCGCCGGGGGGCTTCTGTTTTACATTCTCGGCCTGGACGGGTTCCTGGCCCCCTACTATTCCGCCCCCCTTTTCACCCGGATTCTGGTTTCCCTGCCCGTCATCGCCCCGGTGGCCTTCTTTATGGGGATTCCCTATCCCAACGGCCTTGATACCCTCCAGCAGAACAGCCCCCATCTTTTACCCTGGGCCTGGGGGATGAACGGCGGGCTTTCCGTGGCCGGGAGCGCCCTGGCCAGGGTGCTTTCGGTGTCCAGGGGTTTCCCGGTCCTCCTGGCGGCGGGCATGGGCGTGTACTTCCTGGTGGGGATCCTCTATCCCGCAAACCGGCTCTGGCAATTCCGCGCCCAGTCCAGGGCCGGATAAGAGCCCGCCGCCCCATGAGCGCCCCGGATAAATTTGCCCTGCTGAAACAGTACTTCGGCTATACCAGTTTCCGGCCCGGTCAGGCCGAGCTTATCGACGCGATTCTCCTGGGCCGGGATGTATTGGGGGTAATGCCTACCGGGGCGGGGAA
>JAISQJ010000111.1 GCA_031274285.1 Treponema sp. | reverse complement strand
ACCGCCGTGGGAATCCCCATGGACAAAAGAAGGCGGCATACAAAAAAGGCCAGGCCGATGCCGATGAGTCCTCCCATGAGGCTGAGGATGATCGCCTCCGCCAAAAACTGAAAGAGGATGTCCCGCTTCCGGGCGCCCACGGACATCCTGATCCCGATCTCCCGGGTACGCTCGGTCACCGAAACCAGCATGATGTTCATGATCCCTATGCCTCCCACGAGGAGGGAGACCCCGGCGATGGCCGCGAGGAGGGTGGTGAGGCTCCGGGAAGTCTCCGAAGCCATTTCGATCATGTCTGCCTGATTCATAATTTCAAAGTCCGCCGCCGCGCTGTCCGGCAGTTTATGCGCCTCCCGGAGAATAAGTTCCGCCTCGCGCTGGGCCGCTTCCATGTAGCCCTTGCCGGCCACACTCATCACGATGGTGTTGATGTTCCGGGAGTTGTTGAGCCGGTACAGGGCCGTATCCAGGGGGACCATGATCACATCGTCCTGATCGTTCCCCCCGGGACCGGCGCCCTTTTTCGCCAGGACGCCGATCACCGTAAAGTAGTTGGTCCCAATCCGTATCTGCCGGTCCGTGCCCCCGGTACCCCCGGCGGCGCCGGTGTCTATGCCGCCGCTGCCAAAGAGGGTCTCCGCGGCGGTACGCCCCAGGACGGCGAAGCGGTTCCGGGCGGCCAGATCGACTTCGTCAAAAAAGATACCCTCCTCAAGCTGCCAGCTCCGGGTGATGAGGTAGCCCGGTTCCACCCCCATGACCTGGATCGAAGCGCTTCCCTCCGGGCCCGTAACAGTAAAACTGCGCTGGGTGACCCCCGAAACGGCAAGGGCGTAACTTGCCTCCGCTTTGAGCATTTCCGAATCGGTTTTGGTGAGGCGGTTGGGCCGGACCATGGTGAAGGAACCCGCCTGCTGGCCCATACGCATGGTGAGCCGCCGGGGCATGATCTGGAGGAGGTTGGTCCCCATGGCGGTGATCCGGTTTTCGATCTCCTGCCGGGCCCCTTCGCCCACGGCGACCATGATGATCACCGATCCCACGCCGATGATCACCCCCAGGGAGGTGAGGAGGCTCCGCATACGGCTGCGGAGGATGTTTCGAAAACAGGTGTATAAAAGGGGAAAAAAATTCATGCTTCGGCCTCCTGGGGCTCCGGCTCCGATGAGGCGGAAAGCTGGGCGTGGTCCTGTTTCCACCGGGCCAGGTCCGCGGCGGCGTCCCTCGGTTCCGCTACGGGAAGGTCGGAGACGAGTTCCCCGTCCCGGAGGGTGATGATCCGCCGGGTGTAGGCCGCCAGTTCCGGCTCGTGGGTTACCATCACTACAGTCTTGCCCCGGCGGTTCAAGGCCTGGAAGAGGGCCATGATCTCAAGGCTCATCTCGGTGTCCAGGTTCCCCGTGGGTTCGTCGGCCAGGATAAAGGCGGGATCGTTCACCATGGCGCGGGCGATGGCCACCCGCTGCTGCTGGCCCCCGGACAACTGGGAGGGCATGTGTCCCATCCGGTCGCCCAGCCCGACTTCCCGCAGGGCCGCCGCCGCCCGGTCCTTCCGGCCCTCCGCCCTCCGGCCTTCCCCGTTCTTCCGCCCCGTTTTGTCGGCCCTCCGGCCTTCCCGGTCGTAGAAAAGGGGGAGCTCCACATTCTCCAGAGCCGTGGTCCGGGCAAGCAGGTTGAAGGCCTGGAAGACAAAGCCTATCTTCTTGTTCCGTATCAGGGCGAAGGTATCGGAATCCGAAGTCGAAGTTTCGATACCGTCCAGGAGGTAGGTCCCTCCGCTGGGCTTGTCCAGGCAGCCCAGAATGTTCATCAGGGTGGATTTCCCCGAACCGGAAGGCCCCATCACGGAGACAAACTCCCCCGCCTCGGCGGAAAAATCGATTGACCTGAGGGCCTTTACCACAAAGGCCCCGTTCTGCTTACCCTTTGCCCCCTGGGCGGCGATCCGGTAGGTCCGCCGGATACCCCGCAATTCGATGACCGCCATGTCAGATCTTCTCCCGCAGAATCACCCGCATACCCTCAAGGCCTTCGTCCCCCGCACCGGGGGGGCCCGCCTGCGGCCGGTAAGCGCCCCGGATCTCCGTATAAGACCCGTTGGTGATCCCTGTCCGCACCAGGATACACTCCGGTTTTCCCTCGTTGTTGATATACCAGAGGGTCCTGGGGGGACCCGCCGCTTCCGCCCCCCGGCCCCCGCCCGGTCCGCCGGCCCTCGCCTCCGCCGCGCCCGCCGTTCCCGCAACGCCGGACCTGCCGGGATTACCCCCCGGCCCGCCGCGGCCGCCCCCCATGCCGGGGCCCCGGGGCATCACAAGACCGGTCAGCCCCCCGGCGGCCTGATTGCTCCGTTCGCCCGCGGCCTGGGCGGCCAGGGCCTGGGACCGCGCCTCCCGGGCCGCCTGCTGCTCCGCGCCGTCCATGCCCCGGAGCCGCGCGTTAAAGACCCGCTCGGCTATCTCCTCCGCGCTTAGAGCCGAAGGCTGATACCGGAGGGCGGCGTTTGGCGCCAGCAGTATGCCTTCGTTCCGTTCCTCGATAAATTCCACCGAACAGGTCATCCCCGGCAGGAGGGAGCCGTCCCGGTTCTCCACGCTGATGATCACCGTATAGGAAACCACGTTGTCCTGCACCGCGGGCATAAGCCGCCGGGACTCCACCGTTCCCCCGTAGATCCTCCCCGGCAGGGCCTCCAGGGTGAAGCGCACTTCCTGGCCCTTGCCGATGGAGGCGATGTCCAGTTCCCCCACCCCCGCCTCGATCTGCATCTCCTCAAGGTTCTCCGCCAGGGTGAATATGCTTGAGGAGTTGGCACTGGAACTGTCCACCACCGTGTCCCCCTCGTTGATGTTCCGCTCCAGCACGATCCCATCAATGGGGGAGGTGATATAGGCGTACTGGTTGATCTCCGTCTCCCGGGCCGCAAGGCTGGCCTCCGCCGCGGCAAGCTCCGCCGCCTGAATATCCAGGGTGGTCTTGCCGGTTTTAAGCTCGTATTCGGAGATAAGCTCCTTCTCCGCCAGCTTTTCCTGGTTCCGGTAATTCACCAGCTGTAATTCGTAATTGGCCCTGGCCTTGATCACCGCGGCGGCCTGCTGTTCCCGCTGGAGCCTGAGCATGTCGGTGTTGAGTTCCGCCAGGACATCCCCCCGGCGGACGGTATCGTTGTAGTCCACGTATATCTTCTCAACCTTGCCGCTCATCCGGGGCAGGACGTTCACCGTGGACACGGGCTTGAGGGAACCGCTGGCGGACACGGTCTTTTCCAGGGTCCCCCGGCTCAGTTCGGCAAATTCATAACCGGCTACACCGGCGCCTTTAGGCGAACAGGCGGCGAGGCAGCACAAAAAGGCCGGCCATACATACCGAAACACATACCGCCGCCAAAGGAGCCAACAGGAAATTTTCATGGATTTACCTCTCCGGTAATAATAAGCAAAAACCATGCCAAGGGGAATAATGCGGCGAACCGGTAGAGCGATTGGATAAAGACATAGGAATTTTTAACCATGGACAACACGGACCAAAATCAAAAATTTCAATGAAGAACCCAGGAGCAAGCTCCGGGGTATGGACCACACCTTCCAATCAAAAGTCCGTGTTGTCGGACCAAAGGTTCGATGTGTGGTCAGTGGTAAATTTTCCTCTTTTTCATTTCTATGCGTTTATCCTGGACCTCTATTGCCTAATCTATCAATATTAGATTAGCCTTTAAGTATCAGGGTCATTTAGTATTTACAAGCATTACAAGCAACCGGGTGTATAAAAAATACCCATATCTGCGGGAATGGGTATTTTTTATACGGTCTTGATTCAACCGAGACTTAATAAAGAACCCTTCGTTAAGGTTTACCGGAAACCGGAGCGGCGGTTTCTTCAGACGATGTGGACAACTTTTTTCGGCCCAATACTTCAATGACCACCGGGGTGGGTTGGTTGGGATCAATCTCAATATTGTCCGCCGCAAGGGTACCGACGTGCACAATCCGTTCCGGATCGTCGGGGATACGCCCCATAACGGTAACGATAACGGCTTTGTCATTATTCTGGTTGGTTACCCGGATACGGGTGCCAAACGCCAGTTTTGCATGGGCAGCTTTCATGCTGCGATCGCTTTTGTTATAAGTTGCGGCCCCGGACTGTGTTTTTTTTTCGGCGGCACACAAAACCGTAATGAATAGCGTCAAGAGTATAACAACACACGCCTTTTTCATCCTTTTCTCCCCGATTATTCACACAACAACCTAATTGTAGTATACGCCTTGATTGTGATATTGTCAATAAGTGTATACTGGAATTTTATCCCCGGGTCTCCGTTTTCCAGCTTTTCCGCGGTCAGGGCGCGGCCCAGGGGGCGGTGAAGCAAAAGGGCAGGGCGGGGAAACCGGCGCCGTTAAACAGGTTGACCTTCGTGTAGGGCTCCCGGGCGTAGCGTATTTCGTCCACCGGGGCGCCGTTCCGGTCCGTCCTGATAAGCAGGGTATCGCCTTCGGCGCGGGCCTGAAACCACCGCACTTCGGCGCCCCGGGCAAAGAGCCTGAGGCCCCTGAGCCGGGGTCCCCGGATTAGGAGGCCGCCGTCACAGCTGCCAAAGCGGATCCTGAGGCTACCGCTACCGCTGCGGCTTACCCCTTCGGCCCGGGGGGAGCGCCAGGGCAGGTCAAGGCCGTAGACTCCGGCCAGGGCGGCGGCGGCAAGCCGTTCCCCCACGGGGCCCTTGTTTCCCGGGTGGATATTGTACCGTTCCCCCAGGTCCATGGTACAGACCATCCGGGTTTGGGCAATGGTCTCCGCGACCAGTTCCTGCTGACGGCGCAGCTCGGGGAAGGCATCCCCCCGCTGGAAATGATCCCGTTCAAAGGCGGCAAGCTGGGCAAAGATGAAGGGGAGTTCCTCCCCCCAGGCCCGCCGCCAGCACCGGACGACCAGGGCGAAAAGCCGGGCGTAGTATCCGGGACGGGCATCGTCCCCTTCACCCTGGTACCAGATGACCCCCCGGCAGGTATGACCCGCGATGGTCCGTACCATGGTTGAGTAGAGGCCGCAGGGACGCCAGGGGTCCCGGGGGCCCATAAGCTGGAGATCAAAAAAGCCGGGGTTGATTTTTTTAAGGGCGTCCCCCAGGGCGATGGGGATCCTGCCCCGCATGTAGAGATCGAAGGCGGCCCGCATGAGGGGGGACCAGCCCTCCGCCCGGGCTTTGACAAAGGCCTTTTCGTAGGCCGCCGGATCCTGGGCTTGTATCCGGTCGTAGTATTCCTTCCAAAAATGGGCCAGGTCCCCGTCGGCCCGCAGCAGATCCTCCGCAGCCCAGGCAAAAGCCGGGCTGCCGCTCCAGTTACAGCTGATGATCCCCACCGGGACGCCGGCGGGAATATCCGCCGGAGTATCCGCCCCCAGCTTTTCCCGCAGCCGGGCGGCAAAGTAATAGGCCGCCGCGGAAAACAGCGGGGCGGTTTTCCGGGAAAAGCCAAACCAGATCCCCTGGGCGGCAAAATCCCCTCCGGTAAAGGGGTCCCCGTCCCGCTGTCCCTCCCAGCTGAGCTTGGGGACTTCAAAATAGCGGAGCAGCGGGTCCGGGGGACGGGCAAAAACCTCCCGGCGGCAGCGGTCGTATTGCAGGGCGAATTCCATGTTGGACTGCCCGCCGGCTATCCAGACCTCGCCGACGGCAACCTGGTCAAAGGAACAGGCCGGTTCGCCGTTACAAAAGAGCCCAAGACGGCCGCCCTCCGAAGCCTCCATCGGCGGCAGCCGGAGTTCCCAACCGCCGTCTTCCCCGGCAAAGGTCGAAGCCTCCTCCCCGTTGAGGACGGCCTTGACGGCGCTCCGGGCCGGTCCCTGCCCCCATATCCGGATGGGCTTTTGACGCTGGAGGACCATGTTGTTCTGAAAAACCGGCGGCAGGATCAGGGCATTTTGCATGGCGACCTTCCATTCAATTCGACGTTTTTGTATACTACCACAGGTTTCTATAAAAAAAGAAGGGAGATTCCACCCGTGGTCAACCGCGGGTTTTTCCCCTATACTTAATGTATGTACTTAACCGGAACGGCGTTAATCAAACGTATCGGATTTGTTTCTACCCGTTTTAAGGGTACCGATGGGGTATCCCTGGAAACTACCAAATGGCGGCAGGTTCTGGAAAAAATGGGCTACGGGTGTTACTTTTTTTCCGGTCTCTCCGATTGGACCCCCGAAAAATCGATTGTGGAGGAGGAGGCTTTTTTCGCCCACCCCCAGGTGGCCTCCATACAGGAACGCTGTTTCAACTCCGTTGTCCGGGACGAAGGGCTGACCGGAGAGATTCAGGCGATCCGGCTCCGGCTGAAACGGGCCCTCTACGAGTTTGTAAAGACCTTTGGGATCGATCTCCTCATCACCGAAAATGCCCTTACCATTCCCATGCACATACCCCTGGGTTTGGCCCTTACCGAATTGATCGCCGAAACGGGGATCCCCGTGATCGCCCATCACCATGATTTTGCATGGGAACGCCAGCGTTTTTCCGTCAGCTGTGTGGAGGACTACCTTTCCATGTCCTTTCCCCCCCGGCTGCACACCATCAACCATGTGGTGATCAATTCCGAAGCCCGGCAGCAGCTTTCCTTCCGCTGCGGGCTTTCTTCGATTATTATTCCCAACGTGTTTGACTTTGACCTTGAACCGCCGGTGATGGACGACTATGCCCGTTCCATGCGGAAGGACCTGGGGGTTGCCGATGACGAGGTCCTCTTTCTCCAGCCAACCAGGATTGTCGCCCGGAAGGGGATTGAACACGCCATTGAACTGGCCAACCGTCTGAAGGACAAAAAGGCCAAACTCCTCATCAGCCACCAGGAGCAGGACGAAGGCTCCGATTACTTCAGCCGGACCATGGAATACGCCGGCCTCTTGGGGGTAGAGGTCCTTATCCGGCCCGACATCATCGGCGCCGAACGGGGCCTCACCGGCGCGGGGGAAAAGAAGTACAGCCTCTGGGACTGCTACCTGAACGCCGATTTTGTGACCTACCCTTCAACCTATGAGGGGTTTGGCAACGCCTTTCTCGAGGCGATCTGGTTTAGAAAACCCATCCTGGTCAACCGGTATTCCATCTTTCAGCGGGACATAGAACCCCTGGACTTTGACGTGGTGGTAATGGAAAATTATGTTACCCAGGAAACGGTGGAAACCGTCCGGGCCCTCCTCGAAAACCCCGGCGCGACGGAGGTCCTGGCCGACCGTAACTACGAGCTGGGGCGGAAGTATTTTTCCTTCAAACTG
>JAISQJ010000008.1 GCA_031274285.1 Treponema sp. | reverse complement strand
TATCACCGTGGGAATCAGCACCGTGACGGACCAAGAGTTAGCCGGGCATGGCCGCCTCCTCCGGCTTATCGTGGTGGGCATCAATTCCTTTAACGAAGGCCAGGGCGGCGGCTACAACGTCAGCAGCGGTAACGGCACAGACGCCCACCTGGTGTTCCAGTTCCAGAACCTGCCCTTTACCCGTAACATGAACACCAGCATGACCAACATGGGCGGCTATGCGGCAAGTGCTATGCGTACATGGCTTACCGGCAACTTCCTGCCGGGCCTCGAAGCCGCGGGCGTGCCGGACGCCGTCCTCTGGGCGCCCGCACGCTATGTGGCAAACGGCGGGAACAGCGCCACCGCCGCCAGCGTGCTAAGCGACAAGCTCTGGCTGCCCACGGAACGGGAGCTGTTTGGAGCGCAAACCAATTCCCATGCGGCCTGGGAAACGGCGGCAAACCAGGCCCGGCTTGCGTATTATGAAGACGCCGGCAAACGTATAAAATATAATAGCCACAATACAGCGCTTGCTTATTGGGAGGCTTCACCGTACTTTGACTCTGCCTTCTATTTCTGTTATGTGCTCAATTCCGGTGCGGCCGGCAATTACCTTGCTGGCAATGACTCAGGCGTTGCCCCCGCTTTCTGTGTCAAATAGCCTTTGGGTTATTCGGGAAAAACCTGGGCGCCGGGCGGCCGGGCGGGCATGCGTTCCCTACCAGCCGAGAATCCGCCGCCGGTAGGCGCGGCCAATCCGGTCCAGGGTATCCTGGGGGCCTTCCCCCTCCCCTGCCTGTCCCCGGAGATCGATGCTGAACTGGTTCATGGAAAAGTGCCGGTACAGAAAGATCCAGGCCCGCAGGGCTTCACCGGGACCGTAGATTTCCTTGAGGGCTTCGGTGTAGGCCTGGAAGATCCCCCCTTTTTTCATTTCCGAGTAGCCGGTGATCCACACCGGAATAGGGCCGGTAAGGGAGAGGGCCCGGTGGAATTCCAGCAGGATGGAGGCCATAAAGCGTTCCGACTCGGCGATGCGGACGGCAAGCGGCGGCCCCCCCAGGCGGCAGAGTTCCTTTAGCTCCACGGTGCGGGGGCTGTGGACCGGGGTTTTATTCAGGATGAGCACCTGCCGGCGCATATCGATCCCCAGTTCCGGGGTATTACGGAAAAACCCTTCGGCGATTTTCCCCGAGGGCCCCACCAGGTAACGCCCGGTCTCCTGCTCGCGGCGGCCGGGGTTGTCGGCAACCAGGATAAGGCGGATTTCGTCACCGGGGCCCAGATCGTCCAGGGCCAGGTTGTAGACTAAGGGCGCCTTTACGGTATAGGCCGGGCCGCCGCGGTGGTCCGCCAACTGTTGCTGCAGTTTTTTAAGGCCGGGAAAGCGGCGGCGGAATGTTTCCACCCCCTGCCGGTAGTGATCGCGGGCCCCGCAAAAGGCGGCCCATACCGCCGCTTTCAAGCTATTTGGTGACCCTGGTTCCCTGATGAAAGATGATCCGCCATGCGGAGCTGCGCCCGGCGGACCGCTGCCAGGAGTCCTCCTCCCAGCGCCAGAGGGAACTGCGGTTGGTAATGGTAATCCGGTGGTTTTTTTCAGTTTCGATAATGTAAAGGGCCAGGATGATGTTTTCCGAAAGCCGCCGGGTCTTGAAATTAATAAAACTGTAGCTGACGGCTTCCGCGGCATGGGTTAAGAGATGGGTTATGGTACCCCGGTAATTGTAAATTTTCCCGGAGGAGCCGTATTCGATAAAATCCTCGGAGATGAGTTTTTCAAGTTCCCCCCGGCTGCCCCGGACTTCCGGGTTCAGGAGTTTCTCTTCCAATCCTTTGATCAGCGTATCATCGTCCATGGGCGGCATTCCTTGCTAGAGGAGAGCTTCGATATCAAGCTCTGCGGCGGTGGAGGGCACGGAGAGGCCCCAGTTTTCCAGCGCCTGGGGGTGGATCTCGCCAAAAACTCCGATGGATACGCCCTTGTACAGGATAGCCGCAGCCCGGCCGGGGATAAACCGGCAATCCGCGGATTCCTCCACCGTGTATTCCCGGGACAGGTAGTAGAACAGAGTCTGGAGCTGCCCCGCCACGGTGTTAAAGTTCGCCTCCGCCCCGGCATGGACAAAGCCCAGGTACTGGCGGGTCAGGACCCCCGTGCTGTTCCCCGTCCCCTCAACCGTGTCGGCGCTGCCGGCCGGGCGCTTGAGGCCGGCATCCTCCGCCCTAAAGGCCACCTTCCCAATCTCGAAGATCCGGTGGGGATAGGAGGCGTGGCCGGACACGGATTCACTGGCCAAAAGGGAGGCCAGCACCGTGTCCCTGACATACTCGTAGTTTTCCGTCATGGGGTTGGCGATTCGGAGAATCCGGCCGCCGTCCCCCAGCATATTTTCCACCAGGTCCCTGCGGGAACCCAGGTAGTTGTAGATCATCTCCTGGTAACCCATGCCCACCATGATTTCCTTAACCCGGCGGCTAAAGTAGGTAATGGGGCTCAGGCGGCCCACGGTAAAATCATGGGGCCGCTGGGGCTTAAAACTGCCCAGTCCCCGGCCAATCATCACGTCCTCCATGACATCCGCGGCGTGGAGGAAGTCGTTCCGGTATTCCGGGGGCCGGGCCAGGATGCCCTCCACCGGGGCGGAGGCTTCCGGGGCCCCCCGCTCCAGGCCCAGCGCTTCCTCCGCCTCCACCCCCATACGGGCCAGGGCCGCCGTACATTCGGCCGCGCTGAGTTTTTCCCCCAGGAATTTTTCCACCCGCCCAAGGGAGCAGAACACCGGCTCCTGGAAGTAGTAGGGGCTTACCAGATTCCGGCCAAAGGGGGTGTCATAGGCGTATTCAATCTCCACCGGCTCAATGGTGTAACCCTGGTCCGCCAGGTCGCAGGCCATGATGGAGGCGGAAAGGGTTACCGAAGCCTGGTCCGTGCCGGTAAGTTCCACAAAGAGGTCCGTGTCCCCCACCTGCACCGCGCCCAGGTCCGCGGAATTGATGATCGGCGGGTAGGAAAGGACCGCTCCCTCCGCATCGGTGAGCAGGGGATGGAGGGGCTCATGCTCCTGGATAAAGCCGTATTCCCTGCCCTTGGGGTGCTGCTTCAAAATTTCCCGCAGGCTTAGGGGCTTGTCCCACTGCAGGGGCACAAAGGACACCGAATCCGGGTCCACCCCCTTGTAGATGATGGGCCAGCGGATGATGGAGATCCGGTAGAGCCCCATGGAGATGGTGCGGCGCTTGCGGCCGTAGTTCCAGGCCAGCTTTTCCTGGGTCTGGATCATGTCCCGCAGGGAAGCGTCGGTAACCGCCTTGCCCCCGGCGATAAAACCCGCCAGGTAGGGCCGCACCTTCCTGACCCCCTCCTCCACCAGAATCTTGTGGGATGCCTGCTTAACATTTCCCCTGGTGGAAAAGAAGGGGTACTCCGGCCGGCGGCCGCTCTGGTAGACCCGGAGCTGCCGGGCGCAGCCCGCGGTGGCCCAGAGATCGGGCCGGTTGGTGTCGTTCAGCTCAATCTTCAGGACCCGCTCCGCCGGGGGGAGACTCTTATCGGAATCCTCGTCCAATTCCGCCTTGGCGCAGCTCAGGGCCTCCTCCAGGGCTTCGCGGGAGCCAAGCCAGGATTCGCGGGCGCCGGGCCCGCAGAGGGTATAAAACGCTTCCTCGTTTACTTCGATCTTGGGCATGTATGCTTCTCCACCCTGTCTTTGCGCAGCCCTGCGGTGCGCCGCACTCCGGCTGATACTACGATAAATTCACCCATTTCTCAAGCGCCCGGCTAATGCTTAAAGTGCCGGGTGCCGGTGAAGACCATGGCTATGCCGTGGCGGTCGCAGGCCTCGATAGAAAGCTGGTCGTTTACCGAGCCCCCCGGCTGGACAATGGCCTTGATCCCCGCCGCCGCCGCTGTTTCTACCACATCGGCGAAGGGGAAGAAGGCGTCGCTGGCTAAAACAGGGGCCGGGGCCGCCGTCACCTTTGCGGCCCGTTCCAGGGCCTGGGCGGCGGGCCATATCCGGTTGACCTGGCCCCCGCCAATCCCCACGGCGGCCTCGTCCTGAACGATGAGGATGGCGTTGGATTTTACAAAGGTTACCGCCCTCATGCCGAAGATCATGTCCCGGATATGGGCGCCGGCGGGCCGGGCCTTGGTCACCACTTCCCACTTTTCAAAGAGCTTTTTGTCCGTCCCCTGGACCAGGAGGCCGCCGTCCACGGCGATGTACTCGTGGGTTTCCCGGGGGGCCCGGCGGGCTTTCATGATCCGCAGATTCTTTTTCTTTTTGAGAATGGCCAAGGCCTCGTCCTCAAAGTCCGGGGCAATGACGATCTCCAAAAAAAGTTCCCCCAGTTTTGCCGCGGTGGCCGCGTCCAGCTTTACATTGGCCGCCACGATGCCGCCGAAGATCGAAACGGGGTCGCAGGCGTAGGTTTTGTCGTAGGCCTCTAGCAGGGTGTCCCCCAGGGCGATGCCGCAGGGGGTGTTGTGTTTTACCGCCACGCAGCACACCCGCCTGGCCTGGGCGCCGTCAAGAATGCCCAGGGCCCTGATATCCTCATCCCCCACCGCGGGGGCGGCCTCCAGGCCAAAGGCGCAGGCTGCCTTCCAGGCCAGGTCCAGGTCCCGGATATTGTTGTAGCCCAGCTCTTTGCCGTGGAGCTGCTCCATGCTGCCCAGGGCCCCGGGTTTATCGGTGTTAAGGTACAGGGCCGCGCTCTGGTGGCTGTTTTCCCCGTAACGGAGGCGCTGGTCCCTGCCCAGGGAGAGGGGCCAATAGGGGGGATACTCATCCTGCCCGCCGGGTATATCGGTATCCAAAAGATAACGGGCAATGGCCCCGTCGTAGGCGGAAGTTAAATCAAAGACCTTACCCGCAAGGCGCTTCCTGAATTCCTCCGGCACCGCTCCCGCTTTAAGAAAGGCCGCCGCTTCCCCATAATCCGCCGGGTCCGTCAAAACCAGGACATCCCGGTAATTTTTCGCCGCGGAACGCAGCATCGCCGGCCCCCCGATGTCGATAAACTCCACGGTCTCCTCCAGGGAAAGGCCGGCCCGGACCTTTTCAAAGAAGGGGTAAAGGTTCACACAGACCAGGTCGATGGGGCCCAGGCCCTGCCGCTCCAGGGTTTCCATGTGGGCCTTGACATCGCGCCGGGCCAGGAGCCCCGCGTGAATCGCCGGATGCAGGGTCTTAACCCGGCCGTCCAGACATTCGGGAAAACCCGTCACCGCGGACACATCGGTCACCGGGAGGCGGTTCTCCTCCAGGTACCGGGCGGTCCCGCCGGTGGAAAGGATCTCCCAGCCCGCCCCGGCCAGATAGCCCGCCAGTTCCCTTATGCCGTCCTTGTTAAATACGCTGATAAGCGCCCGCTGTTTCATGGCCTTTCCTCCCTCAAAATTGCTCCCCGCCCCCGCCGGTTAAAATTGGTCCCGATCGGGTTGCCGCAGCTTTTCTATCATCAGCGCGGCCCCCTCCACAATGGCGATATGCTCTTCCCGGTGTATCCGCTCCGCCAGGCTTTCGGGGCTGTCCCCCGCCAGCACCGGTACCCGCCGTTGCAGCAGGACGGGACCCGTATCGGTCCCCCCGTCCACCAGATGTACCGTACAGCCCGACTCGGTTTCCCCCGCCGCCAGCACCGCCCGGTGTACGCGCTCTCCGTACATCCCCGCCCCGCCGTATTTGG
>JAISQJ010000045.1 GCA_031274285.1 Treponema sp. | reverse complement strand
CCCCCGTCATCAAAATAAAAACGCTTGTCAATGTCATTTATCCAGAACACCGAATTGTTCTTAAAGTTCCGCCGGTATGCGGCAAAATTTTGAAACGCCATAAGCTCTGTTTCATGATTTTCGGGATGAAGAAAATGGGTCTTGGTCAGGGGGTCGTCAGCCATTTTGATTGCCAGGGCAAGTTCGCTGTTGACCGCGTTGGCGAGCCGGAGTTTCATGGTTTCGATGGCGGAGCTTAATTCGTGTTCCACCGATTCCTGGCTTATCCTTCGCATGGAAAGGGCGAATACAAGGGATCCTCCCAACAGAACAATCAGGAAAAAAATTACGGAAAAGGTAAGGAACCTCCGCCGCAATGATACCGTATGGACGCTCATAACGCCGTTAGTTATAACGCCGTTAGTTATAACGCCGCCAGCCATTCTACCGCTTCCTCCCTGGTGCGGAAAAATTTCATGTTGTTCCGTCCGCTCATCTTTAATATTGAATTGACCATGATCCTTTTGATACCGTCCAGCCCAATCACCGCGCCTTGTTTTATGTAAGGCCGGTTAAACTCCATCCATGCGGAAACAATGTTTTTGGTTTCCGTGTCGTAGATCACCCCTTCAATATTCGTGATCGAAAAAGAGGAACCGTCCGGGGGATATTCCGCGATAATCTTTTTTGCCCCTTCTGTCATTTCCTTAAACTGGACATTATTTTGGAGGCCGCTTAAATCAAAATAAATAAACCGCTTCCCCTTATGTTCAAATTGTTCAATCCGTTCCGTAATGCCGCGTTCCATAGCTATCTCTCCATTACCGCTAAAAACACACCGGTCAGCGCCGGATCAAATTGAGTCCCCCGGCCCTCCGCCATGATTTTGATTGATTCTTCATGGGTAAAAGCCTTTTTGTAGGGCCGTTCCGCGGTAAGGGCGTCGTATACATCCGCCAGCGCCATGATCCTGCCCTGAAGGGGTATCTCTTCCCCCGCCAGTCCCTTAGGGTAGCCTTTCCCATCCCACCTCTCAAGGAACATTACCGGAATATCCCTGGTTTCGTCTTTCGCCTTGAGCATGGTAATGGCCTCGTAACCCGACATTTCCGGCATTTCAATATCCAGAAGTATCATCGCGGGCTTTACGTCAGATAGAAGCTCAAAGAGTTTTGCCGCCGACGGGGCGGTAAAGACCGCGAATTTTTCCGACAGTACATTTTTACCTGTCCGGAGATTTGAGGGATTATCGTCCACCAGGATGATTCTGCTTTTTACGGCTTCCATGTTTTAGCGGCCCCCCGATCCGGACTCTCCGGCTCCCGAACCCCAGGAGCGTTTTTTGCCTTGTCCGGCCCGGCGGCGGTTTCCCCCGGTAAATCAAGGGAATTCTGGTAAGAAAGCATGGCCCGGACCATAGTGGTGATATAATCCCTGCCTTCTTCGCTTAAATTCCCCATGCCGGCCTGTAATTCACCCGCCTTTTTTGCGTTTCTTTTCATTTCCATATTCTCACCGTGGTAGAATATTACAAATACCCGGCAAGTTTGTCAATACAAGCCTGGAAATAATCCATACTTGCCTTGTAAGATGGTTTTTTGTTAGTATCATAGACAGTATGAAGGGAAAGAAGGCATCCAATGAACGGCCTGTCATAGAAGACCCCGCAATCAACCGGCGGATTACACTCCTCCGGCACTCCCTGAACCTTACCCAGATAGAATTCGCCAAAAAAATACTCATTTCCAATGGATTTATCGCCGGTATCGAACTGGGCAAAAGGAAAATAAACGACCGGCTTTTGCGCCTTATAAAAATAACCTTCGGAGTGAACGAAAACTGGCTCAGGACCGGAGAAGGGTCAATGTTCGAGAAGGATAAAACCCCTGATTATAAAATCTCAGATGTCCTGGAAACCTTCAAAAAGTTAAGCCCCTCTTTACAAGACCTCATCCTTGAGCATTTGCATAAACTTTTAGAGTATGAAAAAACCATAAAAAAATAGTTCCTTAAAGGGGGAGCGCCCTCACTCATATATTCTTCATTCCAGAATTCGTTTACAACTCTATTCCCGATAATTCCGGCCTTGAGTGTATATCCAGCTTCCGGTAGATAACTTTCATCGCCGATTTAGTGCACCCAGGGCGTCAGGGCTTCACCGTAATTTTTCGTAAAGTGGCGGCTCGGGCCGCGGAGCGGTACCAGGGGGGTAGCCCGCAACGAAGTGCGGGCGAAGGGGGGCCAAAAACCGCAGGTATGGCTGCGGAAGGCGAAAGCCGGAGGCTTTCGCCAAATTGGCCGTGGTAGTTGGCCCCCTTTAAAATTCCCTTCCTAAAGCTGTCTGTATTCCACAAGAGGGGGAAAGCGGGGTACTATGGCGGGGTGAAGGCAACAGCATGTTGTATGGAGCGGCAGGGGCGGCGTGAACGGGAGGACTGTCCGGCCTTGGCGAACCGCCGCCGCTTTTTCCGGGATCGGGGTTTCCTTCCCGTAGACCGTTCCGCTTACCCGGTTTTCCGTACCTTTTCCCAGTACAGTCTTTTGCAGGAGATGAGCGCCCCTATCATAGGGTCCTGGTCTTTTGCCTACCACGGCCTGTATAAACTCATTGGCGGCTGCCTTTGTACGGTCTATTTTCATGGGGCAAAGCCGGTGTACTTTACCCTGCACCGGCCTGCGGGATTTCCCCCGGCCTCGCTGCCGCGGATTATCGAGGCGCTGTACGGTCTATGCCGGGAGGCGGCCCTGCCCTTTTTGCAGATCCGCTTTGTCGAGGAACGGTATTTGGCGGACTTTGAAGGGGTCCGGGGCTACCGGGTGGAGACTCTGCGCCGTCCCCAGGACGACGAATACGTGTACCGGGCAGCGGACCTGCTGGATCTTTCGGGGACGGTGAATTTTTACAAGCGCAAGCGGGTCCGGCGCTGTTCCGCCCTGGAAGGGGTATCCCTGCGGCCCATGACCAACGCCAATGTCCGGGACTGTCTGGTTATCGAGGACCGCTGGTGTCAGGGAAAGGACTGCGCCTACTGCGCCTCCTTTGGGGGCTGCGAGTCGAAGGCCCTGCGGACCATGGTCGAACTATTTGACGAGGAGGTCCATACGGGCCTCCTGCTCTACCTGCCGGGGGCCTCCGGGGGGGAGGAGCCCGCGGGTTATGTTATCTGCGAGCGGATAAGTGAAAAGCTGGCCTTCCTCTACTTTGGCAAAGCGGTGGTGGAAGGTTTCTTTGTGTTCCTGATTTACCGTCTTTTTCGGGATCAGCTTCACGGTGTTGAGTACCTCAATATCAACGAGGATATGGGGAGTCCGGGGCTGCGGCTTTTCAAAAGCCACCTGAGCGCCTATGAACTGTGGCCCAAGTATATCTGCACCTTTACCGATAAGGGGGCGGATCCCTTGCCGTGAGCCATACGGGGATAGGGGGGGCGGGGCCGCGCCCCCTGAACGAGGCGGACCGGCGGGCCCGGGCTTACCTGTTGGACCGGGGCTTTCTTCCCGTGGGCCCGGACAGCTACCCCCTGTTCCGGGATTTTAAGGGCGCTGCGGTTCTTTCGGAGCTGAGCCCTGCGGTTTCTACCTTCTGGACCCTCTCTTTTAACGAACTGTACCGGGTGATCGACGGATGCCTGGTGACGGTCTTTTTCTTTGACGGTCTGGAGCCCTACTTTGAGCTGAACCTGGGCGCGGGGCCTTCGTCCCTTTCCTGTCTGGATGGGCTTATCCGGGCCCTCTACGATCTGGCCCTGGGCGCGGGTTGGGCCAATTTGAAACTCTACGCCGTGGAAGAACGTTTTTTGGAACGGTTCCGCCGGGTCCCTGGTTTTACGGTGGACGCGGCCTACAGCGACGACCACAGTGAATACGTGTATAAACCGGCGGACATCGTGAACCTTTCCGGGGGGATCAACCACAAAAAGCATACCCACCTGAACAAATTCCTGGACCGGGACGATATTACCCTGGTCCCCATGACAAATGATAACCGGCGGCTTTTTCTTGAGGTGGAAAGGGAGTGGTGCGCTTCCCAGGACTGCGCCCTCTGCGCCGCCTTTGCGGGCTGTGAGCTGCGGGCCCTGGAAGTGATGGGGGAAATCTACGACGACCGCGATTTCCGCGGCCTCCTGGCCTATGTGGGGGATAAACTTTCCGGCTACCTGGTGTGGGAGCAGCGGGACCAGGGCCGCGCCTACCTCCACTTTGGCAAGGGGACCATCCAAAACTTTTTTGTCTACCTCATCTACATGCTGGCCAAAACCGGACTAAGCGGCGCCGAAGTGCTGAATATCAACGAGGACATGGGTAAGGAGGGGCTGCGGCGCTTCAAAAGGCACCTGGGGCCCTATGAGCATTGGCGTAAGTACCTGTGTACCTATGTGAAAGACGGGCTTTAAGGTGGCGGGCGCGGCGGCGGGTCTTCGCGATTTTTTTATAGAGCGGGGTTTTCTTCCCATCGGCAGGGAGAGTTACCCGGTTTTTAAGGCCTACGATACGGGTCTTTCCCAGTTCCACGAACTTACCGCCACGGTCTCCACTATCTGGGCCTTTGGGTTTGACGCCCTCTACCGGATCATCGACGGCTTTTTGTGCAGCCTCTGGTTCTACAAGTCCGGGGCCGTGTACTTCGCCATCCAGCGGCCCCCCCGCGGCGCGGGGCCGGGGGCGGGAGGCCGGGGGGACGAGTCCCTGCGCCGGCTTATCAAAGTCCTCCGCGCCCTGGCTTTGGAGGCCGGGCTCCCGGCCCTGCGGATCTGGGCCGTGGACGAGACGCTCCTGGCGGCCCTGCGGGCGGCCTGCCCTGTCCAGGCCGAATATTCCCCTGATTACAGCGAGTATGTGTACCGTGTCGCCGATATCCGGGAGTGGAACGGCGGGATCAACCTTAACAAACGCAACAGCTTAAAACGCTGTTTTAACACCCCGGATGTCTCCCTGCGGCCCCTGACGCGGGAAAATTTCGCCGCCTGTTTTACGGTGGAAGACGAATGGTGCGCCCGCCAGGACTGCGACGCCTGCCGGGCCTTTGCGGGCTGCGCCAAAGATTCCCTAAAAAACATGGAGGAGATCTTTGATCCCGCCGTGTACCGGGGCCTCCTGCTTTATGCGGCCGGAAAACCCCAGGGTTACGCCATCTGGGAAACCCTGGGAACCGGCGGCGGCGGCTCCGGGGACCCCCAGGGGGGGCCTGAAGGGGACGTCCCGCCCCGGGGCACTGCCTATGTCTATTTTGCCAAGGCCAACATCACCAACTTCAACGTGTACCTCTATTACACCATGGCCAAAGATCATTTGCAGGGTGTGGAATTCCTTAACAACGGCTACGACATGGGAAAGCCGGGCCTCCGCACCTTTAAGAAACACCTCAGCCTCCACACCATGATGAAGAAGTACCTGGTGACCGTGGAGGATGAATGACGGGCCGTTTCATGCTACCATGGGGCCATGAAGGGACGAACCATAGGGAGCCTGTTTCTTTTAATTGCCGCCGCCCTGACGGCCTGTACCGGGGGACCGGTCCCCGCGGCGCGTGAAACCGGAACACGTGAAACCGGCGCGCCGGAAGCCGGAGGGCGTGAAAGCGGCGCCTTGGCCGGAGAGACCCAGGGCGAAGCAAGCCGGATCGCCCCCTCCTTAACGGAGGCCCTCCGGGAATCCTGCGCGGAATTGACCGGGGGAATTCCCGGCCCCGCTTCCATCGCCGTGATCGGCATTGCCTCCGGGGATCCCGGTGAAGCGGAATACGCGCTGGAAGAATCGATTTTTTTTCTGGTCAACCTGAAAAAGTACACGATCGTTGACCGGCGGAGCCTTGACGTGATCCGGGCGGAACAGAACTTCCAGCTTTCAGGGGAGGTGGACGACGATACCGCCGTGTTCATCGGCCATTTAACCGGGGCCCAGATTGTTATTACCGGAAGCGTCAGCCCCTACGGCGCCCTAAACTATGTACGCATGAAAGCGCTGGATGTGGAAACGGGCCGGATCCTGGCCGTTTCTTCCGTGCCGTTCAACTAGCAGCCTGTTGCACTTGTGGATTTTTTGCATAAATATGCAAAAAATCCCGATCAATGGGCATGCTTTCGGAGTTTGTAAGGTATAAATATTCACTATCGTGAATATTTATACATTTTAAGCGCGAAGCGCAACAAACTCCTAGGAGGGAATCATGAATCGAAAAAGCACAGGGATTCTGCTGGCCGGTATTGTTTTTTTCGCCATAGTCCCCGCGGTCTTCTGCGCGGGGAGGGCGGAAAGCGCCTCCTCGGCCACCCGCGGGCGCTACCTTGCGGGGCAGGGGATTATCGTGCCCCCGGAGGAGGTCTACACCGATTCCTACATTGCCTCCATCGACTACCGATACCCCCAGCCGGAGGGGGACCTGGGGGTGTACCTCTACAACAGTTCCGGCCAGATGAGCCGCCGGGGCCAGGAGGGCATCCTCCAGATCGGCCTTCAGGGAAAAAAGCTCTCCTTCGCCTCCCTGCCCCCCATGAACCTTGTCTTTGTGGTTGACTCCTCCGACTCCATGAACGAGGAGGACAAGATAGCCTGGGTGCGGGAATCCATGGCGGTCTTTATGAACAAGATCCGGGACGCCGATTCCCTGGCCCTGGTAAGCTTTAACGACAGCGCCCAGGTACTTTTTGAATCCACCCGCATGGACAGCCCCGAAAAAAAGCGGCGTTTCCTTGAGGCGGTGAACGGGATCAGGCCCAGCGGCGGAACGGACCTTGAGGCCGGCCTCAAGGCGGGCTACGAACAGGCGCTTGCCAACTACCGCTCCGGGTCGGTGAACCGGGTCTTCTTCTTTTCCGACGGCACCGAATTTTCAAGCCGCCTTGCCCAGGCGGGGGCCCAGTCCGGGGACATCCGGGTTTCCCTGCTCTGGAACAACCGCAACGATCTGGACATTCACGTGGTAACACCCAGGGGGGAGGAGGTCTTCTACGGACACACCCGGGACGCTTCCGGGGGATTCCTCGATGTGGATATGAATGTGCACGGTGAGACCATCAAGCCGATTGAGAATATCTTCTGGGCCCAGGGCAGGGCGCCCCAGGGGAAGTACCGTATCTCGGTGCAAAATTACGCCTACCACGAGGCCCGGCGGGAGGCCGTCCCCTTTCAGGTTGAGTTAAAAAACGGCAACGAGTACACCTACTTTGAAGGCAGCGTTTCCGGCGCGGGAAAGGGGAGCGATACCGAGGTCTGCGTCTTTGAATACAAGGGCGCCTCCGCGCTGAAGGAGGAGAAGGCCCTGATCTACCAGATGGCGGAAAGCTACCGGCAGATGGGTATCTCCGTTTCCACCCTGGGGGTGGGGGTGGGCTTTGACCTGGAACTGATGCGGAACCTGGCGGAGGAGGGGGGCGGCAGTTCCCGCTTTATCAGCGACCGGGAGGAGATGCGGAAAACCTTCGACACGGAATTCGAGCGCATGGCGGTGCTGCTTGACCAGGATCTTTCGATGGAACTGGAATTTATGCCGGGGGTGGAGATTCTCGAAACCTGGGGCTACCAGCACCGCATCGAGGGGAACCGGGTTTTCTATACCCTCCCCGCCCTCCACCTGGGGGATTATGAAACCATGCTGGTCCGTTACCGGCTGCTCCCGGATCCGGGGCCTGGGGACGAAAGGCCTCTTGCCCTTTTCACCGTCCGCGGCCGCGACGCCCTGGGGCAGGCAATAGACCCTGCGGAAAAAACCGTCAACATCGTGCTTGCCCAGGATCCGGTGGACGGCATTTCCAGCGGCATGGTGCTCTACTCGGGTACCATGATGCGCTTTGCCGAAACCCTTAAGGAGATCGGCAATCTCTACTACGCCGGTCAGGATGACCTGAATGCCCTCTCCCAGTTTGAACGGGCGGCCGGCCGGGCCGCCGACGGGGGCCGCAGCGCCGATGGCGCGGCGGAGGAATTGAAGCGCGCCTTCCTCGCCCGGCTGGACGGGGCCCTGCAAAAAACCAGAGCCTTCCGCGACGAGATGGCCAACGCGAAACTCAGGCTGGACGACGGGGAGGCCTTTACCAAGGAACTGGAGATTCTTGACCGCTACGACGAGATTCTCGCCAGGGAAATCCGGGACAACGGCGGAAATCCGGCCGGCGGCATCTCCGCCGCTCCCGTCCCCGCCGTCCCCGCCGCAATTCCCTCCGGCCCCGGCCCTTCCGTCCCCCCGGATTTTGATAAGATACAGCCCAGGGTAACCGGCCTTTTCAGGGAGATCGGCCTTTCCTTCCCCGAGGGTGAAGTATCCGTGGCGGCCCTGGCGTCCTTCGCCATCCGGGACGGGGGCGATCCTCCCCTCATCGCCTATCTGAACGAAAGCGCCCTGGTGGCCCTTTCGGGTAACCCCCGGCTTACCCTGGTTGAGCGGAGCCGCCTGGATGCGGTGCGGGCGGAACAGCAGCTTGCGGCCCTGGGGATGCTGGACACCGACGCGGCCATAAGGGTCGGCAAACTCCTGGGCGCCCGCTACATGGTGACCGGCCAGGTGATCCCCATGTCCGCCCAGGTCATTGTGTTCAGCAGGGTGATCAATGTGGAGACTGCCGAGATCATCAGCGCGGCCCAGGTCTTTCTGGACCGGGCGGCCCTGGGGGAACTGTTGTAGGCCGGGGAGCCGGCCCCGCAAGGCCCCGCCCCTCTGGCCGGGCCTCAGGCCATGTACCCGCCGTTCATGGGGGAGGCGGCGTTTTCCGTGAAGATTTTGAGGATACCCCGGCGGTACTTTGGTTCCGGTTTAACCCAGGACTTTTTCCGCTCCGCCAGGACCCGA
>JAISQJ010000020.1 GCA_031274285.1 Treponema sp. | reverse complement strand
TGGGAAGCTCCGGCCGCGCCATGGGCGGCGCGGGAACCAACCGGGGTTCAATTGCCGTAAGCCTCGACATGGACAACCCCGCCTCGGACAAAAGCGCCGCGGTGCGGACAAAACTTCTTGCCCATGCGCGGGATTTTCCCAACGCCTCCATGAGTTTTAGTCAAGGTATGGCCCGGATGATGGCCGGCGGCAGCGATATTGACATCGCCCTCCGCATTGACGATATAGATACCGGCCTTTCCGCCGCCAACGAGATCGCCGATCTCATCAAGGCGAATGTGCCGGAGCTTACCGAAGTAAGCGTGGATATGACCGAAGGACTGCCCCAGGTAGAAGTGGTGATAGACCGCAAGCGCGCTTACAACATGGGCCTTTCCATAAACAGTATCGCCAACGAAATATCCGCGGCCATGAACGGCGCTACCGCCACCACCTTCCGCTACGCGGGGGATGAATACGATGTGGTAATCCAGCTTACCGAAGCCGACCGCGCGAAACTGCCCGATCTTGAGCGTGTTTTTGTCGCGTCCTCAAGCGGGACCCTGTACTCCCTTTCAAACTTTGCTTCGCTGGAAAAAGGTTCAGGCCCGGTGAGCATTAACCGGGAAAACCAGTCGCGGATAATTCACGTTACCGCCAACCTGTCATCAGAAAATCTGCGGGCCGATGAAGTGGAAAATAAAGTCCGGGAAGTGTTGGCCGCCGCCTTCATTGCCCCCGAGGGCGTTACCGTAAGCTACGAGGGCCAGTGGGGAGAAATTACCGACACCGCAAAAACCTACGCGCTTATTTTCACCCTGGCGGTTCTTTTGGTCTTCGGCGTCATGGCGGGACAGTACGAGTCCTTCAAAGACCCGTTCATCAATCTGTGCACCATTCCTCTTTTGGCAATCGGCGTAGTTTTGATCTACCTCATTACCGGGCAGGCACTAAGTATGTTTACCCTGGTCGGGGTCGTCATGCTGGCGGGTATCGTGGTGAATAACGGCATAGTCCTGGTGGACTACACCAACCTCCTGGTGGGCCGGGGGATTCCCGTGCGCCAGGCGGTCCTTGACGCCGGTGTTTCCCGGCTGCGCCCGGTCCTGATGACCACCCTGACCACGATTCTGGGACTCATTCCCATGTCGTTTTTCCCCGGTGAATCGTCCACCATGATTCAACCCATCGGCCTTACGGTCATCGGCGGCCTTACATCGTCAACGCTGATTACCCTGTTTTTTATTCCGGTGATGTATTCGTTTATCAACGAACGCCGCGGCGTTCGAGAACACCGTGATGTTAGAATTTTGTCCGGTGCCGAAAACTGCGGGACAGAGTAAGCTTGTCCGCGTATTCCAGGTCCCCGCCCACGGGCAGGCCGGAGGCCAGGCGGCTCACCTCCACGTCCAAATCTTTGAGGAGCTTTTGCAGGTACAGGGCGGTGGTGTCTCCCTCGATGGTGGGGTTGAAGGCGAGGATCAGTTCCCTGGCCCCGTCCCGGCGGACCCGGTTCAGCAGTTCGCCGATTCTGAGTTTGTCGGGGCCGACGCCGTCCAGGGGGGCGATGAGTCCCCCCAGGACGTGGAAGATGCCGCGGAACTCCCGGGCATCTTCGATGATCCGCACATCCTGGGGCCGTTCCACCACGCAGATAAGGGAGCGATCCCGGTCAGAGTCGGCGCAGATGGGGCAGGGATCGGTCTCGGTGAAACTGCCGCAGAGGGAACAGCGGCGGATGGCCTGGTGGAGGAGCGAAAGCTCCTGGGCCAGCAGTTGGGCGTAAGAGGGGTCCCCCTCCAGGATGTGGTAGAGAATGCGGCCGGCGCTTTTTTTGCCCAGCCCCGGCAGCTTGGAGAGGAGGGCCGTCAGCCGGTCAATGGCGCCGCCGGACCGGCCGGAGGGATCGCTCATAGGCCGGCGGGGAAGCTCCCCGGCGGGATACCCAAACCCGAGGCCAGGGCCCCCATTTCCAGGCCGGTACGTTCCCGCGCCTTATCCAGGGCCGCGGTAAAGGCGGCCTTTACCAGGTCCTGAAGCATCTGGACATCTCCGGCGGCCTCCGGGCTGATGCGGACGGCCTGCAGCTCCATCCTGCCGTTAAGGTCGATCTCCACCATGCCGCCCCCGGCCGATCCGGTAACCACGAGGGCGGCTAGTTTTTCCTGTAGCACACCCATCTGGTCCTGCAGTTTTTGGGCGTTCTTGATAATGTCAAAAGGGTTGATATTCACCGGGCCCTCCCTGGGTCTCATTTGCCGCAGCCGCGCCGCTCCCGCCGGAAGCGCCGCTCCTACCGGAAACGCCGTTTCCGGTGGAAACGACGGTCCCCCGGAAGATCCGCAGTACCCGCTGGGCCTGGGGATCCAGGTCCCCGCTGCGCTCAAGCCGGCTCCATACCGGGGCATCGTCGTCCTCTTCTCCGCCGCTTTCCTGGCCGGCCTTCCCCGTCCTGGCCTCCCGGGCCGCCACCCGGCGCAGAAATTCCTGGCTTAGGGAAACTACGGGGTTAGCCGTTTTTCCGGGAAGCTCCGCCGCCGGCGAAGGTTCCCGGGGGGCTAAAGGGCGGTCCCGGTTCCCACCCCCCAGGGCATGCCGGGCTTCCTCCACTGCGGCCTTTAGTTCCGCCGGGGGGACCCAGTTTTTAAGCCAGGAGAGTTTGGAAACCACGGTCTCCACCTCAAACCGGGGGGACACGGAATACTTGATGTCCCGGTAACAATCAAGGAGCAGTTCCAGGGCCTGCTCCAGCCTGGGGGAATCCAGTTCTTCCAGCGCCTTTGGTGAAAAGCGATCCGCCGGGTAGCCTAAGAGGGATTCCCGGGTGATCGCATTTTTCAGCAGGAGCAGGCTCCGGTAGTAGGAGGCCATATCGATAATGAACTGTTCAATGGCCACCCCCGAGGAGAGAATCCCGTCGAGGAGATCGAAGCAGCGCCCCGCGTCTCCCTCCACACAGGCCTCCGCCAGTTCGTTGAGCCGTTCCAGCCCCACCAGCCCCAGCTTTTCCCGGATCAGGGCGCTGCGGATATGGCCGGAGGAAAAGGAAACCACCTGATCAAAGAGGGTAAATGCGTCCCGCAGGCTGCCGGTGGATTCCCTGGCTATCCAGAAGAGGGCCTCGTCTTCGGCCTCTATGCCCAGTTCCTGGGCCACATCCTTGAGGATCCCCTTGATGGTTTCGATGGGGATGAGCCGGAAGGCGAACTGCTGGCAGCGGCTTTTGATGGTGGCCGGTACCTTATGGAGTTCCGTGGTGGCAAAGATAAAGACAATGTAGGGGGGAGGTTCCTCGATGGTTTTGAGCAGCGCGTTGAAGGCGTTGTTGGAAAGCATGTGCACTTCGTCGATGATGTAGACCTTGTAGCGCCCGGTCTGGGGGGGAAAGAGGACCTCGTCCTTGATCTGCCGCACATCGTTCACCGAAGTGTTGCTGGCCCCGTCGATTTCGATCACGTCCAGGCTTGAACCCGCGCCGATCTCCCGGCAGTTGGGGCAGACCCCGCAGGGGGAAGCGGTGGGGCCCTTTTCGCAGTTCAGGGAGCGGGCGAGAATCCGGGCGGCGCTGGTCTTGCCGCAGCCCCGGGGCCCGGAGAACAGGTACGCGTGGGCAATGGTTCCGCTTTCCAGGGAATTTTTCAGGGTGGAGACGACGAATTCCTGGCCCGCCAGTTCATCGAGGGTCTTGGGCCGCCGCCTGGTGGCGGTTACCTCGAATTTCGCGGTTCCTCCCGTTTCATGGGTCATAGGATCAGTATATTGATTCAGGGGCCCCAGGTCGAGGGCAAAGCAAGGCCCCGAAACCAGGATGGGCCGGCCATGCCTTTCGGCAAGCTTTACCCCCACGGCGCAAAAGCAATCCGCTTGCCGCTGCTTCCTTCCGGACCTGACGGGGTTAGGCGACCGCTTCTCGCATGGTTCCTGGCGGCGGGGCAGGGGAATGATACCCCAAAGCAGGCCTTCAAGGCAAGGCGGGTACGCCCCGGCGCCGCTATCCCTTAATGCCCGACTGGATGGTAACCTGGGTGATCTGCTTCTGGAAAACAAAGAACAGGACGATGGGCGGCACCACGGCAAAGACAATGCTCCGCAGCACATCCACATCGCTGGTGCGGCCTCCCCTGAACATGAAGAGTCTGACCATCACCGTTTCCAGGCTGGTATTGTTCAGCACCAGGTAGGGGAGCAGAAAATCCGACCATGCGGCGTTGATAGAGTACATCACAATGACCATCATGATTGCCTTGCTCAGGGGAACGGCGATCCGGGCAAAAATAGTAAAATTGGTGGCCCCGTCTATTTTTGCCGCCTCGATGAGGGATTGGGGAAGCTCGTCAAAGAAATTCTTAAAGAGCACCACATAGAAGGCGTTGGCCCCTATGGCAAGCCAGAGGGGTATGAAGGTTCCGGTAAGGCCCAGCTTGCTTATATTGATAAACAGGGGCACCACGCTGGTGGCGCTGGGAATAAGGAGGCACCACATGATCATCATCATTACGATTTTTGAACCCGCGGGTTTGACCTTGGAAAGGGCGTAGCCCAAAAGACCGTTAAAAAACACCGAGCAGACCACGCTTCCCGCCACGGAGATAAAGGAGTTCAGATAGTAGCGGGCAAAGTGGAGCTGGTTCCAGGTTTTTATGTAGACGCCGATGTCAAAGGTCCGGGGCAGTATGGTGGTCTCCCTGGAAAACTCCCGTATGTCCTTAAAGCCGGAAAGGGCAACCCAGATAAGCGGGGCCACCCCGATAAACGAAACCACGATCCCTATCACCAGGATGACGGCGTAAAGGAGGCGGATATGGTTTTGCTTTAGGTCCAGGGTCCTGATAATTCCATTGTTGGCATTCGCTTTTGAATCCCCTTTCATAACGGACCTCCTAAGAATCCTGGCGGCGGCTGATCTTGAAGTACAAGATGGTGAGAAGGGCCAGGATAAAGCAGATGATTACCGAGACCGAGGTGGCCTTGGGATAATCGAAACGTTCAAAGGCAAATCTGAATACTAACTGCATGATGGAAAGGGACGCGTTGTTGGGCCCTCCGTTGGTCATCACCAGGGGTTCGTAGAGAATCTGGAACACCGCGATGATCTGCAGGATAAGCAGGGTCCGGGCCAGGTTAAAAATATTCGGCAGGGTAATGTACCTGATACGCTTGGCAATCCCCGCGCCGTCGATGATGGCCGCTTCGTACAATTCAGGGTCAATACCCTGGAGCCCCGCGATGTAGAGCAGGGTAGTGGCCCCCGCCCCCCGCCAGGTAAGGGTGACCACGATCAGGGGTATGGTCCAGGCGGGATTGGAAAGCCAGGGCTGGGGGCCTACGCCCAGATTGCTGAGGAGGATATTCAGAATCCCCGTATTATCGGTGCGGAACATAAAGCGCCACATGAGGACCATGGCCATGCCGGGTACCACGTTGGGCAGGTACACGCTTACCTTGAAAAGGGATTTGGCGTGGCGGATCTCGTTAACCAGGATCGCCAGCACGATGGGCACCAGAAAACCGATCACCAGGGACCAGACGGTATAGGCGAAGGTATTCTTGAGGGCGGGCAGGAAATCGGGGTGCTCAAAAATTTCCAGATAGTTTCGCAGGCCCACAAATTCGACCAGCCGCATGCCGTTGGCCCGGTACAGGGAAAGGCGGATGCTTTCGATTAGGGGTTCCCAGATAAAGAAGATGAACAGGATTACCGTGGGCAGCATCATGAGCCAGCCGGAGATATTTTTTATAAACAGGGGCTTTAGGTCTCTGCGGGCCGCCTTGGCCCGTGGGCCTTGACTGTTTGCTTTCATGGGGTACCTCAAAGGACGGGAATTTACCCTGACACGTCCCTGTACAGGGCAAATTCAAACGGGAAGGGCGGCAGGACCTCCCGCCGCCCGTTGTTGGAACTACCGGTTAACCTGGGAATCCAGCAGGCGCTGGAAATTTAACTGGGCTGTGTCAAGCAGGGCCTTTACATTGGCGTTCCTGTCGGTAAGTACCGCCTGGAGTACCTTGGTCAGCTCGGCGTACATATCCTGAACCAGCATGGGCTCCTCGGGATGCAGGTAGCCGGGGCGCTTAACCGCAGTGTAGAAGTCGTTGAAAAGCCGCATGTCCACATTGGAAAAGGCGTTCCGGGCATCGTCCACCGCTTTAAGATAGGCCGCGTCGTTCCAGGCCGGCACATTAGGGACATTGGGAATGCCCTGCTTCTTGTTGTTTTCCGCCCCGGCCCTAAGCCCGGCGATGCTGGTCTCGGTGACCACCGGCGCCCGGCCCATGATCTCCACATAGTGCAGGGCCGCGGTTACTTCCTCGGTGGTGGCGTTCTTGGCGAACATATAGATATTCCCGCCCATAAGGCCGTACTGGCCCTTGGGTCCCGCGGGGATGGGTACCAGGGAAAGGTCCTCTATGGGAAGGCCGTTCACATAAGTGGGCTGGCTTACCCCGTCCTGGGCGCCCATGTACATGGCCGCCAGGCCGGTGCCGAGCTTCTGGTAACCGCTGCTCCAATCCTCGCTGGTGGGGTCCGATGTCAACACATCATATTTCCACTTCAGGTCTTTCACATAGTTCATGGCCTCCACCACTTCGGGGGAGTTGAGCTGGGCAATCCACCTGCCGTTCTGCTGAACCTGGAATTGGGCGCCGAAACACCAGGCGATGTTGGTAAAGTGCCAGCCCCCGGCATTATCCTTTGCCAGAAGCACCAGGCCCGCGCTGCCGGTTTTCTGCTTGATGATCTGGGCCGTGGTAGCCAGTTCCTCCCAGGTCTTGGGGTACCTGGGAAGGCCGTTGGCGTCCACCAGTCCCGCTTCCCGGAACAGGGCCACGTTCACATGGATGCCCAGGGAATAGGCTTCCACCGGGAAACCGTAGAGCCGCCCGTCTCTGGTAAGCAGGGCCTTTACGGAATCCTCCATCTTGGTGTCCCAGCCCAGGGCCTTCATTTCGTCGGTAATATCCCTGACAAAGCCGCCGCCTATGAGTTTCGGCGGTTCGGTGTACCAGGAGCTGAAAATGGTGGGGATCTGCCCCGCCTCCGCCATGGGCACAAAGGTGTCCACCGCATAGGAGTACTGGGCGGGCTGAACGGTAACGCCGGGGTACCTTTGATTGAACTGCCTTACATAGCCTTGGTGCAGGGCAATATCGTCGGGGTAAATGTCTTCGGGCCAGATGCCGAGCTTAATTACGGTCTGTCCGCCCCCGGACTGCTGCCGGGGCCCGGCGAACAGCAGGGAAGAACCGAATACCAGTACCGCCGCAAGCATGATGAATTTTTTCATAGCTTCCTCCAAATGTTAGGTAATTTTGAATAGTATATACCGGCTTCTAAAAAGCTGTCAAAACATTTCGACATTTTTTTGATAATGTTGACATTTCCAAACCAACCCCCTTCCAATTGCAAAAAAAGCAAAAAAAATTCGGAAAGACCCAAGCAAAACCACAGGTTCACCCCCTTATAAGGGGTAGAAACCAAGGGCCGTTCGCAGTATGCGCCGGCCCGGAACAGAAGGAGATTGTTATGAGACGAGATTTTTTGGACCAATGCGGGGGTTTCCCTGCCGGATTCCGGGGCGCCTGCCTGGCGGCCCTGCTGCTGGGCGCGGCTCTGCTGCTGGCGGGGGCCTCC
Source organism: Treponema sp. (assembly GCA_031274285.1). Lineage (GTDB taxonomy): Bacteria > Spirochaetota > Spirochaetia > Treponematales > Breznakiellaceae > JAISFT01. The sequence goes on along the minus strand of JAISQJ010000020.1, from coordinate 6,948 downwards.
TGCGAGGTAGCTCCGGGGGAGGCCGGGGACCAAGAGGAACTGAGCATCCTCTCCTGGAACGTGCAGGCCCTCTTTGACGGGGAAGACTCGGGGTCCGAGTATTCCGATTACGCGGAAACCGCGGGCTGGTCGGGGGAGAAGTATGCGGCCCGGCTCAATTCCCTCACCAAGGGGATCGGCCAGATCTCCGGGGGGCTGCCGGATATCCTGGCCCTGGTGGAGGTCGAAAATCCCCAGACCCTCCGGGACCTTGCCGCGGGCCTGAGATCCGGGGGAGGCAAATCGCCCTACCGCCACAGTTTTTTTGCCAATGTGAACGGCATGTCCCTGGGGATCGGGGTCCTGAGCAAAGTTCCCCTTATCCGGCAGCAGGCCCATTCCTTTACGGGGGACTCGGAGACCACGCCCCGGCCCGTGGCGGAAGTCTGGGTGGAGGCGGCCGGCGCGCCCCTGGTGCTCTTTGCCTGCCACTGGAAGTCCAAGCTTGGGGGAGATGCGGAGACCGAGGGTCTGCGCCGGGCCTCGGCCCGGCTTATCCTGCGGCGGCTGCGGGAGATCGAGGCCGAGGCGCCGGGCACGCCGGTCCTGATCATGGGGGACCTGAACGAAAACCACGACGAATACTACCGGCAGGCGGGCCGCTACATCTGCGCCCTGCTTCCCGACGATCCCAAGGCGGCCCGGCACGCGGGGCTCTACAAAGGCGGCTCGCCCGCGGCCCAGGCGGATTTTTTTGTCCTCAGCAGCGACAAGCCTCCCCGTTCCTCCTATTTCGCCGACGGAGTCACGGTTCTCTACAGCCCCTGGGGAAGGGAACTCAAGGGGGGCTCCTATTTCTATAACAACGACTGGGAGACCATCGATCACTTTCTGCTTAACGCCGCCTTGTTTGACGGCCTGGGCTGGGACTTTAGCGCCTGCGAGGTGCTTAACTCCGGGGACTTTGTGAATGCCCAGGGGACCCCCAACCTGTACAACGCCAGGACCGGCGGCGGCTTAAGCGATCATCTGCCCCTGTACCTCAGGGTGAAGCTTCAGTCCTAGCGGCCAGCAGGGGGCGGCGTTTTTCCTCCGCGGCGAGGTGCATTTCCTCCAGTTCCGCCATGATGGCGTCCACGGCGGCCTGCTTTTTGTCTTCGATGCCCGCGGCCTCCGCGGCGGCCCGGGCCCGCTCCCGGAATTCCCCGCAGGCTTGCACCCTTCCCGCGGTGATGCGGACCAGGTCCTGGCTCACCGATTCTTCCAGCATATCCCCCTGGTGGACGTGGAGGACTTCGCCGTTCAGGGCCACGCAGCACATATAGTCAAAGGACCGGAGGTAGGAGTCGATCTCCCGGACCCCCTTCTTGGTGGAGGGGTCCCAGGGCCGGTAACGGGTCCCCGAGGGGAACACCAGGATGATCTTTCCCTGGGTTTTAATCTCCTGCAGGGTCTTCATGGCCGCCCGGTTGATGGCGTTACTGCGGAGAATCTCCGCCCGGTCCCGCTCCGCGTCCAGATGTTCCACGGAGCGGCTGGGGTAGATCACCAGCCGGGTGTAGGCGCTGGCCATCATGGCGACTCGGGGGTTCTCCTCGTTGAGCTTCATCCCCGCGATGGCCACCAGGGCCCGGTCAACTTCAGGCCCCCGGCCCCCCGCGGCCCGGACCAGCCAGGAAAAAAGGGAAAGGTCCATGTTGCTGTAATGCTCCACCAGAAGCAGGCAGGATTTGCCCGCCAGGGCCTTGTCCAGCAGTTCCTCAAGGTTCTCCATCCCGTCCACCCCGGAACCGGGCAGGATTAGGCCCTGCACAATTTCGTCCAGAAAGGGGAGGAGTATTTCGGAACCCTGCTGGTATACGTTATGCTCGGTAATGGTGGTCTCTATTTTCCCGATACGGCCCTGCTTCAGGGCATCCTCAAAAACATGCTCAAAAATCGCTCTTAATGTTCCCATAGTTCCTCCGGCCGCCCAAGGGCCCGCCCTTCATTCAGCCCAGGCTTTGATAAGTTCAATAACAACCCGGCAGGCAGCGGCCATTTCATCTATCGATACCCATTCAAGGCGGCTGTGGAAGTTACGGCCCCCGGTGAAGATATTGGGTGTGGGTATCCCCAATTCGGTTAGGCGGGAACCGTCGGTCCCCCCCCGTATGGGCTTAAACCGGGCTTCCACCCCGGCCCTGGCGAATGCCTTTTTCAGCCTTTCTATGACTTCCGGCCTTTCCCGGATCTTGTCCCGCATGTTGAGGTATTGAAGCTTGGGCCTTACCCCTACCTTTCCCTGGGGGAACTGGGCTTCTACCGCCCTGGCAATGCTTTCCAGGGCCCCCAGGCGGCGCTCCATGCCGGTTTTTTCAAAATCCCGGAGGAACACCTCCAGATACGCGTTTTCCAGGTCCCCCCGGATTTCCATGGGGCAGTAGTAGCCGTAGTAGCCGTCGGTGGCCTCCGGGCTTTCCGACCGGGGCAGCATGGCGGCGTAAGAGGCGGCCATGGCAACGGCGTTGGCCAGGATACCCCGGGCCGTGCCCACATGGATAACCTTGCCCTGGAAATCAATGTCCGCCTTGTACGCGTTAAAGCACTCGGCCTCAAGTTCCCCCAGGGGGCCGCCGTCCAGGGTGTAGCACCCGGAGGCCCGGATCTTTTCCAGGGGAAAGTCGGGGAGCCCCTTGCCGGTTTCCTCATCGGGGGTAAAGATAAGCTCCACGGGGCCGTGGGGAATCTCCGGGCGGCCGCCCAGGTACTCCGCCGCGGCCATGATGATGGCGATCCCCGCCTTGTCGTCCGCCCCCAGGAGGGTGGCGCCGTCGGTATGGATAAGGTCCTTCCCCCGCTGGGCCGCCAGGTCCGGGTCGGTTTCCGGGTCCAGGGCCAGGCCCCCGGCCAGGACTATCTTGGCCCCGGAGTAGTTTTTCTCCAAAACCGCCTGCACGTCCTTGCCGGACACCTCGGAACTGGTGTCCAGGTGGGCCAAAAGGCCCAGGGTTGGGGCCCCCTCCTTTCCCGGACTGGGGGGGATCCGGGCCACCAGGTAGCAATGGCTGGTCAATTCCAGGTCCCCCAGCCCCAGGCCTTGCAGTTCCTTAACCAGGGCCCTCGCCAGGTCCCACTGGCCGGGGGTAGAGGGGGTTTCGCTGACCCGGCGGTCGCTGGTGGTCCAGCAGCGGACGTAGTTGAGAAACCGGGGAACGATCAGATCGGTAAGCATAAGGTCTTCCGCGCCGGCGGTCCCGGCAGTGTCTCTATCCATAAATGAAGTATGGCCCGAATCCGCCGTTCCGTAAAGCCGGATTTTCCCGCGGCGGGGATACCCTTGCGGGGTCTTCCAAAATTGGATAAGGTGACACAAGTTATGCAGATCCCCTGTTACCCCGAATTTACCCCGCTGGATTTTCAGATGAAAGATGAAATGCTTCAGGAGCTCTTTGACAGCCCCGACGGCATATCGGAGTTCAGTTTTGCCGGGCTCTACCTGTTCCGCCGCCGCTACCGTTATCAGGTAAGCCGCCTTGCCCCGGAGGGGCTGCTTCTCATTTCCGGGCTGCAGCCCGGGGACTCCCACGGCGGCTCGAAGATCCGGGGGGGGGAGCGGTTTTTCCTGTCCCCCTGCGGGGCCCCCGGTCAGGAGATTCTGCGGGAACTCTTTAAGGACCACCGCTACTGGAAGAACATCGGCGAATCCGTGCTCCCCCGGGAAGTCCTGGAAGCGGAGGGCCTGGCGGTGGCCGAGGACCGGGATAACTCCGATTACCTCTACCTGCGGACGGACCTGGCGGAACTGCCGGGCAAGAAGTATCACAAGAAGCGGAACCTGGTGAACCAGTTTTTGGACAGCTACGATTACCAGGAATGGCCCCTGACCGAGGATCTGGTTCCCCAGGCCCTGGAGGTGCTGGACCGCTGGAAAGAGGAGAAGGGGGAGGAGGGGGACTACGTTGCCGCCCGGGAGGCCCTGGAACAGTTTCGGGGCCTGGGTATGGAAGGGGCCCTGTACTTCATCGACGGCAAGCCCGCGGGCTGGTGCCTGGGGGAGGGCATTGCCGGGGGAACCATCTTCACCGTTCACTTTGAGAAGGCCGCCGGGGGCTACAAGGGGATCTACCAGTTCATGAATCAGGCCTTCGCCCGGATGCTGCCCCCCCGGTACCTCTACATCAACCGGGAGCAGGACCTGGGGGACGAGGGGCTGCGGCAGGCCAAGATGACCTATAGGCCCTGCCGTTTTGTCAGGAAGTTCGCCGCCGCCCCCAGGGGCGAATGGGACGAAGGGCCGACCCAGCTTTAAAGCCCTTAGCTAAGGCCGTTTTCGAAGATGCTAGGAATCTTTGCCCTTATTTATGGGGCCCTTTACGTGTCCTTACAGACCTCCCTGGTCACGGGGCTTTACCTGGAATCCCGGAGGGAGCGGAAAGCCCTGGCCGCGGCGCGGGCCGGAGGCTCTGCCGTTCCGGTAGATGGGGCAGTTCCGGCGGCTCAAGTTCCGGCTGACGGTCGGCCCGGGGCCTTTGCTCCCAGGGTTTCGGTGATCGTCCCGGTCCACAACGAGGAATCCCGGCTCCCCCCCCTGCTGGAAAGCCTGGCCCTCCAGGATTACCCCGGTGCGGAGATCATCCTGGTGGACGACCGTTCCACCGACAGGACCGCGGAACTCCTGGCCGCCTTTGTCCGGGATCATGCCCAGGCCCGTGTCCTTACCCTGAAAGAAAACCCCGGCCCCAACCGCAAGCAGTATGCCCTGAGCCGGGCCCTGGAAGCGGCCCGGGGGGAACTGTTCCTCTTTACCGATGCGGATTGCCGCTTTTCCCCCCGCTGGATCAGGGCCATGGTAGAGCGGATGGCGGACAGCCGCACCGGGGCGGTAATTGGAGCGGTGTTCAGGCAGCCGGGTCCGCGGGGCTTCCTTTACTCCTACCAGTGCTACGACCATGTGGTCCGCATGGTGTACCTGGCCGGCGCCGTGGGGCTGGGGGCCGCAGGGGGCGGCTTCGGCAATAACCTGATTATCCGGCGTTCCGCCCTGGAAGCGGCGGGGGGCTATGCGGCGGTACCCCCTTCCCCCACCGAAGATGCGGCCCTCATCTCCCTTACCCGCGCTTCCACCGCCTACCGGGTCGGTTCGGCCTGCGGCCGGGAAGCCCACGTGTTCACGGGCTGCGAAAATTCCTGGAAGGCGCTGATCAACCAGACCCTGCGTTGGAACAACGGCGGCCTCTTTAGCCCGGAGATCGTCACCCGGATCAACTACACCGTGCTGATGGTTACCATTTCCGCCTGCACCCTGGCCCTCTTCCTGCTGCCCCTTTTCCCAAAGCTCTGGCCCCTGCCCCTGGCCCAGCTTATCGTCATGCTGGAAAACACCGCGGGCGCCCTGTTCATTGCCCGCGGGGGCCTCGCAGCCGCCGGGCAGGAGATTCCCACGGCGGGCGCTAAAGCGGGGTTCCGGGAAAAGGCCTCCCTGCCCCCGGCCCTCTGGATCAGGGAACTCCTCTTTATGCCCTTCTACATGACCCTTATGACCGTCATGGGTTTTTTGGGTATCAGGACCAGTTGGAAGGAAAGCGACGTAAAACCCTACGGCGGCAAATAGCAGCCAATGAAACCCACACCGGGACCTATGTATTGATCTGAACCGCCAAGCCCCGCTGCGGACCAAAGATTTTATGCTCGTAAAAAACATGCAATTTTTATGGACAAATGTGTAATCCGGATGTAAAATTAATCCATGCTCGGAAAGAACGGAATTTATTATGATGATGAAGTACACCGTCTTGTCAAGAGCTTTTCCACCTGTTTCAACATGAGGTTTTCGATAAGCTCAAGCGAGAATGAGTGTTATATTTACGGCGTACCGCATACGCGGTTCTGCACCTGCATAAGGGAAGATTTATGCCTTTTCCCGCAATGTATCAATTTGGACCGATCCGCGGCCCGGCGCAGCGGAAAAATGGATCGCCCCCTGGTTTATTTTTGCCATGCCGGTCTTTGCGAAGCGGTCATGCCGATTAAGATTGACGCCAACTGCATCGGTTACGCCCAGATTGGGCAGTTCAGATCCGGAAGCGCCGGCAGGGATGAATTGGGCATACCGCCGGGAATCATTGCGCAGTGTGAAAAAGCCGGCGTTAACAAAAAAGATGTCAAAGAAGCTTGGCTCGAACTGCCGTATTATGATGAAACGTTTACCAAGAACATAATTGACCTGTTTTTTGTTCTGGTCAACTTCATCGTAATGCAGAAATTCATCAATATCCGGCGTCCCGATTTGGTTGAAAAAATTTCGCAATGGCTGGAGGGACATCTGGCGGAACCTTTTTCCCTTGATGAACTGGCTGACGATATTGGGCGGTGCCGTTCGACAATTCAGCATACAATCAAAAAATATTACAACATGAGCTTTAAGCAACTATGCATACTAAAACGTATAAGGCGGTTCGAGACGCTTGTATCCACTGAACCGTCGCTTTCCGTTTCCGAAGCGGTTTACAGAACAGGCTACGAAGATCCCCTATATTTTTCGCGGCTCTACAAAAAAAACAGGCACATCACCCCTTCCGCCTACGCCAAGTCCGTAAGGGAACAGCTCAAAGTATTACCCCCCCCAACTTAAATAAAAAAGGCCGCCCTTACAGGCCGACCTTTTTTACTCACAGGGTAATGAAACCGATAGCGGTTTAATAATCCACACCACCCTGGTGTGGCAGCAGTATATAACAGAGGCTTCTATTCGGGCCTGCCGTGGAGTTCAACCAGGTAAATACCCGCAGGCTTATTCCCCGAAACCCCTTCAACATTCACTCTGAGATAGCGTTTGTTTGCAGGTGAGGCAAAATAATCAGGAACATGTGATTGCCCCGAAGAACGTCCCGATGCCAATGTATCCCAGACCTTTCCGTCATCTGACACCTGGACGGTGTAGTCATACCACAGTCCGTCATCCTGCCAGAATATCGTTATGCCGAAAAT
>JAISQJ010000188.1 GCA_031274285.1 Treponema sp. | reverse complement strand
CATAGTCGGCAGCCGGATATGAGTCGATACGGGCGCCGGTACTTTCAAGGCTCCGTGATATTGACTTAAAGGCCACGTTATAATCCCCCATGCCCACGGCGTCAAATTCCCGCCGCTTGGAATAACAGGGGGATATGGCGGCGATCTTATGGTTCCTGTACTGCGGATAATACCGCTTAATCATCTTCATGGTGTGCATCATGGGACTGTCCGCCGGGGCCAGGTAGGGAATCAGCTCGGGCCGGTACAATTCAATGAAGGAAACCAGGGTGGGGCAGGGCTGGGCGATAACCGTAATAGGGTTCTTCTTTTGGATGTAATTGACATAGGATTTTACCGTCAGTTCCGCCCCAAAACTGACGTCAAACACCGCCTTGACACCCAGGGATTTCAGCAATCCGTTAATCCGGAGGTATTGGCCCTCAAAACTCGCGGCAACCGCGGGGGCCACGATGGCGATAATGTCCTTGCCCTGCTTGAGATCCCCCATAAAGGGGTCCAGATCATCAAGCCCGATCCGGGCGCCATGGGTACAGGCGGAGATACATTCCCCGCAGCCGATACAGAGGCTTGGATGGTGGTCCACGATATCCCCGGAACCGTTATTACACATCTTCGCCGGGCATACCATGATGCAGCGATGGCAATTAACACACTTATCCTTGAGAACCTCGATGATCGGGCGTAACTCGTTTTTCCCCATACATTCCCTCCATTCGCAAGCGCCATAAAAAAATACCAATTTTTGAAATTTCAGCCATAGATTGACGCATTTTAGCACATAGGAAGCGGGAATGTAAACGGATATGAGGGGGAATCTACGGCGGGCCGGGCTTACCGGGGCGCGGCGGGAGCGGTATGGGCGGCAGGGGCGGCAGCTCCCCCTCTAATCGATCCCAACCATCACCGAGGTGGCTTTTATAATGGCATAGGCATCGCCGCCCACGGCCAGGCCCAGTTCTTTTATCGCGTCCATTGAGATAGTGGCGGAAATTTTATTGCCCCCTCCTATATCCAATGCCACGATTCCATTGACGGCGCCCTCTTTGATCGAAATAATTTTGCCCTTGATCTGATTCCGCGCGCTGATCTTCATGTGTCACCTCCGCTACGATACGGTACACTACCACAGCTTTTGCCAAATTGAAAGACGGCCCCCCCATACCTTGAAAATTTCCTCCCAAAGGCTTAAACTGGGTGAAATCCTACCTAATGAGGAACAAAATGGCTGATAAAAACATGGTTATGATTGACGGCAACAACGCGGCGGCCCATGTAGCCCACGCGCTGAGTGAAGTAATCGCGATTTACCCGATTACCCCGTCCAGCCCCATGGGGGAACTCTCCGACGAGTTTTCCGCCCAGGGCCGGAAGAACCTATGGGGTACCATCCCCCAGGTTGTCGAAATGCAGTCCGAAGCGGGGGCCGCCGGGGCGGTCCACGGGGCCCTTACCACCGGCGCCCTCACCACCACCTTCACCGCGTCTCAGGGACTCCTCCTGATGATCCCCAACATGTATAAAATCGCCGGGGAGCTCACCTCCACGGTGTTCCACATCGCCGCCCGGGCCCTGGCCACCAGCTCCCTGTCCATCTTCGGCGACCACCAGGACGTTATGGCCTGCCGCCAAACCGGCTGGGCCATGGTATCTTCCAACAGCGTCCAGGAAGTCATGGACCTGGCCATCATCTCCCACGCCGCCACCCTGCGGTCCCGGGTGCCCTTCCTCCACTTTTTTGACGGATTTAGGACCAGCCACGAGTACCAGAAAATCGAGGAAGTTCCCTTTGAAGTCATGGGCAAAATGGTGGACGACGATCTGGTGCGGGCCCACCGGGAACGGGGCCTCACCCCCGAAAAACCCTTTATCCGGGGCACTTCCCAGAACCCTGATACCTATTTCCAGAGCCGGGAGGGGGTAAACAAGTATTATCTCGCCGTTCCCGGCATCGTCCAGGCGGAAATGGACAAATACGCCAAACTTACCGGCCGCGTGTACCGGGTTTTTGACTACTTTGGCGCCCCGGACGCGGAAAAGGTGATCATCATCATGGGTTCCGGCGCGGAAACCTGCGAAGAAACCGTGGAGTACCTCCAGGGCAAGGGTGAAAAGGTCGGGGTCCTCAAAGTCCGGCTGTACCGGCCCTTTGACGCGGAACTTTTTGTCAAAGCCCTGCCCCCCAGCACCAAGGCCATCGCGGTCCTGGACCGGACCAAAGAACCGGGCTCCCTGGGGGAACCCCTCTACGAAGATGTGCGTACCGCCCTCGCCGAGATCCAGGCCGCCGGCGCCTCCCCCTTCAAGACTTCCCCTGTCGTGCTGGGGGGCCGCTACGGCCTGGGCTCCAAGGAATTCACCCCCGCCATGGTTAAGGCGGTCTTTGACAACCTTTCCGGCAAAAAAATCACCAACTTTGTGGTCGGCATTAAGGACGACGTGCTGGGCAAAAGCCTGGATTACGACGAGTCCTTCTTCATCGCGGAAGAAGGGATGAGCGAAGCCATGTTCTACGGCCTCGGCTCCGACGGTACGGTGGGGGCCAACAAAAACTCCATCAAGATCATCGGGGACACCAAGCCGGAACTCTCCGCCCAGGCCTACTTCTCCTACGATTCCAAAAAATCCGGGGGCTTTACTATCAGCCACCTGCGCTTCGGCAAGAAGGCCATCCGCCGGCCCTACCTCATCAACAAGGCGGATTTCCTGGCCTGCCACAAATTCTCCTACATGGAGACCCTGGACATGCTGTCCAACGCCAAAGACGGGGGCACCTTCCTCCTCAACAGCCCCTTTAGCGCCGCCGAAGTCTGGAATGAGATTCCGGTGGAAGCCCAAAAGCGGATTGTCGATAAAAAACTCAAGTTCTTCGTGATCAACGCGGCGGAAATTGCCCGCAAAACCGGCATGGGGAACCGCATCAACACGGTCATGCAGGCCGCCTACTTCAAAATTTCCGGCGTCCTGCCGGAAGCCCAGGCCGTGGAAGAGATCAAGCACTTCATCGAAAAATCCTACGGCAAACGGGGCGCCGACGTGGTACAGAAGAACTACGCCACCGTGGACGCCGCCCTTTCCGCCGTGGAAGAGGTCAAATACGGCGGCGTAGGGGGCAAACTCCACATGAAAAAGCCCTTTGCCACCGCCCGGGATTCCTGGATTCAGGAAGTCCTGGGGGCCGTATCCGTCCAGGAAGGGGACAAACTCCCCGTCAGCAAGATCCCCGAAGACGGCACCTTCCCCACCGCCACCACCCAGTACGAAAAACGGGCGGTCGCCGAGCGGGTACCCGCGTGGAACCCCGATGTCTGTATCCAGTGCGGCAACTGCGCGGCGGTTTGTTCCCACGCCTGTATCAGGATGAAGAACTTAAGCGACGCGGAAGCCGCCGCCGCCCCCCGGGGCTTTAAGACCGCGGCCATCAAACCCAAGGCGGTGGAAGGCAAAAAGACCTGTCTGCTCATCTCCGCCGAGGACTGCATGGAATGTGGGGTCTGTATCAACATCTGCCCCATGTCCCGGGACCCCGCCAAACCCCAGGCCCTGTCCTGGAAGTCCTACGCCGACGATCCCACCTACCACGCCGAGCAGGCCGACGCCTGGGATTACTTCCTCAAACTCCCCGAAGTCCCCTCGGAGGAACTTAACCTCTCCACCGTCAAGGGCCTGGCCTACAAACGGCCCCTCTTTGAATTCTCCGGGGCCTGCGGCGGCTGCGGGGAGACCCCCTATGTGAAGATCCTCTCCCAGCTCTTTGGCGACCGGGCGGTTATCGCCAACGCCACCGGCTGTTCCTCCATCTACGGCGGGAACCTGCCCACCACCCCCTACGCCCAGCGGGCGGACGGCCGGGGCCCGGTCTGGTCCAACAGCCTCTTCGAGGACGCCGCCGAATTCGGCATGGGCATGCGGCTCACCAGCGACAAACTGGCGGAACACGCCCGGGAAATCGCCGTCAAGGCCAAGGGCGAAGGCATCGCCGCGGCCATTATCGACAAGATCCTGGCCAACGAGCAGAAAGATGACGCGGCCATCGATGTCCAGCGGCAGAACGTGGACGAACTCAAGGCCGTCCTCAAGGGCAGCACCCAAAACACCGCGAAACTGCTCCTCTCCCTGGCGGACCACTTTATCAAGCGCTCAGTCTGGGTCCTGGGCGGTGACGGCTGGGCCTACGACATCGGCTTCGGCGGCCTGGACCATGTCATCGCCAGCAACCGGAACGTGAACCTCCTGGTCATGGATACGGAAGTTTACTCCAACACCGGCGGCCAGATGTCCAAGGCGACCCCCGTGGGGGCCATCGCCCGCTTCGCCGCGGCCGGTAAAGACATCAGCAAAAAGGACCTGGGGGCCATCGCCATGAGCTACGGCTATGTGTATGTGGCCAAAGTCTCCATGGGGGCCAACACAGCCCAGACCATCCGGGCCTTTAGGGAGGCGGAATCCTACGAGGGCGCCTCCATCATCATCGCCTACTCCCACTGCATCAACCACGGCATTGACATGAGCCGGGGCCTGGATCAGCAGAAGGGGGCGGTAACTTCCGGGCTCTGGCCCCTCTACCGTTACGACCCCCGGCTCAAGGGCGAGGGGAAAAACCCCTTCCAGCTTGACTCCCGGGACCCCACCACCAGCCTGGAGGACTTTATGTACAAGGAAGTACGCTTTAAGAGCCTTAAAGCCGCCAGCCCCGACCGGGCGGACGCCCTCCTGGCCAAGGCCAAGGCCCAGTCCGAACGGGTCTGGAAGGAGTACAAGTACCTGGCCGCCCGGGATTTCTAAAAAAAAGAGTAGACCGTAAAGGGGGGAGGCAAGCTTGTTGCCTCCCCCTTCCCTTTTCTAGAGTCCCTGTGTTTAGCCCTTTACCGCGCCGGCGGTAAGGCCCTTGATAAACTGCTTGCTGGCAAGGAGGTAGAGGGCGATGACCGGAATGGCCGACAGGGTTAGGACCGCGAGAACCTTGGACCAGTCGGTTTGGTACTGGCCGAAAAGCCGGGTTACCCCCAGCAAAACGGTCTTTGCCCGGTCATCGCTGATGAAGATAAGGGGGAACCAGAGGTCGTTCCAGAAGGGGACCAAATTATAGATAGCCACGGTGGCCAGGGCGGGCCGCAGCAGGGGGGAGATGATCCGCAGAAAAACGCCGAGCCGTCCAGCGCCGTCGATGATAGCCGCTTCGGTTAATTCATAGGGCACGGCATGGATAAATTCGGTTAACACGAATATGGCCACCGGCACGCCCATGGCCACATAGATCGGGATAAGGGCCCAGATCGTATTGAGCAGTCCCAGGGCCTTAACCAATTCCAAAAGACGTATAGAAGCAATTCTGATGGGGAGCATCATGCCGGCTATGCAGAAAAAGTACAGGCCCCGGGAAATTTTGCCCCGCCAGTTCGCCAGGGCGTAGCTTGCCAGGGAACCGACCAGAAGCAGGATAGCAATCGATAGAACCACAACAATAAAACTATTCTTAAAGTAGTTTAAAAAATCGCCGTCGGAAATGACGGTCCCGTAATTAGCGATATTCCATTTTTTCGGAAGCCCAAAGGGATTTTGATAGATCGCAAGCCGGTCTTTGAAAGAATTGATGATCATTATCCACAGGGGGAAGATCACGATCAACGACCAGATTCCCAGGATAATGTGGGAAGGGATGTGCAGATTCTGCCGCTTCATGGAGGCGTTCATTTAATTTTTCCCCTGGGTTGCCCGCAGGGTCGGAATAACCCCCAGACAGAGCAGCAAAAAAGTGATCGTCGCAATCGCCGTTCCCATGCCCGGATCGGGAATGCCCACCGGATGCTGGCCGGCTATTCCCACCCGGTAGAACAGGGTTCCGATAAGATCGGTGGCGTAATTCGGCGCGCCGTTCACATTTTCCATGGAGAACACCACGTCAAAGGCGTTAAAGTTATTGACAAAGGTAAGGATGGCGATCATGCCCGCCACGGGTTTAATCAGCGGAAGTTTGATATGCAGAAATACCTGCACCGGATTTGCCCCGTCTATCGAAGCGGCCTCAAAGTAATCCTCGCTGATGTTCCGCAGGGCGGCCACAAACATCATGGTGGATATACCCATCCATTGCCAGCAGGAAACCAGGGACACGCAGACCAGGGCGGTAGCGCGATCCCCCAGCCAGGGATGGACCAGGAAACCCAGATGGAGTTTCTGAAAAAACGGACCGCTCCACACGGGGTTAAGGAGGAGCTTCCAGAGGTAGCCGGTTATCAAAATGGCCAGGGTAACGGGAATAAAAATGGTCGTCTGGTAAAATTCCCTGCCCTTTAGGTTTTTGCCCGTTAGCAGGGTGGCAAAAAGCATGCCGAGGCCGTTCTGAACCGCCAGATGGATAAAGAAAAAGATAAAGGTGTGGACCAGGGCCCCCCAATACCGTTCCGCATACTGCTGAACGGTAAAGAGCCGTATAAAATTACCAAGGCCGACAAAACTGCGGCCGGTCCCCGCGGAACCGGTGTATAAACTTAAACGGAGAGAATCGAGAAGGGGCCAGGCCATAAAGGCCACATAAAAAATCAAAGCAGGTACAAGATACGGCAGCCATGTCAGCAGCGTTCCGTTTCCTATGGTATGATTTTTCCAGGACTTTACGGCCAAAGGACCCTCCTAAGAATGTAAACCAGGGGCACGGCTCATAAGGGGCAATGGCTCCTAGCGCAGGGCCGCCGCGGCGGTTTCCATGTCATTGGCCGCCTGCCGGGGGCTCAGTTCGCCCTTAAGCACCTTGATAACCGCCTGATTCATGGGCGCATAGATATCAATAAGCTTTGGCCAGACAAAGCGGGCGTCCGTTTCCTTGCCGGTGTTGAGGGCAAGGAATTCGTTGGCGTGGGGATCATCCAGGGTGATGGGACTGCTGATCATGGGGAAGAATCCCACGGGCATGGCCTTGGCAGCCACCGCTACACCGGCGGGGGAGGAAAGCCATTCGAGAAATTCCTGACATTCCTTGGGGTACTTGGTAACCTTATTGTAGGTTATCGCCATATCGGGATGGAAGGAAATAAGGGTGGCGCGGCCCTGGGGCGCGGGCATGGCAAAAAGCCCCCATTCAAAGGGCACATCGGCATAAACCTTGGCGTTCCAGGAACCGTCCATGAACATAGCCGCCTGCTGGGCGCTAAAAAGGGCCTGAGAATCGTTGTACGTAACCGCTTCAAAACCCTTGACAAGGTACTTGGCCACATCCGCCATGGCCTGGAAACTGGCAATAAAATTGGCGTCGTTAAGTTTCTTCGCCCCCGATTCGTACTGGACCCGCTCGGACACCCCCCCTACGAAATTAGGCAGCATGCCCAGGTAGAAACATTCCAGGATATCCCATTCATCGGCTACCCCATTGGCCAAGGGGGTATAGCCTTTGGCGGCAAGGGTTCCGCAGAGGGTAAGAAACTCTTCCCAGGTTCTGGGAGTTGAAAGCCCTTCCTTCTGAAAAATAGTCTTGTTGTAATACACCGCATGGGAAACGGCAGCCAGGGGAACGGCGAACATCGTGCCGTCGGGCATCTGCCAGGGGGCAAGATTTGCGGCGCTGAAATTCTGCTTAAGCCCGGGAATGTTACTACAGTCGGCAAAATACCCGGCGCTGTACAGTTCCTGCCCGGTGGCGTAGCTCCGTGCGTATATAAGATCGGGGCCGGTTCCGCCCTCAAGCTGCAGGCGCAGGGTGGCGTTATAATCCGGCGGATTGGTGGGCCGGAACTGGATAGTCACATTGGGCTTAACCTTTTTATATTCCGCCATCAAATTGTTCATCTGTTCCGTATCATCGGGCCGCCAGGAACCCATGACCAGAGTTACGGTGTCCGATCCGGTCTGGTTAGCCCCGCGGCCGCCCGCATACAAGGGGGCCAGAAACCCGGCTGCAAGCAGCAAAATACCAATTGTCCTCAACGCTCTTTTCATTGTCTACTCCTCCATATAAGAATAACGTGACTCCCAGTATAGAGAAATTTGAAATTTATGCAAAGATACCGCCAGGGAGGATACACCCTGGCTTTTGGTGGGGAAGCAGTTTATTCGAGGGGTGGGGACTAGGCCGAAGAAGTCACCTCGAATCTGCCGGATTTTCTCTCTTTAATGCTGAAACCCGCGCTGCTACTACCTTTTCGAAGTCTTCCAAGATACTCTGATACAGCCTTTCCAGAGAAACGGTCTGAACCGTTATAATCTGTGCCTTTTCCTTGGAAAACAGCTCCGTCGTATCAACGCCTAATGCACCGGCAATTCTGGTAAGCATCTCGGTGGAAGGAAATCGTCTCCCAATCTCAATATTTCCGATGTGGGTTGTTGAAGTTCCGGCCCTTTCCGCCAGATCTTCCTGACTAATCCCAAGAATCCGCCGGTACTCCTTTATGTTGGCAGCCAATAATTCCCGCAAATCCGTCATCGGGGTCCCTATATCCTAATTGATTATAAAACAACTGTAGAATCCTTCATTGCCTATTGACTATAATCTTATAAGATATATATGATGTAATAGATTATGTTTTACCTATTTATGTGGACGATCTATCCTGACGCTCTGAGGAGGTATGAGCAATTAGGTTGTATGAGTAAAAAGATTTATGTGACGGCCTTGGTGCTTTTGAAAATGAAACAATGAGGCGAATAATTCATTCGTTAATTCTTATAGCAGTTCAAGCGAAACCGGAATGCTCTACACATTTACAATCGATCTTCTCAAACGGTTCGCTTGGAAGACTTAACCGGCTGGGCAACGATCCCGTTTACCGATTGAGAACTGCGACCTGATCCCGCAGGCGCCTATTGGTGTCCGGCGCCGTTTAAGCTCCCCGTGGCGAGGATTGCTTCTATCCCCTTTATCACACCGCCCTATGCCTCGACGATCATGCCCTCCCGGGCCATCATGATTTCCAAGGGTTCGGCGGCAAGGCGTTTGCGGAATTCGGCTTCCAGAGCTGAAAGCTCCCCGTCGGTGCGCCGGGGTTCGTGGTGGAAGCAGACGAGTTTTTTGACCCCCGCCTTGAGGGCGTTGTTAATGGCGGTGTCGTAGGAACTGTGGCCCCAGCCCACATGGGCTTCGTATTCCTTCTGGGTGTAATGGGCGTCATAAACGAGCACATCGGCGGCCTTGATAAATTCCAGTATCTGCTGGTTTTCCGATTCCGCCGCCTGCTCCCCTTCCCGGGCGGCCTCGTCGTCGTAGGCGGGGTTATGCTTGTCCGTGGGAAAGAGATTGTAAAAGGGCTCGGTGTCATAGGCGGTAACGATGGATTTGCCCTGGTACTCAAAACGGTAGCCCAGGCAGAGGATAGGGTGATTGAGATACTTGGCCGTCAGGGTAAGGCCGCCGCCTAAATCCAGGGAGCCCTGCTTGATCTCCTCATACTCGATGTGGGCGGAAAGCTCGTCCAGGCGGACCGGCCAGTATTGGTAGGAAAGCTGGGTTCCGATAACCTTTTCCAGGCTGTCCCCGTCATAGGAGACGGGACCCCATATTTTCAGCTTGGTGGTGGGTATAAACAGGGGGCTAAACATGGGGAAGCCCATGATATGATCCCAGTGGGTATGGGTGATGAAGATATCCGCATCCAGCGGATGCTCCTTAAGCTCGTTCTCCATGAGCCAGTCGCCCAGCGGTTTGGCGCCGGTTCCCATGTCCACTATGAGCAGCCGTTGGCCAACACGGATTTCCAGGCAGGCCGTATTACCGCCATACAAGACCGTCGCCGGTCCGGGGGTAGGAATTGAGCCCCGGACGCCCCAAAAACGGGTATAAAGCATAAACACTCCCTGCCGTAAAGACGGTAATGTTCCTAGAGCTTCAAAAAAACCTGGGCCTTTTCAATCTCTCCGGTAACCATGTTCACCAAGCTTTGGGCGATACCGGGTTTTACCTTGAGGATATCCCATGTTTCAGGATCGATCTCAGGACAAGAATCCCCGGCAAAACCTATCTTCGACTGCTGAACAGCATAATTTGCCAGCGCCACATTGTAAAGAAGATCCCGGTTGGGGCCGGAATACCCGGCGCCCGCGTGATGGTAGATAATAGCGTCCCCTATGGGGCCCTGTAGCTTCCAGGCCTTAACGATCTGTTCCCCGCAGATACAGTGGTTCATCCCCAGGAGCATGTCCTCCGCCTTAATAAGGGGGATCTGCTTGGCCGATGCGGCCCGTATGGTTATGGCATAGGATTCGGGAGTTACCGTATTGAGGGGTATCTTGCCGATGTCATGGAGCAGGCCTGCGGTAAAATATTCCTCCAGCCACTTTGAGTTGATGCCCCGGTTCTTGGCTAGAATCTTGGAGGCGACCCCGACTCCCAGGGAATGACGCCAAAAGTCCTCCATATTGATTCCCCCGGCGCTGCTTTTGGACATTAGGTTCTCCAGCACCGCGGTGGACAGGGCCAGATTCTTTACCGTGTTAAGCCCCAGCATGATGATGGCCCGTACCAGGGTGGTCACTTGCTGGGTAAGGCTGTAATAGGCGGAATTAATAAGGTTGAGGACCCTGCCCGTCAGGACCGGGTCCAGGGAGATGACGTAGTTCAGATCCGCGGGGCTTGTGCGGGGATTGTTACAAACCTCCAGCACCTTAACAACCGAGGTGGGGAGGCTGGGCATTTTTTGAATGTAGTTTTCGATCTTCCGCTTAAGATCCTCATTCATACCGTCCAAGAGTATATGCCAAAAGCGGCCGGGCCGTCACCTCCCGTGAAAATTCCCCCACCCGCCGATCCTCCGGTCTCCGCGGGCCGGACCCCGCGGGGGGGACGCGGTAGGAGGCGACGGCGAAATAGTAGAGGGTCCCGTTCTCCAGGCCTTCGATCCGCAGGGCGCTGCGTTTCCCCGCATCAATGGGGGAAGGGCCCTGCAGGGCGGCATGGCCAAAATATTCCCCCGCCGCGTTGCCATAGTAGACCAGGTACCCATCGGCCTCCTCCCCCTCGCTGTTACGCCAGCTTAGTTCCACCGCCCCGTCCCGGCCCAGGGCGGTAAGCCGGACCGGCGGCCGGGGGGCCTCGTTGGGCTGGTAGACGATCCGCAGTTCCTCCAGATAGGGGCTGGTCTCCCCGTCGGCGCTGGGGTAGAGGGATGCGGCAAGCTGCACATAGCGGCCCTGAAAGGCCGGAGGCAGATCGATCCCCGCTTCCACCACCTGCCAATCCGCTTCGGTCCAGCGGTAGGGGTTGTCGCCGGTCCGCATGAAGAACTGAACGGCGGAACTATCGTCAAAAGAGAGGCGGTCCCGCCCGGCGTAGGCGTTGCGGATCGAAGCCCCCCCCAGGCTGATCCGGCCCCCCAGGGCCTCAAGCCGCAGGACCCTGCCCGATTCGGGGCCCAGATCAAAGGCCCTGGTTTCCAGCCGGCCTCCGGCGGGGGGGTACTTCCTCAGATCCCCTTCAAGGCCGAATTCCCTGCCCGTCCGCCCCGCATAGCGGTCGTGGATGCGGAACTCATCCATAAGCCCTGTGTAGCCCTTTCCTAAAATAAATTCCCCCCCCAGGCCGATGACAGGGGTATACACATCCCCCCCCTCTGTACCGCCGGTGGTCAGGTAGCTTAACGCCTCGGTTGAACCGTTAACCAGGTATTCCAAAAGCCCTGTTTCGGCGTCGAAACGGATAAGGTGGTGACTCCAGAGCTTGGGGACCACGGGACTTATGCCCTCCATGGTGACGCTCCGGGTTTCCTCCCCGCCGGGGGCGGTAAAAAAATCCCCGAAACTCCAGCGGAGCCGGTTTTTGACCGCAGAACAGCGGATATGCTGAAAGTAGTAGCCACCCTGGGCCCTGGGCCGGGAAGCGGTCCAACTGAGAATCTGCTCCCCGTTTTCCATGTTCAGGGGGTAAAGCCAGAATTCCAGGCTAAAATCCCCCGGCCTGCTGCCTGGGGCAAAGAGGGCCTGCGGGTCCTGGGCCACGATGACCAGGGGGCCGGCGGCCTGGGTCCCCGGACCGGGTTTTACCCCGGCGGCCGCGGAGAAAAAGGCCGCCCCCTCCCCCAGTCGGGCCCATTCGGGGCCGGCGATGGAAAGGAGGGTCCCGCCGCTCCCCGACGCCGCGGTAATAGCATAACGGCCCTGCCGGTCCCATGCCGGAGAATCAAAGGAAAGGGCCAAATCCGGGGTCTGCGAAACCTGGGCGCCGTAGGAAAGGCCGGACTCCGTTGCGCTGGACAGGGCAATGACCGGCCAGGGCCGGGCCGCATTCAGCTCGGTGAGCCCCAAACGGCCCTCCACCGCAGTCCACCTGTTTTCACCGCCCAGGGCAATGATCTTTTCCCCCTCGGCCCTTAGGATCGCCGGACTACCGAAACACAGAAAAAGGATATAAACTATAAACCGGGCTTTCCAAAACGTGAAGTTTGGTGAAGATCCGGGTAGTTTGGCCGCTTTCATATTTTTATATCGGCATAAATAAGCCGGTTACAAAACCGCTTAACCGTGAAGGGTTTTCCGCTGTGGATTCTTCAAAAACCGCCGCAAATTTTGAACGTCTCAAGGCCATGGCCCATGATGCGCCCAGGGAACCGGGGGTTTACCTTATGCGGGATGGGGAGGGGGCCATTATCTACGTGGGGAAGGCCCGGATTCTCCGCAGCCGGCTGGGTTCCTACTTTACCGGGGAAAAGGATATTAAAACCAGCACCCTTATCCGCCATGCCCGGTCCATCGAGACCATCATCGTGGCCAGTGAATACGAAGCCCTGCTCCTGGAAAACACCCTGATCAAGCAGCATTTCCCCAAGTACAACATCAACCTGAAAGACGGCAAGACCTACCCGGTGGTGCGGGTTACCAAGGAGGAGTTCCCCCGAATTTTCAGAACCCGCCGCATCGTGGAGGATGGGAGCCGCTACTACGGCCCCTTTCCCCAGATACAGAACGTGGACATCATGCTGGAGACGGTGGAAAAACTCTTTCCCCTGCGGAAGTGCAAATCATCGAGGATGAACACCCTGCGGAAGCGGCATAGCCCCTGTATGTACTACCACATCGGCCGCTGCATGGCCCCCTGCTGCGGCAAGATCAGCGCGGAGGAATACGGCCTTCAGGTGGGCCTGGTGGAACGGCTTTTGGCGGGCAGCGCGGAGAACCGGGGCGATGCGTGCCGGGCCCTGATCGAGGACCTGACGCGGGACATGCGGGAAGCGGCGGCGGCCCTGAAATTCGAGCGGGCCGCCCAACTGCGGAACGCTATCCGGGCCATTGAAGACCTTGCCGCCGGGAATTCGGTGGTGGACTTTGATCCCGAAGGCCGGGATTACATCGCCTGGGCCGAGGAAGGGGTATTGAGTACCTTTACGGTTTTTTCCATGCGGGGGGGCAGGATGACCGGCCGGGAACTCTACCGTACCCGTTCCGCGGCGGAGGGGGGGGAGTCCCTGGAAACCTTTATCGCCTCCTACTACGATCCGGGCCGGCCTCCCCCGGTGAAGATCTACGTTCAGTCCGAATTGCCGGAGGCGGAAGCGGAGCCGCAGGGGGAGGCCGGGCCGGATCGCGGTATCTCCCCCTCCCTTAAACGCTGGTTTACAGAGCAGTTCCACTACGAGGTGGAGATCGAGGTCCCCGCGGAGCAGCGGCACACCGCGGTCCTGGCCCTGGCCCGGCAGAACGCCCTGGAGGACCTGAGAAAACGGCTCAAGGAGCGGGGAGCGGGGCCGGCCCTGGATGAACTGGCCCAGGTTCTCTCGCTGCGCCGTCGGCCCGAACGGATCGAAGGTTTTGACATTGCCCAACTGGACGGCAGGCATCCGGTGGCTTCCCTGATCTCCTTTAAGGACGGGGTTCCGGACAAAAAGAACTACCGCTACTTTAAGCTCCGTACCGTGGTGGGAATTGTGGATGACTTTGCCGGCATGCGGGAAGCGGTGCGGCGCCGTTATTCCCGGCTCATCCGGGAGGGCAAGGAACTGCCGGACCTGGTACTTATCGACGGAGGTATCGGCCAGGTGAACGCGGCCAAGGGCGTACTGGATCAGTTGGGCATGGACAGCGATATGGTGGGCCTTGCCAAGCGGGATGAGGAACTCTGGCTCCCCGGCGCCAGGGAGCCGGTGCGGCTTTCCAAAAATTCAGAAGCCCTGAAGGTGCTCCAGTTTGTCCGGGACGAAACTCACCGCTTTGCCACCGGCCTGAATCAGCGGCTCCGGTCGGGGGATATTCTCTTCCCGGTTTTAGAATCGGTGGAGGGCATCGGCCCCCGGCGGGCGGCGCGGATCATGCGGGCCTACGAAACCCTGGACCGGATTGCCGCCGCGCCGCCCCAGGAGATCGCCGAGCGCTGCGGCCTGAGCGAAGCCTCCGCCCGTGCGGTCCGGGCCGCGGCAAAGCTGGCCCGTGAAGATTCCCGCGGGGCTCCGAAAAAACGCAGCCGCCCTTCCGTGGCCCGTACCGCAGACCTGGCCGCAGAAGCGCTGTCCGAGACTCTGGGAGGACAGGCGGCGGAGCCGGAGGCCCAATACGGGGAGGATACGCCTGATTAGGCCTACCGGAGCGGGTGAAATAAGAAAACTGGCGCCTGACGCATCATACGCCAACCGGTTAGCATATTAAGCGCCGGGTACCGTTTCCCCGGCGCCAACGCCGATAGTTTCCTACGAGTGTATCCGGGACTATGCAGCCTAAAAAAGCACGAAAAAGGTACGTAACAAAACATTGCTCCCCTGGCAAGATTATTGGAGAGGTTTTTGAATAACTCTATTTATCATTCAGAGGAGATTCAGGTGTTAGGCATGAACCGTCAGGTTTGGGGGGGGGGGGGGGGCGCGGGGGGCGGGGGGGGGGGGGGGGGGGGCGGGCGGGGGGCCCCGCGGCGGCGGCGGGGGCCGGGCGGGGGGGGTGG
>JAISQJ010000176.1 GCA_031274285.1 Treponema sp. | reverse complement strand
GCGGAATTCCGCTTCCGGGCGGTGATGCCGGGGGTCTACCCAACCCCGCCTGCCCAGGCCGAGTGCATGTATGAACCGGAAGTCTTCGGCCGCTCCGCCGGGGAACTGCTGATCATCGGCGGCTGACGTACTATACGGCGCTGTTCAGAAGGGGGGCCTGTTACCATACAATTTTGTAAGCGGTACAATAGCCCCATGAGCAAGGCCCCCGCGCCTTTCATCCTAACCGGCGCCATCCTCTGCCTTATGGCGGCCCGCTTCCTGGCGCCCCGCCTCCTTCCCTACCCGGAACTTGAGGCCTACCGGGAGCGGCCCTACGGCCTGGTAATTCAGGACCGGAACGGCCGGGTCCTCCGGGTTCTGCCCGCCGCGGATGGGGTCAAGCGGGAATGGGCTCCCCTGGAGGAGATTCCCGCCGGGGCGCTGCGGCTTTTTATCCGCGCCGAAGACCGGCGCTTCTACTTCCACGGCGGGGTGGACCTTATCTCGGTGGCCGGGAGCGCCCTAAGGAACCTCCGGGCCGGGCGGGTGGTTTCCGGGGCCTCCACCATCACCATGCAGCTTGCCCGGCTTATTACGAAGCGGGGGCCGGGGCTGGGAGGGAAGATCGGCGAAGCCTGGGATGCTCTGCGGCTGGAAGCCCGGCTCTCCAAGGCTGAAATTCTGGAACTGTGGCTCAATGGCATCCCCTTTGGGAGCAACATCGAAGGCCTGGCCGCCATGACCAGGGCCCGGTTCGGCGTCCCCCTGGCCCAGCTTGATGACAGCCGGGCCGTACTGCTGGCCGTGATCCCCCGCCGGCCAAGCCGCTATGACCCGGCCTCCAATCCCCAGGCCGCGGCTGCGGCGGCCCTTTCCCTTTCCCGGCGCCTGGGCCTGAGCGAGGCGGCAATCCAGGAGGCCGCGCTGGAAGCGTCCCGGCAGGACCGGCCGGAAAAAGCGCCCTTTTACGCCCCCCATTTTACCCTGCGGCTGGCCGCCCTGAACTCAGGCGATCCCCCAGGCCCGAAGCACGAAAGTGCGGGGGACCTCTATACGCTGCGGACCACCCTGGACCTGGGACTCCAGTCCTATGCGGAGGAGCGTCTGGCCATGGAGCTATCCATGCTCGGCAGAAACCGAGTGAGCAACGGGGCCATCTTAGCCATAGAAAATGAGACCGGAGCGGTCCGGGTGTATGTGGGCTCGGCATCCTGGTTTAACGAGGACCAGGGGGGCAAGATAGACGGGGTTCGGGTTCTCAATCAGCCCGGTTCCTGCCTCAAGCCCTTCCTCTACGCCCTGGCCCTGGACCGGGGATTCAGCCCTGCCGATGTGCTCCCTGACCTGCCCACCGTATTCGGCGGCGGCGAAGCCTATATCCCCGCCAACTTCAACCGCCGTTTCAACGGCCCCGTCCGTTTCCGGGTAGCTCTGGCCTCGTCCCTCAATATCCCCGCAGTGTACCTTCTGGAACGTGTGGGGGTAGGGGCCTTTGAAGAGTACCTCGTCTCCCTGGGCTTCGATTCCGTGGCCGCCGCCATGGGCAGCCACGGCACGGGGCTTGCCCTGGGCAATGCCGAGGTAAGCCTGGAAGAGCTGGTCCGGGGCTTTTCGGCCTTCCCCAGGGGCGGTTCCCTGCCGGCGCTGCAATGGCTGGAGCGGCCCCCGGCCCGGCAGCCCGGCCCGCCGCAATCCCCAATGTCATCGCCCGCCGGAACGCCGGTAATGTCATCCTATGCGGCGGCCCTCATCACGGACATCCTCTCCGACCGGGCAAGCCGTTTTGTGGGATTTGGACCCGCCCCCGCCCTGGCCACGGAGTTCGGCTCCATGTTCAAGACCGGTACCGCCAACCAGTACCAGCACATCTGGGCTCTGGGGGCCACCGGCCGCTTTACCGTGGGAGTTTGGATGGGAAACTTTTCCGGGGAAACCGTGGTAGGCCGCACCGGCAGCTCTATCCCCGCCCGGCTCGCCGCGGATCTCCTCCGGGCCCTGGAAGAATCCGCCGGTTCCCCGGAGGGGGGCCTAGTGAGCGCGGTACCCATCTTAACGCCGGAATTTCCCGCCCAGGCGGAACAGGTTAACATCTGCGCCCTTTCCGGAATGGCCGCCGGCCCGGACTGCCCTGGGACCGCGGCGGAATGGATCGCCCGCAGCCGCATCCCCCAGCCCTGTACCTGGCACGGCGCGGGGCCGGTCCGCTACCCCCCGGAGTACCAGTCCTGGATAGCCGAGCGCTTCCGCCCGGGCAGAGTGCAGAACGAAGGGGCCGGCCGCATCCGCCTTCCGGTCTCCGGCTCAGTCTACTATCTGGACCCCTCCCTGCCGGCGGAAGCCCAGGCCCTGCGGGTGGAGACCCTGGATTTCAGTCCGGGGGCCCTGGTTTACGCCGGCGGTCTGCTCCAGGGGAGCCTTAACCAGGCCGGGGTCTACGTTTTGCCCCTGGAACGCGGCCCGCAGCGGGTTCTGGTGGAGGACGAAAACGGCAGCAGCGCCTCGGTATCATTCGAGGTACGCTGATGATTTCGGTCCGCTGTTACCGGGCCGGCCCCGCTATGGAAAACTTAATCTCCCTTAAAGCGCCCAGGTAACGCCCGTCCCCGGCGAAACTGACCCTTGCCAGATATTCGCCGCTCTCTATGGGCGGCCCGGAAAGGGGAAGGGCGCTTCCGGCGGGGTAATAGACGATGTTAAGGCTTACGCTTTGATCCGCCCACACGGTTACGGTCTTGGGAAGGCCGTCGTAGGGGGCCTCCTGTTTTTCCGCCCCGCCGATCGTCACCAGGGCCTTTTGCACATGGTACTCCACGGGAATGCTCCTCCCCGCCGCGAAGCCCCCGCCCGCGGGCCGTTCTATACGGGCGTAATAATCGCCCACCTCCACCGGCGGCTCGCTTGTCCCGCCATCGTCCTTTTCCAGCGCCTCCCGGCTGGGAAAATAGGTGACCGCCAGGGGCGCCCCTTCCCGGGCCGCCCGGGCCTCTATGGGCTGGGGCTTCCCGTTGTAAAGGGTATGCTGGTAGGTGGCGGAGGTAATAATGGGCGGATCTTCCATCGCTGCCCCGCCGCCCTTCCCGGTCCCGCGGCTCGCCGCAGGATCGCAGGCGGCCAAGACAAAGGCCAAAAAAATAAAAAAAACCACGAGGGCGCTGAAGGAACACGAAGGAGGAAAATGGCTCCTAAAACCTTGGTGCGCCTTTGTGCCCCTTGGTGGTTTTTCTTCCTGAATCTGTCCGTGCTGTCCGTGTGGTCTGAGGTTAAATTTTTCCTTCATTTTTCTTCCAAATCCGAAAGCTGGGTGGAAAGGTAGCGTTCCCCGGAATCGGGGAGCATGACCACGATGGTTTTCCCGGCGCTTTCCGGCCGGGCGGCGATTTTGAGGGCGGCCCAAAGCGCGGCCCCGGCGGAAATGCCCGCCAGGACCCCCTCGGTAACGGCGAGCTTCCGGGCGCTGATAATGGCGTCCTCGTTGGTAACCCGGATAATTTCGTCCAGGATAGAACGGTTCAGTACCTTGGGGATGAAACCCGCGCCGATGCCCTGAATACGGTGGGGGCCCGGCCGGCCGCCGGACAAGACCGGGGAAGCGTCCGGTTCCACCGCGATAATCTTTACCCCCGGTTTCCGCTCCTTAAGGACTTCCCCCACGCCGGTGATGGTACCGCCGGTGCCCACCCCGGCCACAAAAACATCCACCGTCCCCGCCGTGTCGTTCCATATTTCCACGGCGGTCGTAAGCCGGTGGGCTTCGGGGTTGGCGGGGTTTTCAAATTGCAGGGGCATAAAGCTGCCGGGAATCTGGGCCACCAGTTCCCTGGCCTTCCGCACCGCGCCGTTCATGCCGTCCTTGCCGGAGGTGAGTACCACGTCGGCCCCCAGCATGGCGGCCAGCTTGCGCCGCTCCACCGACATGGTTTCCGGCATGGTAAGGATGAGCTTGTAGCCCCTGGCCGCGCAGGCAAAGGCCAGGCCGATACCCGTATTCCCCGAGGTAGGCTCTATCACCGTGCCGCCGTCTTTGAGCTTCCCGTCCCGGACCGCCGCGTCCAGCATGGCCGCCCCGATGCGGCACTTCACGCTGTTCATGGGGTTAAAGGATTCCAGCTTGGCCAGCACCGCGCCGGGAAGCCCCGCCGCTATTTTTCCCAGCCGCACCAGGGGCGTGTTCCCCCGGGCTGCCGTAATATCCCCGTAGACCTTCCCCCGAAAATCCGCGGCTATGTCCTTCGGCGCTCTACCGCCCGTATTTTCACTACTCACCGCTCACTCCTCCTTATCCCAACTAAATCGAATATTCGCTTTCCTGATTCAGGTCGTACTGGAACAGGGCGAAGATCCGGTCCTGAATTTCCAGGACCGCCGGATCGGTGCGGGCCCGAGGCCGCTGAACTTCGATAGGGATACGGTTGCGTATCGTGCCGGGGCCGGGTGAAAAAACCACCACCTCGTCGGAAAGGTACACCGCCTCGGAAACGTCGTGGGTGACCATGACGATGATCACCGGGAACGATGTTTTCCGGGTCTCGTCCCAGAGCCGCAGCAGATCGTCCTGGAGTTTTTCCCGGGTTAAAGCGTCCACCGCGGCGAAGGGTTCGTCCATGAGGATGATCTTGGGTTCCACCGAAAGGGCTCTTGCCAGGGCCAGACGCTGCCGCATACCCCCCGACAACTGGGAGGGGTACTTGTACTCTACGCCCCCAAGCCCCACCTGGTTAAGGTAGTACCGGGCCTTTTCGTAAAGCTCTTTCCGAGTAAGCCTCTTTCGATTGTCCGGCCTTTCGCCCCCCACCGGAGAGTTCCGCAGTTTTAATGCGAAGACAACATTCTGGATCACCGTCATCCAGGGGAAGACCGCGTAATCCTGAAAGATCATGGCGATATCGTGTTTGGGCCGGTCCCGGAATACCCCGTTGGCCAGGGGGGAAATAAAACGGTAGCGCCGTTTGTAATCCTCCATCTCTTTCCGGGTGGATGGCAGGGGCTCCAGCACCCGCTGGCCGTCGATGAGGATCTCCCCGTCGGTGGGGGCCTGGAGGCCCGCGAGAATTTCAAGAAAGGTCGATTTCCCGCAGCCCGAAGGCCCCAGGAGGGAAACGATCTTTCCGTCCGGGATACGCAGGGAAACGTTCAGCACCGCCGTCAGTCCTTCCGCCAGGCCCTTTTCGTTTACCACGGAAAAAAATTTAGTAATACTTTTCGCTTCAATCACCGGCGTACTCCGGGAGAAAAGAAAAAAACCGCAAAGTCGAAAAAGTCGAAAAGGTTTTTGCCGCAAAGCTTTTCTCCCTTCCTTCTTCGCCTTTGTGTTCCTTCGTGGTTAAAATTCTTAAAAAGTTTTTCATCTCCCCACCTTCCATACGGCGAGTTTTATTTCCACGTATTTGAGTATCTCGATGAGGAGCCAGCCTATCCAGCCCAGGATCACCATACACACCAGCATTTCGGGGATCACGAAGTAGTCTTTCGCCTGGCCCAAAAGGTAGCCGATGCCCATGCGGCCGCCGTAGGATTCGCCGATGAGGAGCATCACCAGGCCCATGGCCACGCCGGTTTTGAGGCTCATGATGACGGAACCAAAGGCATGCCAAAAGTACACTTTGCGGAGCAGGGTAAATTCGCTGGCCCCGAAGACTCGTGCGGAGGCCAGGTAGCGGGGGTCGGTGTCCTTGATCCCCTGGTAGGTGTTGAA
>JAISQJ010000171.1 GCA_031274285.1 Treponema sp. | reverse complement strand
AATCCCTCCGGGCAAGTTGGCGGGGTAGAAACCTCCCCCGTACAAACCGAAAAAAGTCCGAAGGACTTTTTTCTTCTCGACCGACGATACCCCGCTGCTCTGCGGCGGGGTTCGTCATTGCCTTATATAAGGCGATGCTAAATATATCAGTCGTTTCAAGTTCCGGATATAATTTTAGCAGATAATCTTTTTGAGGTTTTGTCCATTTACTGCCCCATGGTGGATTTGTAACAATAAAGTCAAATTCTTCTTTTCCTGAATCAAAAAGCAGGTTCTTATTTTCAACAAACGCCATATCCTGCCTTGTTATTCTTGACAATATATTTTTATTATTAAAAAACAGGACAAGGTTTATGAAACATATTTTTAAAGCTATTTCATCAATGTCCCTTGCAAATATTTTTGAATGGTCGTGTGCCTTTGTTAATATGCTAATCAATATGCTTCCACTGCCGCAACACGGGTCAATGATAGTTTTGTTTTTTGGTATATGTATCCCCTTTAATAATTCAGATGGGGTATAATATGCACCAAGGGTAGATTTCTGCGAAATGCTCTGAATGGATTGATAGAACGCCCCCAGAATATCGTCATCTTGATTTCATATTTTGAATAGAGCGTTCTAACTAAATCAGGATTTTTTGTTTCCCTTATCCATGATGATAACAATGAATCAAGCCGTGTGTTCATATTAGTTTGCCAATCATTGTCGATAATCTTATTTGTTCGTAAAACCGCTAAAGCCAATGCTAATACGCCGTCATTCAATGGCAATGCTGCCATTTCAAATTCCGCTA
Source organism: Treponema sp. (assembly GCA_031274285.1). GTDB lineage: Bacteria > Spirochaetota > Spirochaetia > Treponematales > Breznakiellaceae > JAISFT01. The sequence goes on along the minus strand of JAISQJ010000171.1, from coordinate 7,414 downwards.
CCATGATTTCCAGTAATGATCTTCTCGATTTTTCGGTTATTCCCAGATAGCAGATGTATTTCTTTTCCAACAATGACCTATTGGCTCTGGAATTTAACCGCGATGGATCGTCTTTTATTTTTTCTATGATAGATACGAACGTACGTTGGCTATAATGGTCAAAAACATCCGGCGGAGGAATAACCTGGGTTTTTCTCCAATATGTTCTTTTTTGAACAAATTTCCCATAAAAAAGGTTACATTCTCGGGTTGATTTTGTCAATGACGATGCCTCGGCAGCCGCATTTTCGCGATAAAAAAGGGGGGAGCCTTTTTAGACCGATGTCAATTTTCTTTTTCCGGCTTTGATACTAGAATGGGAGCATGGCATATCTATACGAAACGCATCTGCACACCTGCGGTGGAAGCGCCTGCGCCTCCGCCCGGGGGAGGGAGTACATCAAATATTACCGGGATTCCGGCTATACGGGGATCTTTGTGACCGACCATTTTTACCGGGGCAACTGCGCGGTGGACCGGAATCTTCCCTGGAAGGAATGGGTCAAACAATACTGCCGGGGCTTTGAGGAGGCCCGGGAGGAGGGGGCGCGCCAGGGCCTGGACGTGTTTTTCGGCTGGGAGGAGACCTTCTCCGGCGATGATTACCTGATCTACGGCCTGGACAGGGAGTGGCTCCTGGAACATCCGGAGGTCCGGCGCTGGAGCCGGCGGGAACAGTTCCAGGAGGCCGGGGCGGCGGGGGGCTGCGTGGTCCACGCCCACCCCTTTAGGCAGCGCTACTATATCTCAAAAATTTACCTGATCCCGGACTTAATCGATGCGGTGGAGGCCGCCAACGCGGGGAACCAGCAGCAGTTCTCCGATGCCCTGGCCCTGCGCTACGCGGCCAGGCTCCGCCTTCCCGTGACCGCCGGTTCCGACATTCACCACGTTGAGCAGGCGGCGGAGGGGGAGCTCTACGGGCTTTACCTGGATAAAAAGCTGGAAAGCGCGGCCGATTATGCGGCGCTGATCAAAAAAGGGGACGGCGGGGACTTTAAGGGTCTGAAAACCGGGGAAGACCGCTGTAAAAGCCGGGGGGACGAGGCTATCAACCTTCCCGTGGAGATACTGGATGCCAACGAGCGCCGGGTATCCGGGGATATTTGGGGCTTTCTCGAACAGGGCTAATTGGGTATAGTAGCTCACTATGAACGAGGAAAAGGGGCCCAGCCAGATTCCCGGCCGGATCAAGGAATTGCGGGAGATTATGGCCATAAGCGCCATTGATATGGCCAGGGACATCGGTATTTCACTGGAAACCTACGAAAAATACGAATCCGGCGGCCTGGACATTCCCATCAGCGTGCTGTACAAGATTTCAAACCGCCTGGGAACGGATACCACGGTCCTCTTAACCGGCGAGGACCCCCGGATGGATACCGCCAGCGTCTGCCGGGCGGGAAAGGGTATTCAGGTGGAACGGTATCCGGGCTACGAGTATGCAAGCCTGGCCTACAATTTCAAAAGCCGGACCATGGAGCCCCTCCTGGTAAGCCTGGATGCGGGGAAGGCCTGCGCCCCCCTGGTCCGCCACTCGGGGCAGGAATTTAACTATGTGGTGGAAGGGAAGGTCCGGGTAACCGTGGGAAGCCGGGACTACGATCTGGCCGCGGGGGATTCTATCTACTTTGACGCCCGGCTGCCCCATGCCCAATGCGCCCTCACCGAGGGCGAACCGGCCCGGTTCATCACCATTATTCAGGAATAAGCCCGGTATGAACGAAATACTTTCCCGGTACTGTCCCCGGACTGAATTTGACAGTTACGAAGATTTTTACGCTAACTACCAATGTATCGTGCCCGAGGATTTTAACTTTGCCTACGATGTGGCCGATGAGTGGGCTCGGATACAGCCGGATAAACTGGCCCTGCTGTGGACCGGTGATTCGGGGGCCATGGAGTCCTATAGCTTTGCGGATATGAAACGGCTCAGCGACAAGGCGGCAAACATGCTCTTGGCCCAGGGCATAGGCCGGGGCGATGTGGTTATGCTGATCCTCAAACAGCGCCCCCAGGTGTGGATCATGATGCTTGCCCTGATGAAGATCGGCGCGGTTTGTATCCCCGGCACCTACCAGCTTACCTTTAAGGATATCGTGTACCGTTGCGGCATTGCCGGGGTTAAGTTTTTGATCAGTGTTGACGATAAAGAGTTGGTGGAAAGTATCCGCGCCGCCCTGCCGGAGCTGCCGGCTCTAAAAAAGACCGCTTTGGCGGCCCCGGCGGGCAGGGATGTGCCGGCCGGTTTTATCGACCTCCGCGCGGAGCTTGATAAGGCCCCGGAGGGTTTTACCCGGTCCAGGGAGGGGATGCGGACCGGGGACCCCATGCTGGTGTACTTTTCCTCCGGGACCACGGGGATGCCCAAAATGGTGCTTCACAACCACAGCCTTCCCCTGGGCCATATCGTTACCGCCAAGTATTGGCAGTGCGTCCAGGACAACCAGGTCCACCTGACCCAGACCGATTCAGGCTGGGCCAAGTTTGCCTGGGGTAAGATCTACGGTCAGTGGATTTGCGGGGCCGCGGTGGGGGCCTACGACACGGAAAAGTTCAGCCCCCAGGGCATACTTTCCGCCTTACAGCGTCTGAGGCCCCGGAGCTTTTGTGCCCCCGCCACGATGTTCCGGTTTCTTATCAAGGAGAACCTGTCCGGCTGGGATTTTAGCTTTATTAAGCATACCTCCGTGGCGGGGGAACCCCTGAGCCCGGAGGTGTACCACCGGATAAAAGAGCAGACGGGCCTGGAGATTCGGGAAGGATTTGGCCAGTCCGAAACATCGGTGCTGGCCGCAGCCTTTAAGTGGCTCCCGGTAAAGCCGGGCTCCATGGGAAAACCGGCCCCCCTTTTCCGGCTGAACCTGCTGGACGAGGATGGGCAGCCCTGCGATGACGGCATGGTGGGGAATATCAGCGTCCTGGCCGCGGGGGATCCCGGCTCCCTAGCCGGGGAGCGTGATCCGGCGGACAAAGCCCCGGCGGGGGACTTGCTGCCGGGACTCTTTATGGGTTACTGGAAGGATGAGGAAATTACCCGGTCCGTGTGGTATAATGGGGTTTATCACACCGGGGATATGGCCTGGCACGACGGGGATGGTTATTATTGGTTTGTCGGAAGGAACGATGATGTGATAAAATGTTCCGGCTACCGAATCGGCCCCTTCGAAGTGGAAAGCGCCCTGATGGAGCATCCTTCGGTGCTGGAATGTGCGGTAAGCGCCGCGCCGGATCCGGTCCGGGGCCAGGTGGTAAAGGCTACCATCGTGCTGGCCCGGGGTTACGAGGCTTCGGAAGAACTGGTTAAGGAGCTGCAGAACCATGTAAAGCGGGTGACCGCTCCGTATAAGTACCCCCGGATTGTGGAATTTGTGGAGGATCTGCCCAAGACCATAAGCGGCAAGATTCAGCGTAATGTGATTAGGAAGAGGGACGCGGAAAGAGGAGGCAGGTAATTATGGATCCCAAGAAAAAAATCGTAGAGTGGCATGACTCATATTCGGTTGGAATCCGTCTTGTCGATGATCAGCACCGGGAGCTGATCAACCTTACCAATAAGCTTCATGAGGCCAGTGTCTTGGGATGGGACAAGTCAAAGGTTGCCTTTATGAGCGCCATCCGCGCCACCGTAGATTATGTGGGCTACCACTTTAGTACCGAAGAAAAAATCATGGAACGGGTGAACTACCCGGATTATAAAATGCACAAGAAGGAACATTCGGATTTTGTTAAAGAAGTGCTCCGCCAGGTGCAGGACTTCCAGGCGGGCCAAAAGGCCAGCGCCAACGACTTTGTCCTGTTCCTTAAAGAATGGGTCTTATCCCACATCGCCGTATGCGATAAAAAGATGGGCATGTACCTTATCAAGCTCAAGCGGGAAGGGGCCCTGCGTCACATAACCATGCAGGTTAAGCAGCAAAGCCCCGCGGCCGCCGGCGAGGAAGGAAAACGCCTGGTCATACGGTAGCCCGTCCCCTTTTGCCGCCCCCCAGGGCGGCTTTTTTTATGCCGCCGCCGGTACTAATTCCGATAGGGGGTTTCCGCGTCAAACCAGACATTGGCCAGTTTCAGGGCGTCGTGGAGTTCCCCGCAGCACAGGTCACGGCTGTTCCCCAGGCCCTTTTTGGCGCAGAGGGCGGCGGCGGTGCCCGCGGCCTGGCCCATGGCCATGCAGGACACGGTGTTCCGGGTGGACATGTGGGCCTCGTGGTCGGAGGTGACAATCATCCCCACGGCATAAAGATTCTCCAGGCCCTTAACCAGGATGGACCGGTAAGGCAGGCCGTAGGTCTTGCCGCCGGAAACCTGGAAACGGGGGGCCGAGTCGTGGAAGCCGTAGGAGTAAACCTCATCGTCAAAGTGGACGGCGTTTATCACCTCGTCGTTGGAAATATCGTAGTCGCATTCCACACAACGGCCCCGGCGGATGGTGATAGTGGGGGCGGTCCGGGCGATAAAGGCATCGGCCGCTCCGGGGATGGTCTGCCGCAGCAGCTTCAGCGACTCCTGCTGACGGCGGCGCAGTTCCGCCTCCGCCTCCGCCAGGGCGTCCCGGTTGGTGGGGCTCTGCTCCATCTTGTAGTTGATCTTGATAAACATCAGGTAGTTGTCGTGGAGGGTGGTGGTGACCGAACTCATCCCCAGGTCCCGGGCGGCCTTTCCCAGTTGGGGGTCGATCTTGTCCCAGTGTCCGTCGGTACGGATAATCTGGTGCTGCCGGCCGCTTCGGGGCCCCCGGCCGTATTCCTTGAGCGCGCCGTTATCCCGCAGGAAGGCGTAGTATTTATCAATATCGATGCCCCCCACCCCCATGGAATTCACCACCGGGTGATCGTTGGGCTCGGTGTAGGAGGCCCCGGCCCGGGCGGAAAGATCGCCGTAGCCGGTGGCGTCGATAAAATATTTCCCCGCCAGGGCCTCGCAGCCCTGGTGGCTTTCGGCAATTACCGCGGTGATCCGGTCCCCTTCCCTGACGGCGTCTACCGCCAGGGTGTTGAGCAGAACCTGGACCCCCGCTTCCCGCAGCATGGTCAGGGCCAGGTACTTGTAGGCCTCCACATCAACGCAGAGGGTGTCCGCATCGTATTCGTAGTAGAGCAGGGTCTCGTTATGGCCCGAACAGCCCCCGGCCTGGTAGAGCCGCTGGATAAACTCCTCCGGAATACCCCGGACTACCAACCGTTTTTCCACCCCGAAATTTTTCCAGAGGTTATAAAAACTGTGGAGCCCGCAGCCCCCCTCGGCGGCGATGCCCCCCACATAACCTTTGCTTTCGACAAGGACCGTTTTAGCGCCGCTCCGGGCCGCGGCCAGGGCCGCGAAGACCCCGGCGGTGCCGCCCCCCGTCACCACCACATCACTGTGCCGCGCCGCTACCTTCTGTTCAGGCCGGGTAATAAAATCCATGGTATCCTCCTCGTTAGTGATTCTGTATCGCCTCTACTACGCCCTGCAGGTAGGAGGTAAAGGCCGCCTCGCAGCTATAGTGGCCCCCCACCATGTCGATAAGGTGATCGTTCATAATGGCCCCGTCGTAACCCACCTCGTCCAGGGTCTTAATCACGTTAAGCAGATTGTAGTACCCCGCGTTGGGGAAGGTTTCGTTAAAGCCGCCGGGGGAAAGCATGGGGGCGGTGACGTTCCGGACGTGGAGCTTAAAGAGGAGCCCCCGGGGGGCAAAATAGCGGATAAAAGCCTCCGGTGCGCCGCAGAGTTCCAGCCCCCCCTCCAGCCAGCAGCCCACACAGAGGCAGGCGCCGATATGATCGCTAGAGGCAATTTCCAGGGCCCGCTTGTAGCCTTCAAAGGTGCCGAAGATCTTCCGGGGAATACCGGCCATCTCCACCGCCGGCGGATCATCCGGATGGATGCCGATATACACATCCGCCTGTTCCGCCACGGGCTTTACCTTTTTGATAAAATACTCGTAGTTCTCCCAAAGTTCATCTTCCGAATATTTGCGGCCGTGACTGAGGGGCCACTCGTAGATCGCCCCCAGCCAATGACCCCGGTTGGGGAGCTTGAGGTCCAGGCCCCCGGCGGCGGCGCCTCCCCGCACGGGGCGGCGTACCTGATCCCGCCAAATTCCGTTGCCCATGTGGGCGTAGGTGGCGTAACGGATTCCCGCCTCCCCCAGGCTGCTGATGTACTGCAAATATTCATCGATTTTTTGATCCCGGCCCGGCAGGTTCAGGGTAATTTCCTGCATGTTGTGGAGCCGGTTGTCGGCCAGGCGGTAGATTTTAAAGCCCTGCTCCTCAATCTGCTCCCGCAGACGCCGGTACTCCACGGCGCCGGAGGCGGGGGGATCGTTCACCATGACCCACTCAACCCCCAACTGGTGGAGGAATTTGATCCCGTCCTCGTCAAATTCAAAATCGCCGTTGGTTTTTTTGGTTATCTTCCCTTCCCACTTGGTCCCCACCTGGATTCCCGGTTTGCCGGACACATAACCCTTAACGGTCTTCATCGGATACGGCATGAAATTACCCCCTGCCAAATTTAAGCGCGAAGCGCAGCAAACTTCTAGGGACAGCCCCTAACGCAGCGCATGGTACAGAAGCATCCCGGCCAGCATAAGCGCAAGCGCGGCAAAAAAATAGAGCCATACAGGGACCGGACCTGCCGGTTCCCCGGCCCGCCTCCGCGGGGGAGCGGCATTTCCGCCGGGGACCGCGGCAGAGTAGCCGCATTTGGGGCAGCCCCGGGCAAAGTCCTGGTCCCCGCCGGTATAGCCGCACTTGGGACAGCGCACGGAGGCAAAAAAGCGTCCGCACCGGGGGCAGCTTTTCGCCGCCATGTCCACTTGGGCGCCGCAGTTATCGCAGAAAAATTTAGGTTTTCTTTTGACCATATTCGGGCTGCCCTTAAAATTCCGCGCCATGGTGCTAAATTTGACCCATAACAGGGATTACGAAGAATTTAATCACTTTGCGGCACTGGGAACACCCATGGCGTCAGGCGCTGCGTTGATCCGGGCCTCCGGCCGGACCCACTGGTTTAGGACGGAGTCCAGGGCAAAGGCGTTGATGGGCTTGGACAGAAAAGCCTGAAACCCGTTCTCCAGAAACATCCTGTCGGTCCCCACCATGGCGTTGGCGGTAAGGGCAATAATCGGTATGTTCCGGGCATACTCGCCGTCAATTTCGTTCCGTAGTATCCGCACCGCCTCTATGCCGTCCATCTCCGGCATCATGTGGTCCATAAAAACCGCATCGTACCTGGGCTCCCCGTGCCGCAGTATTTCTATCGCCTTCTTGCCGCTGGTCACGCCGTCCACCGTCATGCCGTAGGGCGACATCATTCCCTTGGCCACCGCCAGGTTGGTGGCCATGTCATCCACCACCAGAACCCGCGCATGGGGCATGGGGCGCCG
>JAISQJ010000157.1 GCA_031274285.1 Treponema sp. | reverse complement strand
GATCCCCCGGGGCAGACCCGGGCGGAAGTTGATATTCTGCTCCAAAACACCGAAAGCATGGTGGCGGTGGAGGTTAAATCAAAATTGCTGGAACGGCACATCGACGAGCATGTGAAGCGGCTGGAAGTTCTCCGGTCCTGGGCCGACAAACACGGCGACCACCGGAAGATTCACGGCGCCGTGGCGGGGGCCATCGTTGCCCCGGGGGTACGAAACTACGCCCTCAACGCGGGTTTTTATGTGATTGTGCAAACCGGGGACACGGTAAAAATCGATGTTCCCGCCGGTTTTAGCCCCCGGCAGTGGTAAGGGCTCCCCTCTAAACACCCCTGACACCTTTCCGTGACAAATAGCAGAAATTTGTCATTCTTCGATCCCTTTTGCAAGAGAAGAGCGAATTCCCTTGACCGGAGGCGGGAAAAATCTTAGTTTTAAGGTAACTGAGATAGGGGTTGGTGGTTTACGTCCCTTACGGGCGCCGCCATACACCGCCGGTTTCCGGCGGACGCCTCTATCAGGCCGCCTCCCGGGTTTCCTCACCTCCTTTTCCCGGGAGGTTTTTTTATGCCCAAAACAGCGCCCGCAGGCGCCGTATCGGCCCTAATACCGGCCTTGCGGAGCTGCAAGGATGACAATATACTATATTTTGTCATAATGATTCGGCCCGGCCGAAACGCAGAAAGGAGAGTCCGTTTATGGAACAGACCTTAGCCCTGATGCTGAGGACAAGGGCCAGGGAAGCCCCGGACATCGCTGCCCAATACGTTAGGGAGGCCCCGCCGAGGGCGGAAGACAAGAATCCCCAGCATGCCGGGTTCAGGCCCAAGAGCTACCGGCAGTTCTACGATGAGATCCGCTATGCCGCAGGGGGGCTTTTGGAGCTTGGGGTACGGCGGGGCGACCATATCGGCATCGTCTCCGACAACCGCCAGGAGTGGATGGTTACGGACTTCGGGATTCTTTCCATTGGGGCGGTGGATGTGCCCAGGGGCGGCGATGCCACGGCCCAGGAACTTAGCTACATTTTGGGGTCCACCGCCTGTACCCTGGTCTTTGCGGAAAACATCAAGCAGGCCAAGAAGATACTCTCCATCCGGGGGGAACTGCCGGCCCTGAAGACCCTGATCACCTACGAGCCTCTGGACCGGGAGGCCGAGGAAGCGGCGGCGGGCATGGAGACCCTGTACTTTCCCAGCCTCCTGGCCCTGGGGCAGAAGCACGAGGCCCTTAAACCGGGGGACGTGGAGGCGGAGATGGACAAGGGGCGCCGGGAGGACCTGGCTACCATCATCTTCACCTCGGGGACCACGGGGGAACCCAAGGGGGTGATGCTAAGCCACGGGAATTTTCTCTGCCAGCTTCCCTCCTTTGCCCTAATCCTGGACCTTAAGCCCGGCGATATCTGGCTTTCGGTGCTGCCGGTCTGGCATGTCTATGAGCGCTGTATCGAATACGTGATCTTCTTCTACAAAACCGGAATCGCCTACTCCAAGCCTATTGCCTCGGTGCTGATGGCGGATTTTCAGGCCGTCCGGCCCCAGTGGATGGTGAGCGTCCCCAGGGTGTGGGAGGCGGTCATGGACGGGATAAACCGGAATATCCGGCAGATGGGGGGCCTGGAGAAAAAGGCCTTTGATCTCTGCGTGTCCTACGGGCTTATGTATACCTACTTTAAGGACCTGACCTTTGGACTTTTGCCGAATTTTCACGGCCGAATCCGGGCCCTGGACGCGGTGATTGGGTTTTTCCCCTGGCTGCTGCTGCTCCCCGGCTACGGCATCGCCGCGACGCTGGTATTCCGGCGCATCAGGGACCGGCTGGGGGGGCGCTTTAGGGCGGGCATATCCGGGGGCGGGAGTCTTCCCGCCAAGGTGGATCATTTCTTTAACGCCGTGGGAATCAGGCTGCAGGAAGCCTACGGCCTCACGGAGACCGCCCCCCTGATTTCGGTAAGGCGCTGGCGCAAATCCCGGCGGGGTACCATCGGCCAACTGCTCCTGGACACGGAGGTCCGGATCATCGACCAAAAGGGCCGGGCCCTGCCGCCGGGCCGGAACGGGGTCATCTATGTCCGGGGAGGCCAGATGATGCAGGGTTACTACCGCAAACCTGAGGCTACCGCGGCGGTCCTGTCGGCGGAGGGCTGGCTTAACACCGGGGATATCGGCATGCTGACCCACGACGGGGAACTGAGGATCACCGGCAGGGCCAAGGACACTATCGTGCTGCGGGGGGGTGAAAACGTGGAACCCGTCCCCATTGAGCTAAAACTGCGGGAAAGCGGCTACATATTTCAGTGCGCGGTGGTGGGGCAGGACCAGAAATACCTGGCGGCCCTTGTGGTGCCGGTCCAGGCGGAGGTGATGGCCTTTGCGGAGGAGAACGGCATCCCCATCGTGGACTACGAATTACTGCTGCAGCAGCCCGAGATCAACGCGATGCTGGCCAATGAAATCGCGGACCTGGTGGGCCCCAAGACGGGGTTTAAGCCCTTTGAGCGAATCTTTAAATTCAGGCTGCTGCCCAAGCCCTTCGAGGTTGGACGGGAGCTGTCCGGCAAGCAGGAACTGCTGCGCCACCGAATCCAGGCCCTCTATGCCAGGGAGATCCACGGGCTCTACCGGTAGCCGCCGTTCGCCTCAGTATACCAAACATAACAGGCAAAATGTGCTAGACTTCAGTAATGTTTGTAGATGAAAAACGTCCCTTTTCTTCCTTCGGCTTGTCCGGTGCGGTAATGGATGCCCTGGCCCATAAGGGCTTTGAGCTTCCCACCTCCATACAGTCCCTGGCCCTGCCCCGGCTGCTGGCGGAAAGCGGCCACCTAGTGGTAAAGGCCCGGACCGGCACGGGAAAAACCGCGGCCTTTGGCATCCCCCTGGTGGAGCGGATCACCGTGCGGAGGAGCAGCCCCCAGGCGCTGATTCTAACCCCCACCAGGGAGCTTGCCGTGCAGGTGTCACGGGAGATTGCCAGCTTTATTCCCGCCGGAGCCGGTCCGGCGGAGTCTCCGCCCCGCAGTTTCCCCCGGATTACCGTGGTTTACGGCGGGGCTTCCATTCGGAACCAGATTCTGGACCTCAAGCGGGGCACAGAGATCGTGGTGGGCACCCCCGGCCGCATCATGGACCTTATGGACCGCAAGGTCCTGGACCTCTCGGCGGTGGACTGGTTCATCCTGGATGAGGCGGACGAGATGCTGGACATGGGTTTCTTTGAGGATGTGGAAACCATCATGGCCGCCCTTAGAAAGCCCCTGCCCGCCCTGGGACGGGAGGAGGAAGCTGCGGACGGGGCCCCCGATCTTCCCTACCGGGTGGCCCTTTTTTCCGCCACCATGCCGGACGAGATCATCAAGGTGGTGCGGAAGCACATCGGAGCCGTGGAAATCCTGGAGGACCAGGCCCCGGACGAAGGAACCAAGGCCCTTTTGATCGACCAGTTTTACCTGATCCTCAAGCGGGAGGACCGGCTGGAGGCCCTGCGCCGAATCATCGACGGAACCGAAAATTTTTACGGCCTTATCTTCTGCGCCACCAAGGTAGAGACCGATGAGCTGGCCCGGCGGCTGGTGGAAAACGGCTACGCTGCGGAGGCGATCCACGGGGACCTCTCCCAGGAGGCCAGGGAGCGGACTCTGCGGCGTTTCCGCGCCAAGCAGACCACCATCATGGTGGCCACCGATGTGGCCGCCAGGGGGCTGGACATTGAACGGCTGACCCATGTGGTGAACTGGGACCTGCCCCATGACCGGGAAATCTATGTGCACCGGATCGGCCGCACCGGCCGGGCGGGGCGGAAGGGCAAGGCGGTGACCCTGGCCCTGCCCGGGGACCGGGGGCGGATCAACCACCTGTCCCGGAGCATGGAGCGGGCCCTGGGCGGCGGCATTCTCTGGATGAAGGTGCCTTCGGTAAAATCGGTGATGAAGGCCGTCCGCGCCCGGATCGTGTCCGATGTGCTGGCGGGGCTGCCGGAGATTCCGACGGAGAATCCGACGGAGAATCCGACGGAACCCCCTGCCGAGCCGGCATTGCCCGCCGGACTGCCGGAAGCCGGAGGTAAGGCGCCGGAAGCGGAAGACAGGGCGCCGGAATCCATCGACTTAGCCGCAGAAGACCAGGCGCCGGAGGCCGGCGGCAAGACGACTGAGGCCCCCGGCCTGGCCGGGGGGGAGCCCCCCTCCCCTTTCCTGGTCAAGGTATGCCGACACCTTATCGACCGGCTGGGGCCGGAAAAGGCGGTGGAGGCCCTGATCACGGTGCATTACGGGGAACTGCTGGACCCCTCCCGCTACGGGCCGGTGACGGAATTTTCCGAAGCCCCTTCCCCCCGGGAGGGGGGGCGGTTTTCCGCCGGAGGCGGAGATCACGGCCGTTTCGGCCCCCGCCGGGAGGGCCGTTTTTCCACGGCCCGCCGGGATCCGGCCCCCCCCCTCCACGGGGCCAGGGGCCCGGGCCGGGGGAGGAACCACCAGGAGGACGGCCGTCTGTCCGACATGGCCCGGGTTTACGTGGGCCTGGGCAGGCAGCACGGGGCCTCCGCCCGTGATGTGGCGGCCCTGCTCATACGGGCCGGCGGGGTACCGGGCCGCATGGTAGACGCCATTGAAATAAGGGATTACTGCGCCTTTGCCACCATGCCGGAGGACGCGGCCCGCCGGGCCTGTGTCTTTTCCAAAAATAGTTCCGCTGACCCGCCTATCCGCTTCGCCAAACCGGCCAGGTGATCTCCCAAAAAGAAAGGTCCCTCCCCGGCGGGAGAGGGACCCTGAGAGGGGTGGTTCTTTCGGCCCTAAGCCCCGAAAGAACCCTGCTATTTTTTAATGGTGTTACGGCAGGCGGTGGAAAAATTACGATCGGATATTTCCTTGACGCTGCTATTTTGTCCTCGGTATTTGCCGGGGCTTAGGCCTGTGTAATTTTTGAAAATCTTAGAAAACCAGCTTTGATCCTCAAAGCCGCAGGACCCCGCGATTTCGCTGAGGGTTTGATTGGTTTCCCGCAGCAGGCTGCTTGCCTTCTCCACCCGCAGTTGATTAAGGTAGGTGGAGAAATTTTCCCCCATCTCCTCTTTGAAGACGGTGCTGAAATAGGGGGCCGAAAGGCCGGATAAATCCGCCGCTTCCTTTAGGCTTATCTTACTGCTGTAGTTTTCCTGCAGATACCGTTCAACCTTTCGTAATGCCGCGGCATGCCGCACGCCCTTGAATGAAAAGATCTGCTCCGCCATCTGCTCTACCATCACGTTAAGCACATCGGTAAGCTCTTCAATGGACAACGCTTCCTCGATGCGCTTGATATTGCCGTTGTTGGTTTCCAACTGGTTTTTTTCATACCCCGCGGCCGCGCCCCCCGCGCCGGCCCTGGACAGGAGTACCACCAGTTCTATGGCCCGGAACTGGATGTACTTGTACTCCCCCGGATTGGAAAACAGCAGGGCCGCCAAAATATCGTTCAGTATACCTTTGCCCGCCTCCTGGTCCCCCCGCCGGAGGGCGGAGAGGAGCTGACGTTCCTTATCCATAGGGTATCCGGGGAAGTTGGCCCCCTGGGGATACTTCTGCTCCAATTCCCTGATAGCCGACGCCAGCCTGGTCTGCTGCTGGGCCCGCCGTTTGATAGTTTCGTAGTAATGCTCATTTCCCGACGACAGGGATTCCGCGCAGATAAGCATCAATTCTGCCAGGGCTTTGATCTTTTCCGGCCTTGCCTGGGGGAATTGATTCAGCTTTTCAAGAAACCCCTGATCCGTTATCGATTCCCCGTCGGGGTGATGGGCCTTATCATAATTCCCGTCGCGGAATCCGGAGCCCAGCAGGGCCCCTACAAAACGGCTTTGCACATAGATAGGGCTGGTCCAGAACATAAAACCCAGGGCACAGCGGTAGGTGTAACTGCCCCCATAGCGGTAAGACTCCCGCAGGGCGCAGAGGTGCATATCGTCGCAGGGGGTTGAAGGGGCTTCAACAAATTCTGCCGACGCCAGATTCCCCTGGCGGCGGGTACATTCCATGCACATATTCCTGTCGGAAAAGGCTTCGGCATAAATTTCGGGAACAGCTTTACAATTATGATCGTGAACACAGACCATGGAGCCGGTGGCCTTGGCATAATTTAAAATCATGCCGCAGGCTTTAACCAGTAATGGATCGGTCTTTACATCTTTTGACATGACAAAGCTCCCAAAGCTTTAGACGGCGCGGCTTTTGTCCTGGGGATAAACATCTATTCCCCCCTGTTCCCGGTACTTTCCGGGGCTGTAACCGGTATAGCTTTTAAATATTTTAGAAAACCAGCTTTGATCCTCAAATCCGCAGGATTCCGAAATATTGTTGAGGGTCATATTGGTCTCGATCAGCATGGTACAGGCTTTTTCCACCCGCAGCCGGTTGAGATGGGCGGAAAGGTACTCCCCCATTTCTTCCCGGAAGATGGTGCTGAAATAGGGGGCCGATAGGCCCGATGCCGCGGCAATCTCGTCCAGGCTTACCTTGCGGGTATAATTTTTCCAGATAAACCGTTCCGCCCTCCGCAGCGCCGAGGCGTGCCGCAGGCCCTGGAAGGAAAAAATCCTTCCCGCCATCCGCTCAACAATGCGGTGAAGGTTGGAGGACAGTTCCTCTATGGTCAGAGAATCGGCTATCCTTTTCAGATAGAGGTTGTTTTCTTCCAGCAGGGCCTCCGTTTCCTTTTCTACCGCGCAGGACCGGGAGAGCAGCACCACCAGTTCAATGGCCCGGCAGCGGAAAAAACGCAGGTCCCCGGGACAGATCGTATTCAGAATATCGAGGATATTTTCCAGTATCCGCTTGGCGGCGGCGCTGTCCCCCCGGCGCAGGGCGGCGATCAGCAGCCGCTCGCTGGAACTGGGCTGGGCGCTCTCCCCCGTAGCTTTGGCCGGGGACCCTGCCGCGGCTAGGGCTGAAGATTCAGAGGAGCCTTCCCCCGGGGTTTTCGCAACCGTTGCGGCTAAAGCCGCGGCCGAAGCCGCGGCCGGAGCCGAGGAGACCAGGGTCAGGGAGGCGGCATTGGGGGCCAGGGACGGCTCTCCGGAGATAAAATTTCCGGAACCGGGTTTGCCGGGACCGTAATTTCCGGCCATGATCTCGCCGCCGCTTTCCCGGTCAGCGGCTTTGCCGCCGGGCCGGCCCGCGGAAATCTGCTGGGCGCAGATCAGCATCATCTGGGCCAGGGCCTTTATTTCTTCATAATTTTTCCGGGGGATTCCTTCAAGATCATCCTTAATCAGCCCCCCGCATCCGCAGGCCTGGAGCTTCCCGCAGGCCTCTTCCTTCTCAATTCCCAGCACCTTTCCCGCAACCAGGGCGCCGGCATAGCGGCCGCCGGAATAAAGGGGGCTGATCCAAAAAACCAGGCCAAGGGGACACATATAAATATACGAACTCCCCAGCCTGCGGGATTCCTCAATGGCCTCCCGGTGTATGGCGCCGCAGGAAAAATCTTCCGGGGGGACGCCGGTTTCGTGATCGGCCGTGTTTTTTCCCAGGCAACTGCAAAAAAGACCGGCCGGCCCGGTTTTTTGGGGATTAAAGGTGTAACCTTCCGAGTCGACGGCCTGTACCACGCAATCGGCCGCCTGTTCATAGGCGGTAAGAATACTGCCCGACTTTGAAAGCAAGGGCTCGATTTCCCGGCCCCTGATGTTATTCTCTGTTTCTATTTTCAACACAGCGTGACTCCCTCACACAAAGCTATTAAAGCAAAAATCTTCACTTTAGCAGTTTATGAGGTCTAAAAGGACGGAATACACCCTAATGGCGGAAATTCTTTAGGAGTCCCGCAGCCGCGGCAATTCTTATGGCATCCGCACGGTTTACCGCGCCCAGCTTGCGGTAAATGCTTCCGATAATTTCTTTTACCCGGTGGAGGGGGAGCCCTTCCCTGCGGGAGATTTCTTCCCTGGTAAGGCCCTGGGACAGGGCCCTTAGTACCGCTGTTTCCCTGCGGCGCAGAACGTTGTTTTCCTGGAGGCCTTGATCCCCGCCGGCCGTCTGCGTCCGGGGCTTGGGCCCGTATTCGGCGGCGGCAAAAACCATCTTGCCGTAGGCCGCAGCCTTGCTCCGCTGCGTTTCTAACCATTCGGGAGGTATTAGAGATTTTCGGTTTTCCCCTTCCGGGCCGCCCGCATGGTCCGCCTCTTCCAGCGCCGCGGAAGCCAGGAGCCGCATGTCTTCCCCCAGTTCGATAAAGGGCATGACAAAGCCTTCTGCCTCGCTTATGCGCCAGGCTTCCTCCAGCTTTTCCAGGGCGGCGGCCCGGCGATCCAGGTGTATATGGCAGGCCGCTTCCAGAACCGTCATTTCCAGCTTTCCCAGGAGGTAGCTGTGGAAACTTTTGGATTCATTCTTTTTTTTCCACCGATCCAGGGTATCCAAGACAGCCTGGTATTCTTTCCCCGCAAAGAGGCACTTCGCCTTAACCATGGTTTCGAGGGGATGATAGTAATCGTCAAATTCTATTCCGCCAAAACCGCCCTTGATCCAGGAGGCCGCCCGGGTGGGATTGCCGGTCTGGGCATAAAACCAGCCGCATTCAATATCGTAAAGAATAAAGCGATTCTGATAATCGTCGATCTCAAGCTGGACCAAAAGCTGCCTGAACAGGTTTTCTATTTCAGGGAAATCCCCCCTATGGATGCTAATCCGCAGTAAAAAAAAGATGCCCCGGTTTTCCGTCTCGTGCTGGCGGTTTTCCCTGGACTGGATTATCGCCTGGCGCGCAAAATTCTCCGCCGCCCCCAGGTCTCCCTGAAAGTAGCTGTACTCGCATTTGCCGAGAATATCCACACCGCCCAGAAGGTTGCCTATCTTTACCATAACGGAGACGGCGGGCGTAATATTGGCCTGATATTGCTCAAATTCCCCGGCCTCCGCAGGAAATCCGACCTGGCTGATATAGGGCGGCAGGATACCCTGGCCCATCTTCTCGCCGATACGCACCCCCTGGCTTTGAAAGTGATAGTAGGCCTTTTCGAAGAAGGGGGCAAAACAATAATCCTTGGTATCCCGGCAGGACAGGACCCGCAAAAAGCCCAGGCTGGCGTACATGGACATAAGAATCCTGGCGTTAATGGAATTCGGGGGCAGGGCCTCGAATTCTGCTATGGACCGGCCGCAGCTAACCGCCGTTTCCTTAAAGCGGCCCAGGGCAAGAAGCAGCTTGGGTCTTAGGGCATAGCGCAGGTAGAGCAGGCTGTCTGCGGATTCAGCCAAGACGGCCCGGGGGGGATCATCCTCTCCGCGGATCAGGCGGTCAACGATGGCAAGCAGAAAGGAAGCGGCCTCCCTGGGGATATGCATGGGGTAGGCAAGGCATAAATTTATGATCCCCTGGTAATCACGGGCCTGCTCGTAATAACCGGCGGCATCTATCCGCAGATTGTTTTTGACACACCAGGCCGCGGCCTTTTGATAAACTTCCCGCCGTTCCTCCGGGGAAAGTTCCCCCTGTTTTTCCTTGAGGAATTCGATAAGCAGATTGTGAATCCGGTAGCCGTTAAGGTAGGAGTCGTAACGGATCAGGGGAGTCACCTTGTCCAGACCCCCGGTTATTTCCTCCGCCCCTTCCAGGTCCTTCAACAGATCCAGGGGCCAATAGCCGGTAAGGGAAAGCTTGATAAGGAATTTACGGGCGGCGGCGCTTTGGGAAGAAAAAAAGGAAGTTTCGATCATCCTGAACAGGGGGAGTTTAATCAGTTCCGGGGAATAGAGAAGCCGCCCGCCGTTTTGTTTTTCCGCATTCTGGGCGATGAGGCTTAAAACCTGGGGCCAGCCTTCGGTATCCCGGTAGAGGGGGTCCAGATCCTCTTCGGAAACCGTAACATTCCATAGGGAAAAATAGGCGGCGGTTTCTTCCTTGCTAAAGCGGAGATCCTCCACGGTGATTCCGGCAAGAAGGCCCTTGGAAAGAAGGGGCAGGGTTTTAACCTGAGGTTCGGTTCGGGAAATCAGCACCACGGTGGTGTTAGAAAAAGGGAAGGCCAGGACACGGTCAAAGAAATCCAGCATCACAGGATTACTAATCAGATGGAAATCGTCATACACGATGACGTAATGGACGGGGGAAATGGCCTGTATGTCCCGGATCGACTGTTCCACAAGCATATAAAAGCGATCAAAGTCCCGGTCCGTCTGGGGAAAGCCGATCCCCGACATGCCCTTTCCCAGCCTGGAATTCCGCAGGGCAATGGTGGCGCAGAGATTCTCCCAAAAACGCCCGCATACATTGTCCTGCTCTAAAATCTGTACCCACAGGGAAACCGCGGGGTAATTTTTAAGCAGCGAGTATACCGAAGAAGTCTTGCCGTAACCCTGTCCCGCCACCACCTCTACCACGGGGTTTTCCATGGCCTGTTCCAGGATTCCGGCGAGCCGGGGCCTTTCCAGATAATGGCAATCCACGGAGAGGGAGGAGGCATCCTGGTACAGTACATTGGCCATCATTGGGCCTTTTTAAGGAACCCGGCGGCGATGGCGGTCTGTACCGCATGGGACCGGTTTACCGCTCCCAGCTTGTTATAGATACTGCGGATAACACTCTTAACCGTATTGATTGACAGGGACAGGGTTCCGGCTATCTCCGTCCGGGTAAGGCCCCGTGAAAGGCAGGCCAGGACCTCCTGTTCCCGGCGGGAAAGACCGCCCAGGGACGGGGCGCCGGCCGTGCCGCCCTCCTGTCCGTTTTCCTGCCGCGCCCCGGTGACGGAAAAAAGTTTTTTAGCGTAGAGCGAGGCGCTCCGCCGCCGTTCAAGCAGCCATTCCCGGCTTAGATCCTCCGTCTCCTGCTTGAGGGCCCAATCCATCAGGGACCGGGCGAAACGGCCAAGCTCCGTCAGGGGCATGGTGATGCCGCCCCGGTGTTCCAGTTGATAGATGCCCCTTAGACAGCCCAGGGTTCCCTCCCGGTCCCGCAGCGCATAGCGGCACACGGCCTCCAGGGCCAGGGCCTCCAGCTTCCCCAGCGCCAGGTCCCCTTCAAGGTCCTTCCGGCCCGACAGGGAAGCCAGGGCCGCGGGGTAATTTTTTTTAGCCAGGTGGTATTTCGCCTTTACCAGAATCTCCAGGCCCCGGCCCCGGTTGTTAAGCTCGCCGTCCTCAAAATCGCTTTTCAGCCAGGCTTTGATCTTTTCCGGCTCCCCTGTCTGGGTATAGTACCAGCCCATGATAATATCATGATGGACCGAGCGGTTAAGGTAGTATTCCTGTTCTTCCTGGGCATCTAAGCCTTTCAGGGCTTCCTCAATCTCCGGGCCGCTGCCCCGGTGGATGGCGATGCGCAGCAGGTAAAAGAGGCTGCGGTTTTCAATTTCAAACTGCCGCTTCTCGCGGGCCTTCCGCAGGGCCTCGCCAAGACGGGTCTTGGCCGCGGACAGGTCCCCGCGAAAGTAGGCGTATTCTCCCCAGGCAAGATCCGCCATGCCGTACATGCAGCCCCCGAAGGCCCGGGCGGCGTGGGGGACGCTGGCTTCCAGGGCATTAAGGTAGGGGATGATTTTTTCGGCCTCCGGGTCCCGGACCCGGCATATATAGGAGCCCAGCATTATTACCGTTGCCGGCGGCCCCGGCTCCGGTCCGCTCAGGGGGCTGTAAAGGGCGGCCCGCTTGAGATTTTCAACATAACGGTAATCCCCGGTATCCGTGCTGGTGATAAGGCCGGCAAAACCCAGGTAGAGGCAGCTTCCCAGGAGGGCCCGGCGCCTCAGTTCCGCCGCCTGGGGAAGGGATGGCGCCGATTCTTCCAGCCCTTTGATGTGATCCCGCAGAATCTTTGTACTTTCATCAAAGAAACCTAAGCTTATGCCTATCTTGCAGTAGAGGGCCCAGAGCATGGGATTATCCCGGTACAGGGATTCCGGGGCCCGGTTCAGCAATTCCTTTAGGGTAAGTCCGGTATGATCGGGAAGGATCATGGGAAGCCGGTCAATGATGTCAATAATACTGTCGTAATCGCCGGCCTTTTCATAATAGTTAAGGGCATCTATTCTGCGGCTGTTGCTGCGGCACCACCGGGCGGCGCTGCGGTAGAATTCCTGTTTTTCGGCGGCATCAAGTTCCCCCTGCCTCCCGGTAAGGTATTCCAGAAAAAGGTGGTGGATGCTGTAACTATCGGAGTAGGAGTCGTAACGGACAAACGAGCCTATCCTTTCCATTTCGCCGATGAGGTCCTTGCCGGGGTTTAGGGCTTCCAGCAGTTTCCGGGACAAAGAATCAATAAGGGAAAGCTTGATAAGGAATCTTTGCAGGGCCGGGGAAACGGCATCCATGACCTCTGTTTTTAAGAGGCGGAATATGTTGGAACGCATGCCCGGCAGTTTATGGTCCTCCGGCATGGGGGTAGATGCGGAGAAGCGTTTCAGGAACAGGGCCGAAAGGTGGATGGCAAAGGCCCAGCCTTCGGTGTCCCGGCATACGGCGGCGGCGGTTTGACGGCTGGCCTTTATCCCCTGGATGCGGAAATATTCCACCGTTTCCTCTTCGGTAAAGCGAAGGTCCTTCTCGGTCACCTGGGTTCCGGTACGCCGGGAATCCGGACCGGAGACGTTAATATGAGGGCTGGACCGGGAAATGATAATGGAAACGATATTGGGAAAGGGGGTAAAGATGGAATGTTCCACAAAACGGAGGACATCCCCATTTTTAAGTAAATGAAAATCGTCGAAGACAAAGACATACCGGGCCTGGGGAATAATATCACCCTGGGGTATGGTCAGGTACCGGCCGAAGTCCCGTTCCGTATCGGGGAAGCCCTGTTCCGCCACCCGCCGCGCCGTGTCCTTGCTGATAAAGCCCACGGCGGCGATAAAATTCTCCCAGAACCTGTCCGGCATATTGTCCCGCTCGGAAAGCTGGAGCCAGGCGGTAAAGGCGTTGTAGTTTTGCAGAAAGGAATAGACCGCCTGGGTTTTCCCGTAACCCGCCCCCGCAGTAACGGTAACAATGGGGCTTTGCATCGCCTTCCCCAACAGCCGGTGGATTCGGGGCCTATCCAGGTAGATCTGATTCCTCCCCCGAAGAGGAGTTGCACTATGAATGAATGCTGCCATAGATGATTCCGGTGATCAATAATAGCAAGATCGCGTCCGCTTTTCAATCAAAGCACAATGATATTATGATTGAAACATGCCCCAAGCCGACGCTCCCGATCCCTACTTTATCAAGGCCCCGGAGGGGCCGGGGGAATCCAAAACCGCCAGGGTGGCAAAATTCCTTATCCTTATCGGCGCAGACGAAGCGGCCAAGATCCTTCCCCGCCTTGAAAAAGAGCAGATAGAGGCGGTTTCCCGGGAGATTGCCTCCATCCGGGGCATTGGGCCGGAGGAGGGGAAGGCGATCCTGGAGGAATTCAAATCCCTGCTTTCCTCCTCCTACCGGCTTCCGGGGGCTTCCTCCGGCGGCCCGGAAGCGGCCCGGAGAATCCTCTATGCCGCGTTCGGCGCGGAAAAGGGGGAGGACCTGCTCAACAGAGCCTTGCCCCCCGCGGGGGAAGGCCTGCCGGGGCTTTTTAGCTTCCTGGAAGATTTCAAAGCGGAGCAGATAAGCTTCCTCCTGAGGGAAGAATCCCCCGCGGTTTCGGCGCTGATCCTGTCCCGCCTTTCCCCCAAACTCTCTGCCGCGGTCCTGTCGAACGCCGCGCCCGGGGACCGTACCGAACTGGCCCGCCGCATCGCCAAGGGGGCCCAGGTTTCGCCGGAAGTGCTGGGCCGGATCGCCGAGGTCCTTAAGGAAAAGGCCCTGGCCCTGGGCCATTCCGGTCATTCCCTGGAAATAGACGGACCCAAGGCCCTGGCGGAGATTTTGCGCCATGGGGACTATTCCTTTGGGGGCAAAATACTTCAGGATTTAGAGGCGCAGGACCCTGCCCTGGGCCGGGAACTGCGGGACGAGCTGGTCACCCTGGACGACGTGGTCTCCATGGGCGACCGGATCCTTCAGGAAAAACTAAGGACCATGGCCGACCGGGATATTGCCCTGCTCCTTAAGGGCCGGGGGCGGGACCTGGCGGAAAAGCTGCTTTCCAATGTGTCTGCCGAACGGCGGCAGCGGATTCGGGAGGAGGGGGAACTCCTGGGGCCGGTTCCCCGGCGGGAGACGGAGGAGGCGGCCAGGAGCTTCCTGGCCTGGATGTGGAAAGTGGGACCGGAGGCCTTATCAACAACAAAGGATGTGGACTATGAGCGATGACTTGAAGAAGGGACAAATTTTGGCCAACGGCTTTGAGATTATCGAGATGACCGATCTGGAAGAACTCCGGGCCCAAGGCATCTGGGCCCGGCATACGAGCGGCGCCCAGGTCTTTCACGTTTACAACGACGACCGGGAGAATCTCTTTGCCTTTGCCTTTGCCACGGGGGTGGAAAACGCCACCGGGGTGGCCCATATCCTGGAGCATTCGGTACTCTGCGGCTCCGAGCGCTACCCCTGCAAGGACGCCTTTCCCCTGCTGGAGCAGGGAAGCCTGCAAACCTACCTGAACGCGTGGACTTTTTCCGACAAGACCGTCTACCCCTCAAGCTCGGTAAACCGGCAGGACTATTTTAACCTTATGTCGGTCTACGGGGATTCGGTGTTTCACCCCCTGCTTTCCGAATATACCTTCATGCAGGAGGGACACCGGCTCAGCCTTTCGGAGGGCAAGGGGGAGAAGCTGTCCATTACCGGGGTAGTTTACAATGAAATGAAGGGGGCCTACTCGTCCCAGGACAGCTATGCGGCCCTCTGGTCCGTGAAATCCCTGTTCCCCGATACCATTTACGCCTACGATTCCGGCGGCGATCCGGAGCAGATCCCCAGCCTAAGCTGGGAGGACCTGCGGGAATTCCACCGGCGGCGCTACTCCCCGGCCAACTGCCGAATCTTTCTGGCGGGAAACATCCCCACGGGGGAACAGCTTGATTTTATCAATGAACGTTTCCTGGCGGACCTGCCTCCCGGCAGCCCGGCGGACCCCATTCTTCCGGTAAAACGCTGGGACGAAGAGCGGAGCCTCACGGTGCCCTGCCCCATGGGGGGCAAGGCTACGGTCCTTATCTCCTGGCTCTGCGGGGATGTAACCAGGCACCGGGACACCATCGCCCTGGCCGCGCTGGCGGAGGCCCTGCTGGGCCATGACGGTTCCCCCCTGGCGCGGCCCCTGGTTGAGTCGGGGCTGGGGGAGGACCTGTGGCCCTACTCCGGCATGGAGAACCAACTGCGGGAGACCCTCTTTATGGCGGGGCTTAGGGGGGTGGCGCCGGAAGACGCGCCCAAGGTCCAGGCCCTGATCCTGGGAGAACTGGGCAGAATCGCCAGGGAGGGTATTCCCCCGGAAGAAATTGAGGCGGCCCTGCTTTCCATGGAATTTTCCCAGTTGGAGATTCGCCGTTCCGGCGGGCCCTTCTCCCTGACCTGGCTGCGCCGTTCCCTCAACGGCTGGCTCCACGGGGCAAGGCCCTGGGACACCCTGCTGTTTACGCCCGCATTCAAGGCCCTAAAGGCGGAACTGGCCGCCAATCCCCGTTTCTTTGAATCCCTGATCGAACAATACTTTTTGAACAACCCCCACCGGGTCCTGTTAACCGTGAAACCCCAGGCCGGTTTCCGGGAGGCCCAGGAGCGGCGGCTGGAGGAAAAGCTTTCCGGCATAGCGGCGGGTCTGCCGGCGGAGGGCAGAAAGGCCCTGGAGGAAAAGGAAGCGGCCCTGGAAGCTCACCAGAGCCGGGAGGAGGACCCCGCGGTTCTGGCCTCCCTGCCCCACCTTTCCCGAAGCGATCTTTCCCTGGAATTGGAGGGCGCGCCCCATACCCTGCATGATGCGGCCGGGGTCCCCCTGCTTACCCATGAACTCTTCACCAATGGCATCAGCTATGCCAGCCTGGCCATACCCGTGGATATGCTGGACAGCGAAGATTACCGGTGGCTCCCCTTCTTCTCCGGGGTCCTGCCCTCCGTGGGGCTCCCCGGCATGGACTACGGTCAGGTTTCGGGCCTCCTGGCCCGTACCGTGGGGGGCTTCAACGCCTTGCTCAGGAGCGGCAGCCTGAGCCCCGGCGCGGCCGGCGGTGTGGCCGTGCCTTCCGGTATCTTCGATCTGGGGGGCCGGGACTGGATCATCTTCCGGTTGAAGTGTCTTGACGAAAAATTTGCCGAGGGCCTGGACCTGGCCCTGCGCCTTATCCGGGAGGCTGACTTCTCCGATGCCCGGCGTATCAGGGACCTGGTACTGGAGGGGAAGAACGAGGCCGAGGCCAGCCTTGCCCCCGCGGGGCAGCACTACGCCGCTTCCCGGTCCGCCCGGTTTTCCTCCCGTTCCTCGGCGGTGAACGAGGTGTGGGAGGGTCTGGGGCAGATCAGCTTTGCCCGCCGCCTGGCGGAGCTTGACACCGGGGAGATTATCGCCCGGCTTAACCGGATCCGGGATCGGTTGGTGGGGCAGGGCGGGCTTATCGCAAGCTTCACCGGATCCGCCAGGGCCCTGGCCTCGGCCCGGAGCGCGGCGGAGCGGGCTTTCCGTCCCTTCGGCCCCCCCGGACCCCGGAATCCCGGTAACGGAAGCCCTGGCGCCTTCCTGGCCCTGGCCGGGGAAGCGGGGGGCGCAGAGTCCGGGGAGGCCGCGGAGGTCTTCGCCTCCCCCTCCCTGCAGATAGGTTTTGCCGCCATCACCCTGGGCGCTTCCCCCGTCAATACCCGGTCCCATGCCGCGGAACTGGTGCTTACCCACCAGCTTTCCACCGGGCCCCTGTGGGAGGATATCCGCATGAAGGGGGGCGCTTACGGCGCTTCCGCCCACATGGACAGCATCGAGGGGATCTTTGCCATGTCAACCTATAGGGACCCTGAACCCCTGAGGTCCATCGATTCCTTTAGGTCCGTGCTGGCCGACATGCTGTCCAGGGGGGATTCCCAATGGGAGGGCGACAGCCTGGAAAAGGCGATAGTGGGGACCTACGCCAGGGAAATCCGTCCCCGGAGCCCCGCGGAGCGGGCAGGCGCCGATTTTATCCGCTTTCTCTACGGCTACCCCGAAGAACTGCGGCGGCGGCGGCTCAAGTGGCTTACGGAGCTGGGAAAGGAAGCTATGAGGACGGCCCTTGAGCGGCTTGCCGGCCAGGAGGGGAAAAACCCGGTCATTATTGCGGGCCCCGGGGCCGCGGAAAAGGCCGCCAGGGAACTGGGGGTGGACCTCAAGACCCTGCCGGTCTAGCAGCCTATTGCAAACTCCTAGTCCGGGGAATTCAGCCTGCCTCTTCCCACGCGTGGATGAACTGGAGGGCGTATTGCTGGATGCCGCCGAACCAGGTATCGATAAAGGCGGCCAGATCTTCGCCCACATAGCGGTAATGCCAGCTTTCCCAGCGGTAGCCGGTGACTGCCTCGTAACCGTCGGGGAAGGAGATGGACCAGCCGAAACGGCTGCCGTTTTCCTTTATCCAGCGGCCGACCCTGGTTTGGGCAAAGCTGTCGTCAATGGAGCCGAAATCCAGGGCCAATCCGGTTTGATGCTGGCTGTGGCCGGGGCGGGCGGACTCCCGGTCCGCCGCTTCCTGACCCAGTTCTCCGACAATCCTGTTGTATACCTGTACCTGGTAGTCGTAGGAACGGTAGGCCGAGGATGCTACCAGCACGATGCCCTGGGAACGGGCGGCGGCGGCCATTTTTTCCAGGCCCTCGGCCGCGGCCCGGCGGAGTTTCATACCTTGCCGTCCAAGCTCATAGGAGCCGGGCTCCAGGTCCACCAGGTCCTCCGGTTCGTAGCCCGGCGGCAGGGGCCTGGTCTTGTCCACCAGCCGCCGCAGGAAGGGGTCCCCGTTAAGACATTCCATGAGGTCCATGATAAAGGCGGGATTTTCCGCGGCCGCCGTTTTTAGCCTGAAGGCAAGGTCAGGAGGAAGGTCCGCCCGGTCGATAATGGCGGCAAGGGCGCTCGGTTCCGTATAGGTATCCCTCCCGGTTAGACTTGCTATGGCGGCGGCCAAATCGGGGAGTTCCTCCTCCGCATTGGAGGGGCCGTCCGCCGGGGAAACCGGTACGGGGGACAGCTTCCGTGCGCCCTCAAACCTTTCACAGGAAAACAGAGCGAGGGCCAAGGTGAGGAGCCGCAAGGGCCTCCCGCGGTTTCTATGATTCAAGGCCGGTACCCCCTAAAGGTCAAGCATGGCCCTTGTTTAGGATAAATTCAAGAATTGGGGTAGTTCAGGTTTTCCGGTCCGGGGCTGCGGACCACTGCGCCCCAGCGGCGGCATTCCCACTTTGCCATGTCCAGGTTTTGTTCGGACCAGTTGCCGCACTCCGCGGGGTGGGCGCCGGGGATGGGGCCGGAGAACGATTCAATCCAGTCCAGCATCTCCCGCAGCAGGGGGAGGATGTCCTGGGAACTTAAATCCCCGGAGAAGATAGCATAAAAACCCGTGCGGCAGCCCATGGGTCCAAAGTACACGGTCCTGGGGGCCCATGTTTGGTGGGATCGGAGGAAGGTGGCCCCCAGATGCTCAATGGTATGGAGGGCGGGGTTATCGATCACCGGTTCCTTATTGGGCTCCTTAAAGCGGAGGTCAAAGGTGGTGACCGCTTCGGAGCCAACCTTGTCCTTGCGGGATACGTAGACTCCCGGCTTTAAGCGCAGATGATCGACCTGAAAGCTTGCGATTTTTTCCATGACAGCCTCCTTAAAGATTTTTTATAATCCGGCGGACAATTTCCGCGGAATGTTTAGCGGCAAGGGGAAGGAACTGTTCGGAGCTTACCGGGGATTCCAGGCCCGCGATATCCGAAAGCGAGCGGATGATGAGGGCGGGAACGGAAAAGAGGCCGCAGGTATGGGCAATGGCGGCCCCCTCCATCTCCACCGCCCGGACCAGCGGAAAGGTCCTGCGTACCCAGTCGATCCTTTCCGGGTCCCGCATAAAAACATCACCACTGGCAATGATCCCCCCGGTGTAGTTAAAGGATTCGGGGAGCGCCCCTTCCCCTTTTAGCTCCCTTACCGCCCGTTCCGCCCGGCTTACCAGGGCTTCATCCACGGGGAACACCGCGCTTTGGCCGGGAATCTGGCCGGGGGCATAATGAAAGCCCGTGACATCCACATCGTGATAGCAAAGGCCGGTAGAAATAATGGCATCCCCGAATTTGAGGGCCGGATCTATGCCCCCGGCGGAACCGGTGTTGATAACCAGGCTGGGTTTATAATGGTCAATCAGGAGGGCGCAGCCCACCGCGGCGTTGACTTTGCCGATGCCGCAGCGCAGCAGTACAACGGGCTTCCCCTCCAGGGTTCCCCGACAAAATTCAAAACCCCCGGCGCCGCCTGATTCGCCGCCTTCCATCCAATCCCTTACCATGGTTATTTCATCTTCCATGGCGCCGATAATGCCGGTCATGCCGTCTCCTTTAACCTTCAACATGCCCCATACCGGGGTTCCAAACGGTTGAGCGGTTGCGGCCCTGCTGCTTGGACATATAAAGGGCCGCATCGGCCCGGAGGATGATGCCGTCGGTATTCAACTGCTCCCGGTGATCGAAGCAGCAGATCCCGATGCTGACGGTAACCTGGGGGAGCGGAGGGTCCCAGGGGACCTTCATCTCGGCCACCGCGTTCCGCAGCCGCTCCGCGGCCAGCCAGGTTCCCTCCCCGTTGGTGTTGGGGAGCAGGACGGTAAATTCCTCTCCGCCGAAGCGGGAGGGCACATCCTCGCCCCGGACCGTTTGCTTGAGGGTTATGGCCAGGGTTTCCAATACCTTGTCCCCGGCCAAATGCCCAAAAGCATCGTTAAAATTTTTAAATTTATCCACATCCATCACCAGCATGGCGGAACCGTACTTGCCGCGCCGGGTCCGGGCTATTTCCTCGTCCAGGCGGTGGAGGAAAAAGCCGTGGTTATAGAGGCCCGTCTTTACGTCCCGCAGGGAATGCTGGTAGTTCAGGTAATTCATGATGGCCTGGGTCACAAAGGCCATGAGGTGCTCAATAAAGAGAATCTCCTCACTGGCAAAATCTTCCCCCAGCATCTTGTGGCCCATAAGGATGATGCCGTAGAGTCCGAATCCCCCTACCATGGGAATAATGATTTCGGGGTTAAGCTTTTCAAGGACCTGCAGAACATTGCTGTCTTCCAGTTCCGACACCAGCAGGGGATATGCTATGGGCTGCGGGTGCTTGCGGAAAAAGGCTTCAAAGGGAGCAATACTGTGCAGGCGGATCCCCAGATCCGTGGGCCGGTAGTTCTGGTAACTCTTGATAGTTATTTCATCCCGGTTTTGAATTGGTTTCCAGAGAAAGGCGATAAAAGAGGGCAGGAAATGGTCAGAGATTCGGTACACCGCCGCATCCATGATGGCGTCCAGGGAGGTTCGGTTGATAATATCCAGCCCCCCCGAGACCAGGTCGCGGTAATTACGGATCTCCTTATTCAAACTGTTGATCTGCCGGAACACCCCAATTTCCTGCAGCAGGGCATAGTGCTCCAGGATTTTCGGATCGGAATAGAATTCGTCCGAGGTTTCGGCCTTTAGTTCTTCTATCTGCTCAGGATTTTCGCTCATGGGCGGCTGTTCCGGATCGTTTGCTTTCATTCAAACCACGGAAAAATGGTCCTCGATATCCCTGCGCCAGGAAGCCCGGTTTTCCTTATTTTCCCATTCCAAGATCTTTTTGATGTGAAAATTCCGGGTATCGTAGTCATCGCCGCCCTTGCCGCCCCGCAGGGCATCCCGAATCATGCCGGGAAAATGGACAATGCCAAAACGCCCCCCTCCAAGGTACACTACCGAATCCCCGTTCTCCAGGGTTTCCCCTTCGGCGATCCGGGCGGCGGCGCAGTCGAAATGGACCGGCTGGCCGCTGGCCTTATCGGTCATGGCGGCGCTTATATCCTTAATCGGCTTATCGCAGTACGGACAAACGGGATGGGGAATAGGTTCGGTGGAAGGCTGGGGGGCCGTCCATTTAGGACGGTCGTAGGGGATCCTTTCCATGCCGTGAAACAGGAAATCGGGGGACTTGTCGGACCGCCTCCGGGAAGAGGCGCCCTCGCGGGACCCTTCGGGCCGTTTCCGGGAGGCGTCGCCGGATCCCTGGCGGGACTCCCTGGCGCCGTGGGAACCCTGCCTTCCGGTCTGGAAGCGTCCCGAGGATTTTTCCATGTTCGGATAGGAGGCGCCGAATTCTTGGGACTGCCGGGAATCGGCGCCCCGGCGCCTGAGGGATCTCCCCGAACTATTTCCTTCTCTTCCGCTGTCGTTCATGGTAAATTCCCCCCCGGGATACCTTTAGAAGTTCGCCGCTCAATACCTGGGCGATACGCTGGATTGCCCCGTACAGGTACTCTTCGTTGTTAATTTTCCTGCGCAGATTTTCCAGGTTGAAGCCCTCTCCCGTATGCCCCGGAAGAAAGGCCGCAAGATCAGCCTCCCCATGGGCGGCGGTCGTCTGCCCCTTACCCTGCACCGCATTTTCCTGGCCGCGCAATACTGCCTGCGGCAAGCTTATCATACACACTCCATAAAGGCAGATGCAAGATGGCGGATATCAATCCCGGTTTGAGGGATCGCCGGTGGAGAAGGGGGTATTCCTCTGATAAAGACCACGTCAAACCGTACTGTCATCTCATTATATTCTCGATGGGCCGCAAGGAAATACTTAGCTGTTTCTATGATACGCCGCTGTTTTTCACGGTTAATCCCATACTCCAGGCCGTCAACTCCCTGGGATGCCCATGACTTTACCTCCACAAAGACCAGGGTGTCCCCGTCCAGGGCGATAAGGTCCACTTCCCCCCTGGGGGATCGAAAATTGGAGGCCAGGATACGCATTCCCGCCTTTTCCAGGGCCCTGGCGGCATACTGCTCCCCCGCCCGGCCCTTTGCGGCCCTATGCACCCTTATTCACCAGCTCTTTTGGATTGAGGGCCCGTGAAATGAAGTGGTTTTTTTCCGTTAGGAGGTTGATGACGGCCCCGTTCTGCTGCTTCTGGCCCGATCCGTCGATGAGTATCTGCACCTTGGGCCGCAGCGGAGTGCCGGATTGGACTTCCTTGACCCGGGCGATGGCCCCGTCGTTGAGGACCACGATGGAGCCGATGGGGTAGATCCCCATGATGGCGATAAAGGCCTTGAGTACGTCGGGGTCGAAGCGGCTTTGATTGTCAGACATGAGGGCCTTCATGGCCTCATAACCGACTATGGAATTCCGGTAAGGCTTCTTGCTCACCATGGCCTCGAAGGCATCGGCTACGGAGAGGATCCGGGCGCCTATATCAATGTTTTCGCCGGCAGTACCGGAGGGATAGCCCTGCCCGTCCCATCGCTCGTGGTGCTGCAGGGCCACAAAACCCACCTGATCCGGATAGTTGAGTTCCCGTGCGATGATCCGGTAGGTGTGCAGGGGATGGGTGTGCATGATCCGAATTTCCTCTTGGGAAAGCCCGCCCCGCTTGGCCAGAATTTCCTTGGGGAGCCGGAGCATCCCCACGTCGTGGAGCAGGGCGCCGGTGATGATCTGCATGACCTTGTGGGGGGGCTGCATGAGTTCCTGGGCGATCATGGCGGCAAGGATGGCCGAATTGACCGAGCTCTTGGCCATTTCGTAGCCGCTTATCTTTCCCCCCAGGATATAGCCCACAAAACGGCCCCGTTCACCCCGGATGGCGTTGAGCAGTTGGCCGGTGAGTTCGTTGATGGTAAGGGCGTCCAGGGCGATCCCGGTGGAAACATGGGAGAATACTCGGTCCAGCCGCTCGATAAGCGCCGTATATTCCCGGTAGCTGCCCTTATTCTCCTGTATTTCCTTGGAGTCGAATTCGTTGGGTTCCTCTTCCGGCTCGATCTTCTGATTCTTGGAGGCATCCTCCGCGGATTTTTCGGTTTTCTTGAAATTCTTACCGTGATCCTGCTTTGCCACGGCCGCGGTGACCGCTTCGGGGGTTTTTGCCAGCCCCCCGGTGGTCTTTACCGAGCGGATTCCCCAGGTGATAAGGCGGGCCAGATCCTTCTGTTTGATGGCAATACCCGGAGGGACCAGCAGATTGTCGTCATCAATGTATACCGGCTCGGTGAAAATCATGCCGGGTTTTAGGATGTTAACCGGAATATCCTTCATTTTTTCCCCTTACCTGCCGCTCTTGCATGCCGACCTCATTTTTTTCTCTGCCCATCCCGGCCCGGCTCTGGACAAAGGCGATGATCTTTGCCGCCGCTTCCCAGCACCAGAAGGGTATCAGGTCTCCCGCCTGGGTTCCCGCATCCAGCAGGGCCGCCAGAGACGGATCTTCCACCACCTCTACCCCCGCCTCCCTGGCCAGGGCGATGATCCGCTCCGCCCCGTGGTGATGCCCCTTGGCCAGGAGCCGCGGCGCCGCATCCTGGGGATCGTAGCCGATGGCGGCGGCAAACTTATATCCTTTGATCTTACACCTCCTCATTTAGTGAACGCAAGGTCCAATCCCGGCTTTCTGCAAAGACAGGCATTCCCCCACCGCTGCGGACCTTCTCCGGGGGGATCCCCAGGAAGCCGGCCAGTTCCCGCTCCAGAGCCTTGGCCTCGGGCCCGCCGGGGGCCGGGCGGCGGCAGATTTCCACGGACGGGACAGCGGATTCCGGGCCGGGGAGAAGGATGAAACTCCAGGACCATTCCCGGTCCCGTATGTCCAGGCCCAGCCGTTCCGCCCGGTATGCGCCTTTGGGGCCCGGCCCGGAAAGGTCCGGGGGAGCCAGGAGGACCCGCAGGCAGATGTCCATTCCTTCCAGGGAGAAGGGCAGGACCACCCACCGTTTCCCGTCCTTCCCCGGCAGCCTGTTGAGCAGGTCCAAAACTGGTCCCGTCGGAACCCTTGGATCCGGGGCGCCTGTCTTGTCCGCTCCGCCCTTCCCGAGGGAACCTTTTTCGGAGCTGCCGCCGGGACCGCCGTTGGAACCGCCGTCCGCCGAAGCCTGGCCGCCGCCGGGTTCACGGCCCAGGCCGCCGTTGGAACCGCCCGCCGGGGTTTGGCCGCCGCCGGAACCATCGCCCGAGCCGCCGCCCGTTGAGGCATGGCCGCCGCCGGGATCGGGGCCTTCCTCCCCCGGCGTACCCCCGTCGGAAGGCGGGGCTTGCTCCTCCCCGCCTGCGGGGAACTCCGCTCCCCGGCCGTAGAGGAGGGCCCGGGCGTACTGGTCCAGGGCTTCCGGGCTAAGCCCGACTCCCTTGGCCGCGGCGGCTAATCCGGCCAGGACCCGGGCCTCCCGGACCTGCAGGTCCTCTCCTGCCCGGCCGGGGGAAACCTCCCGGCCCAGGGCTTTTTGGCGGATCTTCCCTAAAAAGGCGGCGTCCAGGGGGAGGGAGAAAAACTTGGCAAATGAAAGGATGGCAAGGGAAAGATTGCCGGGGGGAAGTTTGAGATCGGCGATAAGGGAGCTAAGATGCCGGGGGCCGTTTGCCGCAGGGGCCGGGAAGGACCCGGGGCCTTGCGCAGCACGGTCCACCGGGTTCCGGGAAAGGGTCCGGGGGAGCCGCTCCTCCGCCGTTCCCTGTTCCGGCCCGACCTTCCGGGGATCGCCCGGGCCGGCTATCCGGTTACCGCCGATCCCCATCTTGAGCCGTGCGGCCGCGGCTGTTAGCTCTGGGCCGCCGTGGATTCAGGGGCTTCGGCCTTGGGCCGGGCTTCTTTCTTGATGATAAGTTCCCGAATTTTGGCGCTCTTGCCGATCTTTTCCCGAATGTAGTAGAGCTTGGCCCGGCGGACCCTGCCGGGACGGACCAGTTCCACCTTGGCAACCCGCGGCGAATGGAGGGGAAAGACCCGCTCCACCCCCACGCCGTAGGAATTTTTGCGCACCGTAAAGGTTCTTCCTACCTGGGAATTCTTTATGGCGATCACCAGACCTTCGTAGATCTGGATCCGTTCGTTTTTGCCTTCGATAATCCTGAAATGGACCTTTACGGTGTCCCCAACCTTAACCTTGTCCGGCTCCTGCTTCATCTGGCCGGCTTCGATAGCCCGAATTTCATTCATGATTCTCGCATCTCCTGTATGATTCCGCGGGTTTCCGCATCAAAAAGCTCCGTAGCCAGGCCCCGGCTTATCAGATCCGGCCGCAGGGCCAAGGTTTTTTCAACCCGCTTACGCAGCCGCCAGCGCCTGATATGCTCATGATGGCCGGAAAGCAGCACCTCGGGAACTTGCAGATTAGCATACATTTCGGGCCGTGTATACTGGGGATACTCCAAAAGCCCCCCGGAAAAGGTCTCTTCCTCCAGAGATTCGGAGGCGATCACCTGATCCACCAGCCGGTAGGTGGCGTCGATGAGCACCAGGGCCGCAGCCTCCCCGGAGGAAAGCACATAATCCCCCACGGAAATCTCCTCGTCGATGTACAGGTCGATGATCCGCTGATCGATGCCCTCGTAGCGGCCGCAGAGGAGGACAAGTTCCCCATAGGAGATCAGTTCCCCCGCCAGGGCCTGGTTAAAGGGCCGCCCCGAAGGGGAAAGGTAGATCACTCGGCGGGTATCCGCCGGGCGGGTATCCGACGGCCCGGCCTGCTCGACAGGGGAGAGCCCGGTCCCCGCCGGGCCCTCCCCTCCCTTCCTCGCCACCCCCGCCGCTTCCAGGGCCCGGCCCAGGGGGCCGGGAAGCATCAGCATCCCCGGCCCGCCGCCGTAGGGGGCGTCATCGCAGGTCCGGTGCCGGTCCGGGGCAAAATCCCGGATATTGAGGGCCCGGTAGCTCACCATCCCCCGCTCCACCGCCCTGGCCATGATGGAAGCCGAGAAATACGCATCGGTAATCTCCGGGAACAGGGTAAGGACCGTGTAGGTCATGCGAGAATCCAGCGGCAGCGCAGCTCTGCCCGCCGCCCTTCAATATCAATTTCCCCGAAAAATTCATCCCGAAAGGGTACCAGCCGGGTTTCCCCGGTCGTCAGCCGCAGCTCCGCCAGGCTGCCGCCCCCCCCTTCCAGTACATCGGTGATCCGGCCCACCGGCTCGGCGCCTTCCCACACCTCGATGCCTTTAAGGTCTTCGATGTAGTATTCACCGGGGCCCAGGGGCGCGGCCTGATCCCGGTCAACCAGGATCTCCGCCCCCCCCAGGGCCTTGGCGGCCTCCGGGCTGTCGATGCCCCGGAATTTCACCAGCAGGGAAGGGAAGGCCGCTTCCACGGCTTCAATTTCCCGGACCTGCTCCTGCCCGGCCAGATACAAGGTAAGTTGTTTTAGTTTTAAGAGGTGTCCGGTTTCCCCGGACAGGGAACGCAGCTTAACAAAACCCTTTAAGCCAAAGGGAGGGCCCACCAGGGCCGCCACAAAGCGCTCGGTCATAGGCAAAACAAACCCCGCAGATCCGCAGTCCCCGTACCTCGTTTAGTCCAGAATCTCCAGGACCGTGTGTTTGCCGTCCCTGGCCGTGGAGGCCTGGAGTACCGTCCGGATAGCCTTGGCGATACGGCCATGCTTGCCTATCACCTTGCCGATATCCTCGGAGGCCACCCGGAGTTCCAGGATCGTGGACTTTTCACCTTCAACCACACTCACCTGTACCTGGGACGGGTCATCCACCAGGGACTTAACAATATATTCAACCAGGTCTTTTTCCATTATGTTGCCTTTTGAAGCCGTTTTAGGAGACGGAGATGTTCTTCTTGTTCAGAATCCTGCGAACCGTATCGCTTACCGAAGCGCCGTTACCCAGCCAGGCCTTAACCTTGTCTTCTTCAAGCTTGATCTGCCGGTCTTCCGCCTCAATGGGGTGGTAGTAGCCCAGTTCCTCAATGGTTTTGCCGTCCCTGGGGGCCCGCTGATCCATTACCACGATGCGGTAGTAGGGGCGCTTCTTGGTCCCGAATTTCTTAAGCCTAATCCTGGCGCTCATAAGGATCCTCCTCAATTTTCCGGCCTGTATGACAAAGCCGCGGCCCAGGGGCAGCACATCCCCAAAAAAGCCGAACTTTATACTTAACGGAATTGCCGTGGATGATCAAGGGCCTCCCGTCATGGCCTCCCGGCCAGGGCAGGGTTAAAAGGGGGCCCGCATGCCCCGGCCCGTCGCTTGCATGGCCGCGGGGTTTTTCCCCATCTTGCTCATCTTTTTCATCATGGTCCGCATCTTTTCAAAACGCTTAAGAAGTCGGGCCACATCCGCCACGGAGGTTCCGGAACCCCGGGCGATACGGGAACGGCGGGAGGGACCGATGATCAGGTGGTTGGCCCGCTCTTTCCGGGTCATGGAGGAGAGGATCGCCTCCTGGACCTTCAATTCCGCCTTGTCAATGTCCTCCTCGCTTACCTGGCCCGCCATACCGGGGATCAGGTCCAGCATGGACTTGAGGGAACCCATCTTTTTTACCGATTGGAGCTGGCCAAGCCAGTCCTCCAGGGTAAAACTCTCCTTCTCCATCTTTTTTTGGAGTTCCAGGGCTTCCGTCTGGCTGATAACCTGCTGGGCCTTCTCCACCAGGCTGACCACGTCCCCCATGCCCAGGATGCGCCCCGCGACCCGCTCCGGGTGGAAGGGTTCAAAGTCTTCGGGCTTTTCCCCGGTCCCCACAAATTTCAGGGGCTTTCCGGTAATGGTTTTAAGGGAGAGGGCCGCCCCGCCCCGGGTATCGGAATCGAATTTGGTAAGCACCACCCCGGTTAGGCCGATCTTCTCGTCAAAGGCCTTGGCAATGTCCACCGCGGCCTGGCCGGTCATGGCGTCCGCCACCAGGAGCAGTTCGTCGGGCTTGGCCGCCTCCTTAAGCCGGGCCAGCTCCGCCATCATCACTTCGTCCAGTTGGAGCCGCCCCGCGGTATCGATGATCAGGGTATCGATCATGTTTTTGCGGGCATAGTCGTCGGCCCCCCGGTAGACCCTGACCACATCGGAGGCCCCTTCTTCCCGGTAGACCGGGACCCCGACCTGGGACCCCAGGATGACAAGCTGCTCCACCGCGCCGGGCCGCACCAGGTCGCAGGCCGCCAGCAGGGGCTTCCGGCCGGCCTTCTTGAGCCGCAGGGCCAGCTTGGCCGCGCTGGTGGTCTTCCCCGACCCCTGAAGCCCCAGCATCAGCACCACGGATCGGACATCCGGCCCCCGGAGGGCCAGTTCCCCCTCGCCCTCGCTCCCCAGGAAAGACGCCAGCTTGTCATGGACAATTTTGACAAACTGCTGCCCCGGGTCCACCGAGCGCAGCACCCGCTCCCCCTTGGCCTCCTCGATGGTGGAGTTCACAAAGCGGCGCACCACCCTCAGGTTTACATCCGCCTCCAGGAGGGCCATCTTGATGGCCTCCACCGCATCGTCGATGTTCTTTTCGGTTATCGTGGATTTCCCCGCCACAAAACGCAGGGCATCGGAAACCTTTTGGGTTAATTTATCAAGCATGACCCTATTCTACCCCCAAGGCCGCAATGTTGGAAGTATAGGGGGGAAGTCTCCAGGGCTGGCGGCTCCCCGTCCGGGAAGTACGGCTCGCCGCCGGGGCGGGCTTTGTGTACCCCCTCTGCAGAGACATCAGCACCATGCCGGGCCTCCCCTCCCGCCCCGCCTTCATGGACGTGGACATCGACGGGGAAGGAAATATCCGGGGCCTCTTTTAGTTTTGCTGTTTTTGGGCGCATCCCCCGCCGCCGGGCGCTAAACTTGACCCATAGAATATGGGTGCCAAGAATTCTCAGGAAATTTTAACCACAAAGGCGCCGAAGGCGCACAAAGGAGCTTGAAAAATGAGATTTTTCATCGGTTTATGTCTGAAAAGACGGCAGAAGGCTTAGTTTCTTTACCCTTCTTCGCCTTTGTGCCCCTTCGTGGTTTCTCTTTTTGGAGAATAGTAATCAGTCATAGAGTTGTGGGTCAAGTTTAGCGCAAAGCAGCGGGGTATGTTGTTCTGGTAAGGTATTTGACTCAGGGTACATACCCTTAGTACCGCCCCAAGGGGCCGGGGTATGTACCCTTCGCAGACAATCAAACAGGCTGCGGCCCTGGGCCCCTAATCTAAACTTGACCCACAATTAGCCGTAAAATCCCGTGACAACTGGTTATAGTCCCCTAATTTCCTCCGATGACAGCCCGGAATATTTTTGGATTTGTTCCGGGGTAAAA